>JAEEHV010000002.1 GCA_016280955.1 Candidatus Gastranaerophilales bacterium | reverse complement strand
TCAGGACTTTAGATGATGTAAGGGAAATTACCGAAAAGTGGACGGATTACTACAACAACGAAAGACCTCACGACTCCTTGAACAACCTCGCTCCATTGGAGTATCGGTTGATGAGAACTGGGTGATTTTGTATACTTTAAAACAGTCCTAAAAATGGGTAGCTGACAATTATGGGGAAGCTTACACAGGGTGTTCACGAAATCTACGACAAGTTCATGACGATATGGCTAAGTTGGGGGTAAGGCCCCTAAATCTCGTAAGAAGTTTCACCTATTCAAGAAACTTGCAGCATCGTTTAACTGCAAAGAAGTTGGAAATTCAGAACGATTTCATTCGCCATACCATTACCGTTTTCAGCAAGTTCCTTAATAATTTTACCCGTACTCTCGCTTTTTACGCAATCCATAGCGTATTTCCAAATTTGAGAATCTGAATCTCTCAAGCACTCTATAATAGCAGGACCAAAAAATTCAAAAGATCTACGAAACACATCTAGAGCCAATTTATTGCCACCCCAAGCTTTGGCTAGAACGAAATAAAGGCTATCATTTCTATAAGACAAATAACCAATTGAGCTTTTCAAAGCGACATCATCACTCTCAAAGCAAAGTCCAAACTCTTTTGAGATTCTTTGTCTAACAAATTCACCAAAATAATTTCTTTTATCAGATGATATTTTCTGCAAATAATATCGACACATACATTCAACAACATCATTATTTTGTTTAATTTTTTCAGCAATTAAATCCTTAAATTTTTCTTCTTGGGGATTTTCACAAACAACATATTTTAGAGCATTGTCATCATATTTTGCTAGATGCAAAATTTTTTCAACTAACAATTCTTTTAAATTATTTTTATCATATTGGCTCTTTATGATTTTATTAATCCAATGTCCATAATAGTCTGAATTGTCACAAATAATTGCCAAAGCCCATTCATTTTGCTCAAAACATTTATCAATCAAAAAAGATTCATATTCCTTGTTTTGAGGATTAGATTCAATACATTTTAAGGCACGTTCTACATTTTGATAAGCTTCCGATACTATAAATTTTCGACACGAGGCATTTTTTTCATTCGCGTAAACAACATTTTTTGCGCGTTCATCTCCAGACAAAGCCATTTTGCAAATACATTCCTGAAATAAACATATTTCGAAATTGTCTAAAATCGTTTTCTTGGCATCCTCGTCATCTGATGTCGCAATTTCGCAAATATGTTTTTGAAACAAAGCTATTTCAGGGTTTTCTATAACAACTTTTTTTGCAGAGCAATCTCCTTGAAGAACTAATTCAACTATACATTTTTGGAACAAGTCATACTTCACATTTGCTAGAACAACGGTCTTAGCATCCTCATCGTTAGAAGAAACTAGCTTGCAAATACATTCCTGGAACGGTGCGATTTCTGGATTTTCTAGAACTACTTTCTTTGCACCGCAATCTCCTTGAAAAGCCAATTCGACTATACATTTTTTAAACAAGTCATACTTCACATTTGCTAGAACAACGGTCTTTGCGTTCTCATCGTTAGAAGAAACTAGCTTGCAAATACACTCCTGGAACGGTGCGATTTCTGGATTTTCTAGAACTACTTTCTTTGCACCACTATCTCCGTGAAAAACTAATTCAACGACACATTTTCGAAACAATTCATACTTCACATTTGCTAGAACAACGGCCTTCGCCTCTTCATCGTTAGAAGATGCTAGCTTGCAAATGTATTCACGGAACGGTGCGATTTCTGGATTTTCTAATACAACTTTCTTTGCATCGCAATTCCCTGCTTTCGCTTGTTGCAAAATATAATCATAGAAATCGTCAACATTAGGATGGCTATAAATCACTTCTACTGCATCGTCATCACCTAATTTCGCCTCATCTAAAATATACTGCGGGAATATTTCTATTTGAGGATTTTTGTAAATTGCATTTTGACTCTTGCCATCGCCATTTTGAGCATCATTCAAAATAAATTCACATATTTTACGGCCCTCATTTGTTTCACAATCCAAAACATACCCACAATAAAATGTTTCATTTTTTTTGGAGGAATCTAGAGCACAATAAAATGCATTTTTAGCCGACTCGTCTCCGAAGCAAGCTAATTTCAGCACAAAATCTCGAAAATCATACAAATGATCAAATATCAATTCTCTTGCCAAAGCACCAACACCTTCATATTCTATAGCACAAGATTTTACATAGTCATAAAATTCATAACATTCATCCTTATAGCAGTGTTGCCGAATACAATTCCAGGCGTCACCATCTGCTTCATCAGCTTTATTCATAATATATTCTTTGAAGAATCTGTATTTTTTGTTGTAGTAAATCAATTCTATTGCATCAGCATTCCCTTCATCAGCCATGTCGCAAACAAAATGGGCGTATGTGCTTACGCGGCAATCAATATGCTGAAACAAATTAATCTTTTTCGCAAAATCCTTAACATCAGCAAAATCTTGGCCATCAATAAACTCAATCACATAATCTTCAAAAGCATCATAATTACCCCTAATACACTTACATGCTCGTTCGTTTCCTGATTTAGCAAAATCAAATACAAGATTAGTGTCGCAAGACCCGTAATCACCATGTTCAATATGTTGGCAAATGTATTCAATGGCCTTGTTTTGCCCTCTTTCTGTAAGTTCCCATAATCGTTTGTCTAATTCATACTCTCGGGAATAACATGCCACCTTTTTTATAGCATTATCTTTATCTTGTACTGCGAGCTGAAAAATGGTCTCTCTTACAGAATCGCTGATATAATCATCATCCCAATCGCAAATGCGTTCAATAGCCTTTTCGTCCCCCCTTTCCGCCATCCTTTGTACACATTTTTCTGTAAAATCATTCAATTCTTCAAATGCAAAATCTTTCCATGACTTATCTATCAAAGCCTGTTCAGTAACAAAATCCACTATAAGGGAATTATTCTCTGCAGCATCTATGAAATACTGTTCATTTCCCGATTCGAGTAAGAAATTCATCAGCGGAGGATATGCTTCGGCTAGCAGTCGGTCAAATAAATCTCTATTTGGATAACCTTCTATATTATCGCAATACTCGTTTTTTAATTCATTAACGACTTTGTTCTTGAATCCCTCCAAGTATTCCTTTGCTTTTTCATTGCCGTTTTCGTAGAGTTTATCGAACTTTTTCCTTAGATAATCCAAGTGGAACGTTTCGACATTGCAAAAAAACTGCACACTCGCCATAGCAGCAGGATCATCTTCTTCAAAAGCTTGTTCAAGGATATAATCCGTAAACAGGTAACGACCATCCTTGTACTTCCACCTCAACGGTGACGAGTAAATCACAGCCTTAACAAATGGATAATCGCAATTTTCATCATTTTCAGAACAAGAGCGCTGAAGTACTTGATAGAAGTCAGAGTCACCTATCGCGCCGCTCACATCGCTAAATACGATATCAACCCTAGATTTATCCATCCCTAATCGTCTTGCACATACTTGATATATTGTATCGTACTCACGATCCATAAATTCGCTAAAGTTCTCCAAAATAATCTTGCTTACAGCATTCAATTCGCCCCAGGTGGCATGCTTTTTCAAATCCTCTTGAGCATGCAAGTCATGAATATCGTGTTCAAACACATCATCTTCATTAATTCGGTATAACTTCTTTTGAGGCAACAATTCAATAGCTTTCTTAATTTCTTCATCGGATATAAAGCATCCGTGAACTCTTTGAGGTTCTTCTTTGTCTTGCTTTTTTAGCAGTATATCGCCTTTCCCCAAAAGTCTTTCTGCCCCACTATAATCCAAAATCGTCCTGGAGTCCGCAATAGAAGACACCTTTAGGGCTATCCTTGTAGTCATATTCACTTTTATGTCACCATCAACAATTTTTGCGCTAGGACGTTGCGTCGCCAATATCAAATGTATCCCGGCGGCCCTAGCTTTTTGCCCTAATTTTTTTACATTCTCCTGTAGAGCATTGGCGGAATTCATCATTAAATCAGCATATTCGTCAATGACAGCTACTATATGCGGCATATCTTCGACAAAGCATGTTGAGACACCATCATTTAATCCAAAATTCCGTTTATGTTTATATTCGTCAATTGAACGGCACTTACATCTTTTAAAAATATTATAGCGGCACTCCATTTCTTCAACAAGCCACGTTAAAGATTTCAAAGCCGTTTCGACATCATCTATAATCTTCCCAGATATAAGATTTTTTAGACTCTCATACTGGACGAATTCAGTCCCCTTCGGATCAATCAAAAGAAGCTGTAAATCAGTCGGGCGACAATTTTGTGCAAGCGATGCAATAATTGAATTGAGGCAAACCGATTTTCCGGACCCAGTAGTCCCAGCAATTAGCACATGAGGAATTTCCGCGATATCAAGATATACAGGATTCCCTTTGGGATCAACTCCAAGAGCGGCAGGAAGCACCATATCGCTATGGTCGGCATGAAATACATTACCAAAAGGAATAATTTCTCGTTTAGCATTTGGGATTTCTATAGCAACCGCACCTTGTTCAGGATCAGGCATTATCTTGATACTTGATGTCCCTAGGGACATTTTTAAATCATCAGTAAGAGGCTCTATAGAGTTAAAGCGAACACCCCGATCAAGTTTAAAATAAACTCTCGTGATATAGGGACCCGTTTCACTACCAACAACCGTCCCCTTAATGCCGAATGAGTTTAGCGCTTCAAAGACCTCCGTTTCAAGAGATTTGTCTGTACCCACATTGAACTCTTTTTTTTCAAACGAGCCCGGTTTGGCAGATAGAAATTCATCAGCATAGAAATACATAAAAAACTTCCTAAAAATAATCGTTTAGATAGAGGATTAATACTTTAAGTTTTCTTCACCATTATCATGAATGTTACAATTTAAGCCTAGCCTAGGCTCTCCGTTTTCACATATTCCATAACCACGATGATTGTATATTTCGCATTCACTTATTTCCGGCTTCGCATCATCTTTTATAACAATTCCCGAGCACTCCTTTTCTTCAGCATTGTTATCATGAATAACACATTTTTTGACTTTTAGCGTAGATCCACCCATTATAACAAATCCTTTTCCATTATTATGATGAATCCTGCTTTCACAAAACAATCCTGTCACAGATTTTTTAGCACCAACACCAACTATGTTATCATGAATATCGCATTTTATGCATTCTCCATTTACACAATCGGTCAAAAAAACTCCAATTTTTTGATTATACACTTCACAACCTGTTATTAGCGGAGAGGATCCCTTGCGAGAATAGAAGCCGTGATCAATTTCTTCATCGCCAACGTTATCATGGACAGAACAATTTTCAAATTCCGGAGACGACTTGTCCGTGATTAAGATTCCCCTTTTTTTATTGTCATAAACACGACATTCACTAAACACGCCCTTCGCGACATCCTGAATGTAAACACCTTCTTCTTCATTGTCATGGATATCACATTTTGAATAAACACCCTGCGACTGATTTCGCAACCAAATTCCATAGCTGGCATGGTTGAATATTTCACAATCATCAAACTCTGGCGATGCATTTTCAGAAACTATAACTCCAGGATAACTATCGTTTTCAACCATATTATCATAAATTTTAGATTTTACAACCTTTGGAGTGCTATCGCCATCTACGAACAAACCATTTCCTTTGTTGTCATGAATATCACATTCATTGAACAAACCTTTAGCAGAATCCTGAATATAAACGCCTTCTTCTACATTATTATAAATATCACAATTTTCATACACACCTTGAGCACTACTTTGCAACCAAATCCCACAATCCAAATGATTAAAAATTTCACAGTCTTTTATTTTAGGTGACGCAAAACCACTAACAACAACTCCAGGATAGTTATCTCCTTCCGTTTTATTTTCATAAATTTTACATTTTTCTATTTTGGGCTCTGATCGTCCCCATAAAGCCATTCCATTTTCTTTATTATGATGAATAAGGCATTCACACAGCTTACCTCCTGCCGATCTAAAAAAAATCCTTATGGAGTCTTCATGCCACCTTTTATCATATTCTATCGTTTCTTGTGACGATTCAGCCCATTCTTTCAATGATTGCGAAGTAATCCATTTAACCCCAGCCCCCTTATTATTAAATATATCGCACTCATTTATCTTGGGTGATGCAGTTTCCAAAATGGTTATCCCTGCACATTCACCATCCTCAATTCCATTTTCACGAATTTTGCATTCATTAATCGTTGGAATCGCACGTCCAGACAGAGCAATTCCATGTAGTTTGTTACCATGAATATCGCACTTTTCAAAAGTTCCTTCAGCCTTGTTCTTTACAAATATTCCATTACTCAACTGATTATATATATCACATTCTATTACCTTGGGATTTGCTTCATCCCTTACAGCAATACCATTTCTAGCATTATCATGAATACAACAACCAAAAAACTGCGGGGTTGCAGAATCCTTTATAAGCACACCCATTTTTAGTGAATTAGAAATATGGGTATTAGTAATTTTCGGAGCAGATGTCCCTTCACAACATAAAGCAGCATTACGACAATGCGATATTACAGAGTTTTCAACAATGGGAGAGCCTTTTAAAAATGTTATTCCACGATTTTGAGAATGCAAGACCCCAACATTCTTCAAAACAGCATCATTTTCTATACACAGCAATGAAATGTCATTTTCATCTTTATGTTCTAAGAAATCTTCTTTTTTATCGGCTGCACCATTTTTTCCAATATAGTCTTCAAGTTTGTCAAAAGCAATCAATTCATCGTGCGTAAAAAGAACTCCTTCAATTTCTACAGGCACTTCGATTTTACAGGATTTATCCGAATCAAGGACTATTATCGGCAGTTCAGCCGAACTCATCCCTATAATAGAGTCCGCAACGCCAACAATCTTCACTTTTTTTGAAAATGCAAGATGTTCTTTATACACTCCAGGCTCAACGAAAACAGTTCCGCCTTCATCAACCAAGTCTAAAGCTTGATTGATCGAAGATATCGCCTGATTTTTGCCACAATAGATAGAGGACTGCTTAATAAAAACGTTTTCCATATCATTAATATATCATTTTTTATCAGAATATGTTCCAATGAACCTAATAAACAAACTGTCAACACCACTATTTCATCAAGCGTCCGTTTACCCCCACCTACGTATCTTCGAGTTCCCCATCCAGATTTTCGATGGTCTCATGAATCAGACGGTCATAAAACATCTCGTACATAGGAGCCAGCGCACCGACAACTTCATTAAAGGCATCGTCGTCACTACAGGAGGAATCTCGAACACGGGTAAGCAAATTCCCGGCTTGATTATGCGCCATAATAATAATGGCGGCCTTGCCGATATCAGGATGCTCCTGTACGATTTCACGAAACACG
>JAEEHV010000023.1 GCA_016280955.1 Candidatus Gastranaerophilales bacterium | reverse complement strand
GTATTTGAATGAGATTTTACTATAATATCAATCTCTGCAAATTTTTCTATAATTTCTTTACTTGTTTTCCCTAGTTCTTTTGCTAATTCACTAACTCTTAAGCTGTCCATCCAATAGTCCTTTCAAATCCTCGCGAGAAATATTTGTTTTAAGGTATTTATTTATCCCTTTATTTAAACCTTTTCTTAAGGCTGTATTAATACATTCTTCATTATAACAAAGATATACAGATCTGCCAAATGTTTTGGAATCGGGCTGTACAATAACGTTTCCGCTTGAATATTCTTTCATTATCCTAATAAGTTTTTGCCGCGGTTTAAGTTCTCCGCAGCATATACATTTACGTATATTATCCAAATAATTAATCCTTATGTTTCGCAAAAACCAAACAGTCTTTACTGTTTCTATTTTAACAACGTAATAAAAATGCTGTCAAGCACAATGCCCGTTTGCTCCTGCCGCTTTTTTCCGAGTATGATATAATAAAACAAAAGAGAAAATATTATGCAAAATTACTACGAATTAAAAATATCAATAAATCCCGACATGGAAGAAATAGTTTCGGATATATGCTTTACGCATTTTCGGTGCGAAGGAGTTGTGTTAGCCGAAGAAACATACAAAGACCTTGTAATGACTGCAACTACACAAGGAACTCTGAGGGTTTTTCTTACTGAAATAGATACAAATCCGATTGAAATTCTTAAGACAGAACGTGAATTATTAAAAGACAGGGGTTTCAGCGATGAAGAACTGGGCAGTTGGGAAGTTACAATAGACGAAAAAGAAAATCAGGACTGGTCAAAAAAATGGAAAGAAAAATGGGATGTTACTCATGTGACTGAAAAAATTGCCGTTGTTCCAAGTTGGCTCAGTTATGAACCTAAAGAAAACGAAATAACAATTATACTTGATCCAGGTTGCGCCTTTGGAACAGGAACTCATCAGACAACACAATTATGCATGAAAGCATTGGAAAAATATCTTAAAAACGGAGATACTGTTGCGGATATCGGCATGGGTTCAGGTATCTTATCAATACTGGCAAAAAAACTCGGTGCCAAAACCGTTTACGGATGTGATATTGATGAAACGGTTATTGATGTTGCAAAAGAAAATGCAATTAAGAACGGAGTAAAAATAAGCAATGATAACGGTATAATTTTTGAACTAAACACAGCCGATAAAATAACCCGAAAATTTGATTTTGTTTGTGCAAATATTCTTCATAATGTTTTATTTGAAATAATGGGAGATTTGAAAAATATTATGAAGGACAGCGGAATACTCTCATTAAGCGGAATTTTAAAAGAAAAACAGGATATTGTACTTGAAGCAATCAGACGTGAAAATTTAAAAATAAAAGACACAATTACGCAAGATCAATGGATTTCCTTTGTTGTTACTAAATAACAGCAAGAATAATAAGCATAACAGCCGATATTACAGCAGAAATGCCGACAAAATACCAGAAAAGCGGTGACTTTGTATTTTGTTTTTGTGATTTAACAGAACAGTATTGAGGTTTAGCCGGCTTGTTCTGCTTTGATTTTGTTGTTTTTGACTTTTGTGATAAATATTTTTCAGATAAAGACTGTCTGCTTTTTTTGCCTGTAATAAGAAGTTCCGTATTATACTGAAGTTTGAGGATTTTCCTGTCTTCATTACAGGAATATACACAGTAATTAATAGCAACCTCAAAAGCTCGTTTCAGACATTCCAAAGCTTCCATACCGTCTTGCTTAACCGTGACCGAATGCACCGATTCATTACCGTGTTTTTTCAGAAAATACAAATCATCAACAAATTCTTTTGCCGCTTCCGAGCTTCCGAGTGTACAATCCTTCAGAGTGGCAAGCATTGCATCAAATGTAACCTCTGTTGTACGTCTTGATCCCAACACATTTTTACAGACAACTTCACCGAATCTCCTTGTCTGAGCCATGCATTGTTCAAAAAATTCACTGCGATACAGCTTTTCGGCATCGTTTATTATATTAAACAAATCTTTGTCATTCTTTTTCAAAAAATCAAAATTAGTACTCATACAGCCATTATTCTAATATAAACCTGCATTATTTTTATCATTTGTTTATATGAAAGCATTATTTCATAAGACATGCAGCATAATGATTAACCCTTTTTTCACGCATCACCGGCTGCTTCACGGCACAAATGTTTTGTTTACAAAGTTCGCACCTCGGATGGAATTTGCAACCGCTTATTTCTTCCTGAATATGCGGCGGAGCACCTTCTATGGTCTTTAAGTTTAATGCCGGATTTGTTGTGGGAAGTGAATTCAGAAGAGCTATTGAATACGGATGAATCGGGTTTTTGAAAAATTCCTCCGTAGCTGCACACTCCGTAATATGCCCTGCATACATAACAGAAATATTGTCCGCATAATTGCTGACAAGAGCCAGGTCATGAGAAATTAAAAGAATTGTACTTTTAAACTCATTTTTTATTTCGTTAAGTAAATCCATAATTTGCTTTTGTATTGTTACATCAAGTGCGGTTGTAGGTTCATCCGCAATGAACAGTTCAGCATTTGTTGCAAGTGCCATTGCAATTATAATCCTTTGCTTCATTCCGCCTGAAAATTCATGAGGATAAAAATTCAGCTTGTTTTCAACATCCGGAATTTTTACCAAATCCAAAACCTCTTTTGCTTTTCTTAATGCCTGACGTTTTGATAATTTTGAATGGGATTGTATTGATTCTACCAGCTGATTACCAACGGTATAGAGAGGATTTAAAGATGTCATCGGATCTTGTGGTATCAATGCAATTCTATTTCCTCGTATATCCCTCATTTGTTTTTCTTTGTAATATAAGAGGTTTTCACCCTTAAAAATAATTTCTCCGCTTTTTATTTCTGCAGATTTCGGTAATAATCGCATAACAGACATTGCCGTCATGGTTTTACCGCAGCCGGATTCTCCGACAAGAGCATGCATTTCGCCATGCTCCAAAGATAAATTGACATCAAACAATGCCTGATACTGTCCAAAAAACAAATTTAAATTTTTTATCTCTAAAAGTTTTTCCATAAAAATATTATTATTGTTTTTACCATTTCCGTCAATAGACCAATCGTAGAGAGCAAAAAAATTTTTTAGGAGTTTTCTATTAGTATACTTAATATTTTGTAAAAAAACATTTATAAAAACAGATATTTAGTGTAAAATATACTTATTCTTCTATCACAAAATATGAAAGGATTTATCAATGGTTCTTGAAATGACTTATCCACAGCTTGAAAAAGCAGTTAACCCGACACATGATATAAAACTTTTTTCAGGTCGTTCAAATCCAAAACTTGCACAAGAGATTGCTGATTATCTCGGAACCACGGTAGGTCCTATGGTTATTAAGAATTTTGCTGATGGTGAAATTTATGTGCAGATAAAAGAGAGTATCCGCGGCGATGATGTTTTTATCATACAACCGATTTGTAATCCGGTTAATGAAAACCTTATGGAGCTTCTGATAATTATTGATGCCTTCAAACGTGCAAGCGCAAAATCAATTACAGCAGTTATTCCTTATTACGGATATGCAAGACAAGACAGAAAAACATCAGGCAGAGAAGCAATTACTGCTAAACTTGTAGCAGACCTTCTTACAACAGCAGGTGCAAACAGAGTTCTTGCAATGGATTTACACACCGGTCAGATTCAGGGATTCTTCAATATTCTTGTTGACCACATTTTTGCGAATCCGATTATTATAGATTATGTTAAAAATCTGGGTATTAATCCGGATGATATGGTAGCAGTATCTCCTGATATGGGCGGTGCATACAGAACCAGAGCATTTGCAAAGAAACTTGACTGCTCAATGGCTATTATTGATAAACGCCGTGATAAGCACAACGAAGCAATTGCCGCACATATTATCGGTGATGTTGAAAATAAAATTTGTTTAATGTTTGACGATATTATTGATACTGCAGGAACTATTTGCGAAGCTTCCAAACTTCTGAAACAAAAAGGTGCAAAAAAGATTTATGTTTGTGCAACTCACGCAGTATTCTCAGGTCCTGCAAGAGAAAGACTTGAAAATGCTCCGATTGAGGAATGTATCGTAACAAACACTATTCCGTGGGCAAAAGAAGATTTGCCAAACAAGGTTAAACAACTTTCTGTTGCTCCGCTTCTCGGTCAGGCAATATCAAGAATTCATGATGACGAATCAGTAAGCTCTCTGTTCGGTTTTGAAAAAGAGATGAAGGTATAAAGACCGTTTTACATAAAATGTCATTGTGAGCCCGTTAGAGCCGGGCTGTTTAGCTTATTAGAAATTTTTAACATGTTTGCACTAAAAACTACAATATCAAAAGTGCAATGATATTGTTAGCAACACAAACAATCCCTCTAATACACAAAAGGGTATCTTTACTACAACCTTCGAATGCTTTTTTAAATCTCCTGCCGGCTTTAACTTATATATCTTTTGTTAAAGCATTTAAATCCGTACCGAGTACACTTGCAATGTCAAGAACTTTTAGTACAGTAGGATTAATTTTGCCCGTTTCGATTAGACTTACAGAATTTCTTGAAATATTTGTTAACTCTGCCAATCTCTCCTGAGAGATATTTTTCTTTAAGCGTTCACTCTTGATGTTAATACCTAAATTTTTTAATCTTTTACTGTCTAACATAATTATATTTTCTTCTTAGGACACTTAATTTACAATATAGTATATTTTACATATATCAAATTTTTTATAAATTTTTTTTAAATTATCCCTTTACTGCACCGTCATTTTCACCTGAAATAAAATATTTTTGCATCATTAAAAAGAAAATTATTATAGGAACTGTAGATATAATTGAACCTGCGGCAATAAATCGCCAGTTTGCAGAAAACATTCCCTGTAAATTGTTAATTCCGACAGGCAAGGTGTACATTGATTCTTTTGTCAGCATAATACTCGGCCAGAGAAATTCTCCCCATGAACCTATAAAAGTAAACACTGCAAGAACGGCAAGTGTGGGCTTTACCATTGGTATAACCACTTTTACAAACATTTGAAATACATTACATCCGTCAACAATTGCCGCTTCCTCAACCTCTTTTGGAACTTTGAGAAAAGCCTGACGCATTAAAAATATTCCGAATGCACTAACTGCAAACGGCATTACAAGCCCTATATAGCCCATTACATTATTTACACTATCAATCAGATGCAGCTTTAAAGTGATTATATAAACAGGAAGCATAATTGCCTGAAATGGAATCATTATTGTTGCCAGAATTGAAAAAAATACAAACTTTTTACCCCTGAACTGCATTCTTGCCAAAGGATATGCTGCAAGAGATGATAGCACAAGATTAAGAATTACCGTTAAAGCAGCAACAATAATACTGTTCCAAAAATATGCCATAAAATCGACTTTTCCCCAAACATCGATATAGTTTTGAAATGTAAAGTCTGAAGGAATGAATTTGGGCGGGTACGCAAATATATCTTCATTTATCCCTTTTAATGATGTTGATGTTAACCAGACAAAAGGAAATACAGATAATAATGATGTAATTATCAGTGTTAAGTGAATTAATGCTTTTCCTGTAAATTTTTTAAACATAATTAATTTTAATTATACATTAAAATGAACTATGGTGTTTTATTTTTTTGTGATAGAATTACAAAAAAAAGGAGTTATTATGAAAGTTTCTGCAATTACTAATTATCAAATTCAACCACAAAAAATTAATGGAACAAAAAAACACGCATACAGCAACCATGCCCAACAAAACGTACAACCTTCGTTTAAAAGCGGCAAGGGTGCATTCTGGGGCGGATTAGCTGCTGCTGCCTATGGGCTTGCCGTTATAGCAATATCTGCAACAGGTGTCGGAGCACCGATAGGAGCAGGAATGATTGCTCTGACCGCAGGCGGATACGGACTTGCAGGAGCAACAATCGGTGATGCTCTTACCGGTGGCAATTCCAATAATGTAGAAAATAATGACCAAAGTCATTTACATGTACATTAATTTTATTTAAAACATTATTGTTAATACACCAAAATATACCGTTGGATATATTTGATAGAAATAATTTACAAAAAATTATTTTTATCCTCTAGCTCCAATACTTGTCGAGCCATTTTGTCGGTTTAATATATCTGAAGCCCATTTTTCCGAAATAACCCTTGTATGCCTGTTCCGGTGTCGGTTTACCGTGGAAAATAAGAATTTTTGCTTCTTCCGGATCTCTTGGTGTTTTAAACCAGCACAATGGAAATCTGTGCAGACACTGACGTTTAAAACTTACAATCCAATCTTTAGGCCAATATTTGAGAAGCCCCTTTCTGTCCATCTCATAAGATAAAAATACCTGTTCGTTTTTGTACCTTTTTCTGATATCTTTACCCTCTTTGTAAAAATGTTCGATTATATCAGCATGCTTGCCAATTTCAAATCTGTAAACCGAAGAATTTCCCACAATATCATGCGGATAATCATAATCTTTTGATATTAAAAAACTT
Source organism: Candidatus Gastranaerophilales bacterium (assembly GCA_016280955.1). Taxonomy (GTDB): domain Bacteria; phylum Cyanobacteriota; class Vampirovibrionia; order Gastranaerophilales; family Gastranaerophilaceae; genus CAG-196. Next base: position 186,228 of record JAEEHV010000023.1, on the reverse strand, counting down.
CCCTCAACTTCAAAAAACGGATCTAAAGAACTTCTTATTATAATATCCAAATCCAAAAACAGTGCTGTTCCGGTTAAATCAGAGAGCGGATTTGCAAAAAGTCCAAGCTTTTTCCACATTCTGTCCGGAATACCTTCATCATCTAATTCCGGAAGCGGTCTAATCTCAACTCCTTCAACAATACCTTCGGCATTATCCGTAAAACACACAAATCTGTGAGGCAAAGTAAGGTTCTTTTCAACCATTTTATACAATTTGTTTACGTACTCAGCTCCGAATTTTGTGCCCCATTTGATGCAAATAACATTTCTTTCCATATTAAGTCCTTATTTATATCTTTACCTGTTTACTTCTTTGCCATTTAACCGTCAATAGCCCTTTTTGCTTCAATAAGCACCGGCAATCCTCTGACTACACAAAGAACAATTGCAACAACAGCTGTCCAGTATGCAACAGCCCACAAAAGTTCAGCATGTGCTATGTTAGGTATTTTTGCGGCAACAATCAGCACAAAAGCTGCAACTTTTGCAACAGCATAACCTATTCTCATAAATTTTGAACCTGTTATCCATTTGCAAATCGGATTAACCTGCATACCGAAAGGAGTTAATCCCTTTTCCATTGCTGCACTTCTGATTGTATCCGTTATAAACCCTCTGGTTATTGCAATAAGCGGGAAAAGAATACTTATCCAATGCATTACGGCAAAAAGAATCCAGTAGGTATTTTCTACAATTCTGTCCCCCATTATATCCAATAATGCACCAAATTTAGATTCTTCATGGAATTTTCTTGCTACCCAGCCGTCAACTCCGTCAAGTGCAAATGCCAATATGGTAAGTGCTAATGCCCAGATATATGCTTGTGTATTTCCAATCTGTGTATAAATCAAATACACTGCCACAAACATAACAAAAATTCTGAATATTGAAATAAAATTAGCCATCAGTATGCCCTTCTCTTTGCTCCGCTTACAAAATGTGTTTTACATCTTCACTTGTCGGTTGCGTTTTTGTTTTGCCGACAAGTTTATCTTCTACAAACATATAATCCGCATCCGGAATAAATTCACTATCGTACATGTTTCCGTGTGCCCGTCTTTGTATTATAAAATGAGAATTTTCTTTATACGGATCGATTTTTAACAAACTTTCTTCAAATTTTTCCAATTTACTTATATCTTCAAGTGTATCCAATTTTGGTGAAAGCTCCATATCTCCGCATAAAGACTTATAATCTGAATATTTGCTGTTAATGAAAAATCTGTATTTACCGGTTTTTTCCGATTCTTCGTAAGTTAATTCTCCTGAATGCACAAATCTTTGCATAATCGTGTTCAGGTTTTTTAAAACGCAATTTACACGTGACGATGCATTTCTGTATGCTTCAGCAACAAGCGGTTCTTTTACCTTTTTTTCGACAACGGACATCATCCAGGCATTACTCATATCTGTCAACATATAACCTAATTTTCGGCTTATGCGTCCTTTGGAAGATATATTGTTATTGGAATCAACCGGTAATATTTTCAACTTTATACTCCTTTTTTGCTCTTACTAAGCCTTCATTCTGGAAAGAGCAAAATCTTTTTTATCCAACTCTTCTTTTTTTGAACCGAGCATTATTCGTTCAGCTTCTTCTAAGATGCTGACAACTTCATATCCGTTAGCACCGTCAGAGCGAGCTTTTTGTCCTGTTTCTATACAATTTACAAAATGCTGACAAGCGAGTTTAAGCGGTTCTATCTCAAGATAATCAAGTGCAACATTTTGAGTATTTGCAGGAATAAAGTTATCATATATTTTTAACTTATCAGAAGGAGCACAGTCATCAAAAATCGCAGTTGCTTTTGTTCCTCTTACAAGAAGATTGACGTGTTTTTGAGGAGTAATCCAGCTGTCTGAAATATGTGCAATCATTCCGCCTTCAAATTCAATTCCGAGATGAGTTATATCCATGATATTATTTCTGTCACTTGATGCACCTATTGCAGAGATAACTTTAACGGGGCTTTTTCCTGTTACATAAGCTACCATTGCAACGTCATGCGGAGCTAAATCCCACATTACACTACGGTCATTTTTGTGATAATTAACATTAAGTCTGTCACTCTGGGCATAAACAATCTCACCGAGTTCGCCTTCTTCAATAAGCATTTTAAGCCTGTTTACAGCAGGGTGGTATAATAACAAGTGGTCAACCATTAATACAAGACCTTTTGATTCGGCAAGCTCCATGAGCTGTTTTGCTTCTTCGGCAACTGTAGAAATAGGTTTTTCAACATATACATTTTTTCCTGCCTCAAGCATGGTTTTTACTATTTTAAAATGAGTATGGCTCGGTGTAACAACCGCAACTCCGGTAATCTCAGGGTTATTTATAATGTCATTAAAATCTTTTGTTGTTTTAACACCGGGAAACTGTTCTCTGACAGTTTTTAAAGATTCTTCATCTAAGTCACATACATATTCTAAAACATTAAGATTATAAAAATTACGGACAATGTTTTTTCCCCACATGCCCATGCCTATAACTGCAATCTTCTGATTATTCATACCTCATCCCTTTTCTGCCTTCTCTATACAAATATTATATTACAAGGAACACTATGAGTAAAGTAGGGGTAAATATAAGGGGGATAAGTGCATGAACAACTATTTATGTAACAGTTCCTTTACAAACGGTCAATTTTGAAGGGTGAAAAAGCTTTATATATATAAGATTAAGGGGATTATATTATGGGAACAATTCAGATTGCAGAGTATGTTGCAAAATATGCAAAAATTTACGAAAAAAATGTAACAAGAGTTATTGAAACAGGGGTAAATACAAACAGAACAAAAATATCCGGAGGATTCAAGTATGTTCCGCTTGCAGAAGATACAGTAATGCTTGGCGAATGTTTCAGAGTACCTAATGCAGAAAAACTTGAAAGATTATTAAAAGAACAAGGTTTATACAAAAATTTATCATGCGTAGAAGAACCGTTTATTAAAAATAATAACAGTTTATTTTTAGAAGAACTTATTAAACGATTCCCGCTGAAAGCCGGTGAAAAAGAAAATTTAAGAGTTCATGAATTAATGTTGTATCTGGAAGACATAAACCATTCCATGTATCCGAACAAAAAAGAATTTTTAGAAAAGTTTTTGCAAGATGTAAAAGAAGTTGAATCATTACTTGATAAAGACGGACAGCAGATGTTCTTCGGTAGAAATTTATGGAGTATGCTTACAAGACGTTCTGTGATACAGGCAAAATATAATAATCCCGAACGTTATCAGGAAATAATGGATTTGTATAAATTATATATGGAAGGAAAAGTGTCAAAATATGTCTTAAAAAGATTGTTTCCTGAGGCGCATTTTCATAAATTACCGAAAAGTGATATGCAAAAGTTACTCAAAGGAGAAAATTATTATCCAAAATTTGAAGTATTGTCTGAACAAGCAATATCTAAACTTGAAACAGGAGAAGCTTTTTCTGTAGGTAAAGATATGTATGTAAAAACAGCCTGTGGCTATGAAAAACTTAAAATGGATGCTGAAATGTATGAGAAACTGTTTCCTCCAATAGAAAGATATGCACTCGCTCAAGGTGATATAGGTAATTGCCATCTAATGGCTGCAATGGATTCTATTCTGAAAAATCCTGAAGGCAGGATAGAGTTTTATAAATTATTTGAACAGGTTGATAAAAATAAGGTAAAGTGCTGTATTCAAGAATACAAGGAGAACGGAATAATATATGATTTAAATGATTTATCTATGATAAAAGAAGTTGACTGTAAAGGCAGTTCTCTGGGGCATACACTCATAGAATATACTTATGCAAAGAACATGTGCGATTTGATGAAAAATTACAATCCAAATTCTTATTATGCATACATAACCCGTACATACAACGGCTATGAGCCAAGAAGAATCTTTAGCGAGGGCGGTGATGCCGAAACAGTTTCTGACCATATAAACAGACTAATTGGATGGAAAACTGACTCAAGATATAAATTTACCGATGAAATAGTATCAGATATTCTAAAAGAACAAAAATGTGTAAGTGTAGCAAATTGCACTACACGCATTCCTAATAAAGGACTTCAAAACGGTCATTATTATAACAGCGGCGACTTACGAAACGGAACACTTCTTAACCCTTGGAATACTATGGAAGAAATACCATACAATCCATTCGATTTACAGAATGATATTACATACGTTATATAAATTTTAACAGAATTTATCCGTTATCACAAAATCTAAAAATAAAGAGCAAAGGAAAATTCCTCCGCTCTGCTTATATTTTAATCTATCTTTAACTTAGTCAGCCAATGTGTAGTCTAAACGTAGGCTTGAGCTTGCTCCGGCATACTTAAAACAGTTTAAAGACTTTTCCTTGTGTCAATTAAAAAAGGTGGAGCAAGCTCCACCCTACATTTTATTTCGGTACTGTTGAACGGGTTGTTCAATACAGACCGACCTGTATCAAAAGTTTTTCGCTTCCTTTTTTCAAAAAGGAAAATCACTCATCCTTTCCTACACTGAAGCAAGTTTAGCCTGACTTTCAAGCTGCAATGTTACAGTCGTAATATCGCAAACTGAAGAAGGTCCGAAGTATTGGATAGCACCCGGGAACAGATATCTGTCATTCAAAGCCCAATCCTCTCTGTTGTTTTCAAGTTTTTTGAAAACGGGACCGTCAAGTTCGACAAGCGCTTTTTTAATAACAGGTTTCATTTCACCGTGACGTCTTTCCATGTTCATCATCATTGTTAAAGGAACGCCGCCTGCAATCCAGTCATTAGCCGGTTCTGTTAAGTTTCTTACCGAAGAAAGGTATCCTGTTAAACCGAAGTTAATCAAAGCAAATGCGTTAAACCCTAATGAGTAGCAATAATCTGCATCAAAGTTTGAAGGGAACGCACAACGTCCTTCATACCCGAAGAAGTGTGACTGAGTCGAGAACTTACCGTTATATTTACCCTGTTTTTTAAGTTCGGATAATTTTGCTTCAATCATAGAGATTAAAAGTTTTTCTGTTTCAATTCTTGATACCTGAACATTACCGTGAGGATCTCTGTCCATTAATAACTGAGATTTGATTAATACCGGCAGAGATTTGAATACTGAAGAATTTTCACTTGAAAGAGTGTTTTCAATAATAGCAATTTTTTCAGCATCGGTACCGTTTGTATATTTGCTGTCTTTTTCTAAAGAAGGCATGATGTCATTAAGGTTAGCAATCATTGTTTTAAGTTCAGGTATAAACTCAATTAAACCTTCCGGAATAACTGCAATACCGAAGTTTTTACCCAATTCGGAACGTTTAACAATAATTCCTGTCATATAATCTATGATTGAAGAAAGTGACATTTTTCTTTGTTCAACTTCTTCTGAGATTAAAGTTATGTTAGGCTGAGTTTGAAGTGCTGCTTCAAGAGCAACGTGAGAAGCACTTCTGCCCATGATTTTTATAAAGTGCCAGTATTTTTTAGCTGAATTTGCATCTCTTTCAATATTACCGATAAGTTCGCCATAAGTTTTTGTAGCAGTGTCGAAACCGAAGGAGATTTCGATTTGTTCATTTTTTAAATCACCATCAATTGTTTTAGGGCAGCCGATAACCTGAATATTTGCGTTATGTGCAACGAACCATTCTGCTAAAAGTGCTGCATTTGTGTTTGAATCGTCACCACCGATAATTACAACAGCAGAGATATTTAACTTTTTGCAAACTTCCCATGCTGACTGGAATTGTTCTTCAGTTTCAAGTTTTGTTCTGCCTGAACCTATGATATCAAAACCGCCTGTATTACGGTAATCGTTAATAAATTCATCATTAAATTCTACATATTTACCTTCAATAATACCGCTTGGACCGCCAAGAAAACCGTAAAGGTTATTAGAAGAGTTTGCCTGTTTAAGTGCATCATAAAGCCCTGCAATTACGTTATGTCCGCCGGGAGCTTGACCGCCTGAAAGAATAACACCGACATTTCTTATGCTGCTTGATGCAGTATCAGTTGTTGTCTGGAATGTTATGGTCGGTTTTCCGTAAGTATTTTTGAATAAATTTTTAATTTCATCCTGATTTGCAACAGACTGAGTTGCAGAACCTTCGATTAATTGTAAATGATTAATCCCTGATGCCAAAGAATAAGGCAATTTCGGCTGATATTTAAGTCTTTCTGCCTGTAATGGTGATAAGTTTGTCATAAAAGTTTCCTTTCTTCTTAATAAAACCCCTTGTATAAAATAATTCTAGCACAAAAGCAAAAAATTTTTTCAGTTGTTTTATATAAAACAGGAGTGTTCATGCAAATTACAAATTCAACCAATAATTATTCACCAGGTTTTTATGCCCTTGTTCCCCTGAATGAGTATAAGGGAACAGTCTTAAAACTCACCCAAAAAGACAAGGAACAAATTGCCAAACTGGAAAAGCAAATAATGGAATTCCGGCTTGATATGTATGAGCATCAAAAATACAGAAACCTGAAAAAGAACTGGACAGAAAAAGACCAATATATATATTCTTCTATCGGCAATGAAAGAAGTATAACGATACAATTACTTGAAAAAAAGATAAGAGAGATTAAAATGAACAGACTAAAACAACAAACCGAAAAAAAATAAATAAATTAGGTTGCTATGTACCGCACCCGTAAAAAAACACAATAAAAAAAGAACGACATTTGCGTTCTCTTTCTATTTCAAAGTAATGTTGATGATTTTCTCTTTCTCTGTTAAGTTGGACTTTCTAATCTTACTTAATCTTTACATCATCAGAGGCTTGAAGCTGTTTTGACTTATAATTGTGGATGACAGCATCAACCAGTAAGTCGTATGAAGCACTTTTCTCGATATTCGGGAATTCTTCCTTCAATTGTTGTCTGACCATTGCTTCCAGCCGTTGTTCGTCAGCTTTTATTTTTAATTCATTACTTGATAGCGATTGTATAAAATCTTCACGTCCCTGAGCCTGTGCCTGAGAAAATGCATTCAGGTTTGCTCTGGGTTCAAAAGCATCTTTGATAGAACTGATAAATTTCTTTAAGTTTGTCATACAGACCTCACTTTTACTACTGCCTTCACTTTGTATTTATATAAAGTTCCGTAAAGGTAGAAATTGCCTAATTTTTCTTAAATCGTAACAAATATTTACAATTCTCTTTTCCGGACATGAAAATGTTAACATATTTTTGCATGTAATTCAAGATATAACTGGATAATGCCGTATATAGTCCGTTTTTTAACCTTAAAATATGGTATAATTAGTTTATGAAAATTTGCTTTATTCCTATAGATAACAGACCTGTGTGTTACAATCTTGCAAAAGATATTTGTGCGATAGATAAAGAGATAGAACTGTTTATTCCGCCAAGAGAATTTTTGGGCGATTTAACAAAATATGCAAATACTGAAGCAATTTTTGAATGGCTGAAAAATATTCCGGAAACGGATGCTTTTATTCTTTCGCTCGACACACTTGCTTATGGCGGGCTTATTCCTTCAAGAAGAATTACTGATAGTTTTGATGACATTAAACACAGAATTGAAAAGTTAAAACCATTTTTATATGGGAAAAAAGTCTATGCCTTTTCAAGTATAATGCGAATTTCCAACAACAATTACAACGAAGAAGAAAAAGAATACTGGAAAGACTGGGGCAAAGCAATTTTTGAATATTCATTTAATACCGAGAAAAACGGGAAACCGGCAAAAAACAATATTCCGCCCGAAATTCTTAATGATTATCTGAATACCCGAAAACGTAATTTTGAGATTAATAAACTCTATCTTGAATGGCAAAAAGAAGGTATATTTAACACGCTTATCTTTTCAAAAGATGATTGTGCAGAGTTTGGTTTTAATGTTACAGAAGCAAAAGAACTTGAAAAACTCGGCGGAAAAACAAAAACAGGAGCCGATGAAATTCCTTTGACACTTTTAGCTAGAGCAATAGAAAAAGATATAAAAGTTTTTCCCAAATTCCTTGAACCTGAGTACAAAAATCGCATCTCAAATTATGAAGATGTATCTATAGAAAAATCCGTTACGGGGCAGCTTGAGCTAGGCGGATTTGCAGTTGCAGAATGTGAAAATGATGCTGATGTTGTTCTTATTATAAATAATTTTATTGAAAAACAAGGGGAACTGGTCATGGACCGGGGAACAAAACCGTATGCAGGCAGCTTTATACCACCGCAAAAGCCTTTTGCCGTTGCTGATGTTCGTTATGCAAACGGGGCTGATAATAATTTTGTAAAAGAACTGTTCAAAAATCCTCTGCCGGAATATGGCTTTTCTGCCTGGAACACAAGTGCTAATACATTAGGGAGCTTGCTTGCAGGAATAAAAATCAAATATAAAGCAAGCATTTATGATGATACTGCATACAAAAAGTTACAGGCAGTAAGATACCTTGATGACTGGGCATATCAGGCAAACGTCAGGGCTAAAATAGAAACCCCTATTGATATAAGTAACCTGATGAAACCGTTTGAAACTGTTATTTTTAACAAACTCGGTATCGCTTACAAGAATATTGATTATATTTACCCATGGAACAGAAAATTTGAAATAGAAATCGTTATTGAATAAAAAAAAGCGGCTCTTGTGTAAACACAAGAGCCGCTTTTTTTAATATTATACTTCTTTGAACACCAAAGTTGCATTATGACCGCCAAAACCGAAAGAGTTTGAAAGAGCTGCTTTTATTTCAGCTTTTCGTGCTTTATGCGGTACGTAGTCAAGGTTTGCAACGTGTTCATCCTGATTATCAAGATTTATTGTCGGCGGAACCACTCCGTCTTTAATTGTCTTAATACAAACAATTGCTTCGACGGCACCTGTTGCGCCAAGCATGTGACCATGCATACTCTTTGTTGAGCTTACCAGCAGTTTAGGATTCTTTTCTTTGTCACCAAAGATTTCAGCAATTGCCTGAGATTCTGCAATATCACCCAATCCTGTACTTGTACCGTGAGGGTTAATATAATCAATCTCTGACGGTGACATACCTGCATCTTTAAGTGCAAACTTCATAGCATTCAATGCACCTTTTCCTTCCGGATCAGGAGCTACTATATCGTGTGCATCAGCAGTCTGCCCGTATCCTACAATCTCTGCATAAATCTTTGCACCTCTTGCTTTTGCATGTTCATATTCTTCAAGAACCAAAACAGCAGCACCTTCACCCATTACGAAACCGTCTCTGTCCTTGTCATAAGGTCTTGATGCTTTTTCCGGTTCATCATTTCTCTTTGATAAAGCTCTGCATGAAGTAAATGCACCGACACCTAATGTTGTAATTGTAGCTTCACAACCTCCGCAAACCATAACATCAGCATCACCATACTGGATTGTACGGAATGAATCACCAATTGAATGTGTTCCTGTTGCACAAGCCGAAACAACGGCTTTATTTACACCTTTATATCCGTGGTTAATTGAAATTCTGCCTGATGCCATATCAACAATTAACATAGGAACAGTAAAAGGAGAACCTTTTGTCGGTCCAAATTCAATCATTTTTAAATGGTTTTGTTCAAATGTTTTAAAACCGCCTGCCGCTGAACTAACAATTACACCGATTCTGTAAGGATCGATATTTGCTTCATCAATTCCTGAATCTGCAATAGCTTCATCAGCTGCAGCAACAGCAAATTGAGTAAATCTGTCCATTCTTTTTGCATCTTTCGGATTCATATAATCATCCGGATTAAAATCTTTGTCCTTGATTTCACCGGCAATTGTAACATGGTGACCGTCTAAAGGCATTTTTTCGATGGTAGAAATACCACTTTTACCTTCAATCATTGAATTCCAAAAGTTTTTTACACCTATTCCACAGGGGGAAACAATTCCCATGCCTGTAATTACTACTCTTCTTTTTGTCATATTTACCTCGTTAGTGTATTTCATAGTAAAAGCGAGCGAAGGTAAACACCTCCACTCGCTTAACAATTTTATACTCGTAAAATCAATTATGAGTGAGCTTCGATGTAGTTAACTGCATCTTGAACAGTTTGAATTTTTTCAGCTTCTTCATCAGGAATTTCGCAACCGAATTCTTCTTCGAAAGCCATAACTAATTCAACTGTATCTAAAGAATCAGCACCCAAGTCAGCTGTAAAGCTAGCTTCCGGAGTTACTAATGCTTCATCGCAGCTTAATTGATCTACAACAACTTTTTTTACTTTGTCTAATGTACTCATGTTTTTTATCCTCTTATTTATGTGTAATACACTTTTCAAAATAAATTATACTTGTTAAAGATAATTTTGCAATAAAGTTACAAAATTGTTACAGTTGTTAAAAAACATTATGTAGTCAGCATTGAGGTATGTCAATAACTTTGCATCACAATAACATCTGAGACTAAAAGACTAAATTGAAAGAATTAAGGCATGCCTTCAAAATTATTTGAAAGTATTTGTTGTGCTCTTTTTTCAGCTCTGTCTGCCCTGTCCAATGCTGATTGCAAACCGGAATTATCCCAGGCTTTCTGAATATTTGCAGCTGCCTGTGACGGAATATAAGTTCTTATATTGGAAGTACTGCCGTCTTTTGTCTGAACTTCAGAATTTTGGGACGGTATATAACTGTAATTATCAAGTTTTCCCTTTGCTTTTGGAGAAGGAATTATATTCTCCTGAGAAGGAATGTAAGAATAATTATCTATACTTCTTCTTGAATTCATTACAGGAATCGGTCTTGGCTGAGTTGCAAAGCTGTATCCGCCATTTTGCTGCCGGGGCTGCATATAGTTTTTTTCGGCACCCCTGTGTGCAATCATACCGTTAGAAAACTGAGGTTTCTGATTTGAATTTGCATTTTTACTGTTAATTGCTGTTTCTGCAATTTTCTTTCTCTGAGTATCATACAGCCTGTCAGTTAAATCTTCTTTAAGGAATTTTTTCTGTTCCCTTTTAGCATCTTTTATTTCTTCTTCTTTCATAGAATCATACGAACCGCCAAAGAACAGCTTTAGTGTTTTATTAATTGCAGTGTCCAAAACTCCCATTGTTAACAATCCGAAAATAACAAGTCTTACCGGTACACCCCACAGGTTACGCGGCAGATTTCTCATCTGGAAGAATTTCTTTCCGACAGCATTACCCGGGTTATACGCATCTAACTTGCCCAAATCGGGTGTTATGATATTTGCAAGTTTTCTTACACATTTTGTATACCACTTTTGACCTTCAACCTTCTTTAATGCCTTCATATCGGCATTTGTGCGTTTTCTTGCTTTATTATATGCGGTATAATCCGCAAATCCACCACCTTCAGGACTTCCGTTAAGCTTATTTTTATCATTAAAGTCTGTCTGAAGTTTTCTCAGCTGTTTTACCTGATCGGTCGTCATACCTGCATACTGAGCACCGCAAATATGGTGCATAATTTGCAGAGCAAGCGGGAAAGTAAATACCCAGGAAATATGTCCTACAAGGTTATTTACACCGGTTCCGATTTTCTCGTTAGGCTCCGCCTTATGAACATTTATTGCCGTTTCAACAAAAGCCGGAGCAATAAATAACAGAACACCCAGTTTTCCGCCGCCGAAAGTAAGTCCCCTGTGTACCATCTGAACAAAACGTGACATAAACTTTCCGGTTGCGGTTTTTGCACCGCCGTCCAAACTGTAAAGTCTGTTATGTATATTGTCACATCCGATTATACGTTTTGTCGGAGCAGTTAAGAAGCCCAAGTCCATACCGAACAGTTTGAAGTTACCCATGCTGACTTTAACTTTTCCGCCGACTTTTTTGGTTACATTTTGAACATCATCAATATATGTACCGATTGTATCTTTCTGAACATTCTTTATCCACTCTGCATCTTTATTACCAAAAGCCTTCAGTATCTCCCGTTTGGTTGCGGCAACACCGCTATCCGGTGTCGATACAATATTTCTAATTACTTCATCCGATATACCCAAACGTTTTAACTGAATATAACTTGATGCCTTTTCTTCAGGTATTTCAGATAATTTTGATATATTAAAGAACTCTTTTATTGATTTTTTATCAGCTTTATCAATTGCTAATTTATTTAATGACACAAATCCTTTATCTGAAAGCTTTAATTCTTTTGTAATCAAATTAAAGTCATGTAAAATTCTTAGTCTTTGAGGGAACATTTCCGATTTAACCATCTCAAGTTCCGGCATAGACGGAGTATCACGCATTGCTTTTAATACTGAATTTTTATCTATAATATTTCCGCCTTTTTCAGAACCTTTTTTAAACCAGCCGAGAACAGTCTGTACGGGTTTACTCTGCACAAATTTTGAATTTTCAAGATTGTCGCCAAAATTGGTTAGTTTTTTAAACAGGCTCTTATCATACTCTCCTCCTCCGGCACTGATATATTTATCCAATGCCCATCCGCATCCGAACCAGGTTAATAAAGATGCAAACGGATGGTCTATTAACGGGCCGAAGAACCCTCTTATGCCCATTGTATAAACGGGACTTTCTTTTATCATATCCAAAAAGCTTTGTTTTTCTTCAGGTACATAATATTCAGGAATACGGACAGCCTGAGGTACAGTTCCGGACTGTTGAGTACGAACCTGCGGCGGCAACCCGTAACGGTTGTTTCGATTATCAAAATTTTGAATACTTTGAGTCACGATAAAAAACCTTTATAAACCTAACCATGTATATAAAGATTTTTTTTCACCAAAAATTGCCCTTAAAATCATGTATCCGGCTAATTTTGTAAAAAAACTTAACATTATTTATGTTCTTTTCTTATTCAAATTTTGCAAAGCAAAGGAATAAATTACATAAACAACGGGGCTGATAAAATTTATCAGCCCCGTTATTTATTTTATTTTATTTTATTTTTTATGCCACACTTCTGTATTCTTTTGTTTCCGGCTTCATTGATATCTCTTTTGCAACATTTCCCTGTTGTGACTTTTGCATTTCAACTTCAAGTGCTTTTTGTTTGTCTTTTTCAGCTTTCTTTGTATTTACAATATCACCAATCCAGTTTGCAAAAGGTGTTATGATAACCGGAGTTGCATATCTGTAAATCAGAGTGAAGGTTGCCAAGCTTGCAAGGAGTCTTACACCTTTAAGTTTGTTACCGAGTTCTTTTTGTGCTTCTGCAATATCAATTGATTTCTTTTCAATTTTTGCAATTTCAATTTCTCTTTCTTTCCAGCCTGAATATCTGTATTCTTTGTTCTTAGTCCAGTTTCTTAATCTGCCGTCTACATAATATGCAGCCATTGTCGGAATGAAGAAACATAGTGCCTGGTTAATTGATAATGTTCTTCTTCTGTCGGGATCCAAATCTTTGTTTGTTAATGTCTGATGTACATAAACACCGCTGGTAATAAATGAACCTGCAGTTGTCATTAACTGTGTCATTCCGCCGGGAACTTTTGTTAATGCTTTTGATATTTTAGTAATTGTCGGATTTTCAATGAGCGGTTTACCATACCATTCACCAAATTTTCTTACAAACCAGCTTGCTTTTTTAGTCCCTTTGTCTTTTCCGCCTTTAAAAGAAACTGCCTGATTATTTTGCTTATCATTTGTTTGTTGCTGTGTCTGAACTGTCTTTACTTCGTCATCAGCTTTTTTCTTTTTGCTCTTTTCAACATGGAATACGCGTTTAAGAATTACAGGAATAAGAGCAATTGTTGTTGCGGCAATCGGTATTCTGAATGCGAGGTCAGGAAGCCAGGTCAGTAATTTTTTGTGACCTTCATTTCTTTCTTCTGCTTCAACCATTGCGTCATCAATATCAGTACCTAACTTACCGTCAACACCGTTCTTCTGATATGTTACATATTTATTTTCATTGTCTTTTTTATCAAATCTTATCTTACCTGTAATACGTGGTGTATAATCTGCTGTCTCGTAAGGAGATGATACATAAACAGTATCCAAATCGAGTTTCCATTGTTTTCCGTTAATATCTCTCCATTGTCTGAAGTCTTTTACGATATTATTCTTCAAATCACCTTCGTAAACAGAATTAATATCAAGTTTCTTCCAAACGGAAGTTGCTTCTGCATCATTTATAACTTTTTTCAGGAATCCGCTGTCTAAATCTCCCAACAGAATACTTGCATTTTTCATGCCGCCTTCTGCCTGTTTAACAACAATTCCGAGTTTTGACATTGAAATTTCATCGTACAGATTTTTGCCGTTTATAAGTTTTACATCATTGAATGATTTACCTTTTTGAGAAGCCCAGTCAACTTTTACACCCAAAACATTTTCAAATGTTTTTTCTGATGCATCTGCAAGTTGAGTAAATGATGCAATTTTTTCACAGTCTTTAATCTCTGTAGAGAATGCATTACCCAGTCTGTCTTTCCATTCTTCAACAGGTTTTCTTATTTTTTTGTTATCTTTTATTGATTCTAAATCAATTTGCGGGAACCAAGTTTTGAGAGTCTTTTCACTCAGGTTTTTAAACATACCTATTTTCTTGTTCATAACATGGTCAGCACCCCATTTGAACGGAACAGTAAGGGCTAAAGTTGTTACCAGACCGACCATACCTGATGCTACCGAGTGAGCCGATGCATAAGTATTGTCCTGCTTGCTCTTCTTTGTCGGGATAGCCATAATTGTTGCCGGTCTTAATAATGTACAAATGACTGCTGCTATGGTTGCCTGAATCCCCGTTTCATATTTTGATAAAACTAATGCTTTATCAAAAAGGGGGCTCGTAATAATTCCGTCCCCCTTTTTTTTCTCGGGTTGGGCTTCTTTTTTAATATTCCCAACCATTTTTTTTGCTGTATTAATAATTTTTTTGGTTTCTGTCACAGTAGGTTTCTTTTTGCCAAAACCTTGAAAAGAAACAGACATGCTGTCACTGTCCACCTTATCAGCCGATAACTTCGGCATAAGCACTTGCTCCGAGTAGTTTTTTAATCTAAAATCCCTAGACGATATATTATTGTTGGTCGATAGTTGATTAAGCTGTACTAAAGAATTTAGATCTTGCGTTGTATGAATTTTCATCACAGTTTCCAATCTAATTTTATTTTTTGTCCTACACTAATTATATTAAAACAAAGGATTTTTTTTTTTGCTAGTTCGTTAAAATTTTGTTACAATATAAAGAAATTGGTTAAATACTACTGATATAAGGATATCTGAGCCATGCCGCCAAAAAGAACGATATTAAGAATTGTAACAATTACACTTATTCTACTTATATATTGTGCATGTCATGCTTTTGGCTTTGACTTGGATTTAACGGTAGATGATGATATAAGGAAAAATTATAATTCATCACAACTCATTAAAGATACAAATACGGAAGAAGATACTCTGCCTGAGTTACCTGCAAACCTCAAAGGAACGGGAGGTAACAATAATAACAGCGGAATTAAAAACAGCACTCACGTTTATACTCCGCCAAAACAGATTCTATCAGCAGGAAACACAAAAATATCAAAAGGTACTTCGTTTAATGTCCTGAACGTTACAAAAATATCGGACTGGCAAACAAAAGGTTCAACCGTAAAATTCAAATTAAACAATACGGTAAGCAAAAAAAATTATACAATTCCCAACGGAACGATTTTTGTCGGTGAAATTATTGAATCTCACCAGCCTCAAATAACATGTAACGGAGGTCTTGTTGTTATAAGAATCAGACACATGGTTTATAAAGGGCAAACCGTAATGTTAAATGCTTATGTAACCAGAGCTAATGATAAAATAATATTTTTAAATAATATTAAGGGGCAAAGAAAATATCTTAAAACAATGTGGAAAAAAGGAAATTGGGGAAGAACTCTTTTCAGTCGGATGTTATCATTAACTATTAATCTTGGCAGTGAGACTTCTACGGTAATTCTTTCACCATTTCCGTTTTTATACGGCACACTCTGTTTTGGTGCAAACACATTATTTTCACCAATTACTGCATTTTTCAGCAAAGGCGGACATGTTTCAATTAACTCCGGCAGTAACTTCAGGATAAAGCTTCTTGAAGATGCGTATATAGATTAACCGCCGGAAAGAAATGTCTGTTTTTGTAACAATTTGTAAACATTATTGTATAAACAGACAAATTTAAATATTTAGAAGCCTTATGAATAATATTGAAAACATGTAAATAAATTTTCAAGTTGGAATGAAAGGGTTAAATAATATGAACATAAAACAAAAAGTCGGCTTAGGAATTATTACACCGCTATTTGCATATGCCATAGGACATACCGCCATTAATAAAATAAATTCAAATAACAATAAAGCACAAACAGAAACAGTTAATCTTGAAGATGCTTTAAAAAAAGAAAGCAACATGCAAGCATCTATATTTAAGGCAGAACAAGAATTAGCCGAATCACAAAAAAAGATATTGGGTATATTAAAGAATAATTTCGGGAATAATACCACAAGTGACACTATAGCTGCAAAAGCTCCCGCAAATACAACACAACAAACCGATAATGCTAAACTTAAAAAAACTGCATTAGAAGGTGTGTTCTACGATGAATCAACAAGAACTCACTACAATATTATAAACGGTTATAAATTTGAGTACAGACCAATCGGTCTTGAAAATGGGCAAAAAGTTGTTATTGTATATGCAGACGGAAGATTTGAAGCGGAAAACATTCCCGACGGAAAAACCAATATTTGCCGTTATTTATATAACAAAGAAGGACAACTTATTTGTTTTCTAAAAGGCAAGGATACAAATATATTTATAAAAACAGGCGGTGCAATCGTTACCGAATATGATGAAAGCGGAAAAACCACAATTCATTATGATAACAACGATAAGCCGGAATCCTCATACAGATATGATACAGATAACAGGATATCAGAAATCCAATCCCATAAAAAAGGAATTACCCAAACATATAATTATTTATCTGACGGATATATTGAGACAACAACCCATAATAAAGGCAGGGCTTCTTATAGCAGATATGTGACAGATAAACACGGAGATGTTGTTGACTCATATCCTTGCGATGTAAACGGTAACAAACTGCCGGCAATATATGAAGGCATTGAAACCGAATTAGAAGGTGTCTATTATGATAAAACAACAAAAACTCACTACATAATTCAGGACAATCAACGGATAGAATACCGGCCAGAAAGCCTGAATGCAGGAGAAAAAGTTGTTATTGTAGGAGCTGACGGAAGCTATGTTACAGAAAATATTCCGGACGGAGAAAATTATATAAACCGCCGTTTGTACAATAAAGAAGGATTAATTACTTATGAATTGTATGGCAAAGATAAAAATAAATTTGTAAAAACCGGTGAAAAAGCAGTTACCAAATACAATGAAAAAGGGAGTATTAAAACGGAATACAATTCAAACAACACAGCAAGAATAACATTTACTTATGACAAATACGGTAACACTACAAAAATAAGAAATCACGAAAAAGGTATTACTATAACATACACAACCGTTGCTGACGGTAAAATAGAAGTCGTGACTTATGACAGCGGTAAAGCTTTTTACTATAAACATGAAGAAGACGGCAACGGAAATGAAATTAATGTATATTCTTGTGATAAAAACGGCAACTGACTGAAAAAATAATTTATCACTCTAAATAATAATTAAATAGCTCTGTTTACAAACTGTTACATATAACGCAATTTTAATAAAATTTCGGTTTTTATATATATATGAAGGTAAATAGTGCTCAAAATAACGGTTTATCCGTACATAACATCTGCCGTAGTCCGATATTCGGGAGCGAACCGGGTATGCTTTCCAAGCCTCAGGAGGCTGACAGATTTGAAAAAGAAAACAAAAAAAGCAACAAGGGCTTATGGGCAGCAGTAATACTGGGTGCTGCAGGAATTGGAGCTCTTATAATACATAAAACATACGGATGGAAAATATTATCACGAAAAAAGGATAAGTTAGTATTCTCTGAGACTTTTAAAAATATAAGTGAAGCTAAAAAATATTTTGAAAATCTTGGAATAGAATATGATGCCCGAGGTATAAGTGATAATCACTTATCTATGCTTAATCGTATAAAAGCAGAAATAGAACAACTGAAAAACATGGGTATCAAAATAGATAAGCCCGATTCAATAACTATTTCTGACTGGAAAAACAGAGAAGAAACAAAACAGCTGTTCGCAAAACATGGTTCAACACAAAGCGAACCGCCCGAATCAGGTTACTATCAAGCCTTTTGCTGTCACGGCGGAAATAAAAACCATTTGCTAATTGACAGCAACGTAAAAGATTTTTCCCACTTCAGACATGAAATGGGACATGCAAACCACCACTTCGGCTTCGACAGTTATTGGAACTCTAAAGGTATGAACGGAACAGAATTCGGAGATAACCAACTCAAAATCCTGGGAAGTGAAGAAAAACTAGCTAAAGTAAACGATACGTACGGCAGAGGCAGATTTGGAAATATTATAGAATTTTCTTTACCGGAAACTCCGACAAGATTCAGATTTATAAACAAAAACGGCGAAGCCAGATATGTTTATATTCAGGATATGGTTGCAAAAATGCAAAAAGAAACCAATTGTTATAAACCCGATGATATAAGCGAACAGGTTGCATATATATTTGAAGGTTTATTGGAAAATAAAAAATTCTCCGATGAAGCAATGCTATATTACGATTTTGCCGGAGGTCCGCGAATTCCAAATCTTAAAATTAATGATAAAACTTATGATGAATATATTGAATCGTTGTATAATAATACGGATTTAATTAATAAACTAAAAGAAAATATAAGGATATTCAGGATTTAGTTTTATAATAAAAAGGCGGCATGCAAATTGCATGCCGCCTTTTTAAATTCTTAATATTCTTATGCTACTGCCGGAGCTGAAGATTTCTTTTTGTCTTCCCAGATATCAACAAGTACAGAGCAGAAGAATATGCTTGAATAAGTACCGATAATAATACCTAAAATCATAGCAAGCACAAAATCTCTTGTTGTAACTCCGCCCAGAAAATACAGCGCTAACAATGTAATTAATGTTGTAACTGATGTATTAATACTTCTTGTAAGAGTTTGGTTAATACTTGAATTCATAATCTCACCAAACGACATTTTTTTACCGTAGTATTTCAAATTTTCTCTTACACGGTCAAAAACAACAATTGTATCGTGTACAGAGAAACCTATTACCGTTAAAACTGCAGTTACAAATAATGCATCAACCTGAACATTAAATACCAATCCTAAGATTGAAAAGACACCGACAACAAATAAAGTATCGTGTACCAAGCCCAAAATTGCAGCCAGTGCGTAATCAAATTGGAACTGGAACGTCAGATATGCAATAATACCCAATAATGCCAAGGATAGTGCTATAAGAGAATTTTTAAACAATTCCTTTCCTAATGTCGGACCTACAGATGTAACCTGAACAATTTCCGCATCTTTAAAATTGTTTTTAATAACCGAAGTGATTTTGTCCTGATCTGTAGAACCTTCATCAATAAATTTAGTTCTTATTGAAAGTATTGATTTCAAATCCGATTGCTGCTGTGCATTAACGTGAATAATCTGCAAATACGGATTATCAATTCCTTGTTTCTCCAGATTTTCTCTTACTGTTGAGAGTTTATCATTCGATATTTCTTCCTTAACACCATATTGCAAAGTTGTTCCGCCGGTATAATCAATACCGACTTTTAACGGTGCATGTGTCGGGTATGTTATTGAAGAATATATCATTGCAATAATACCCGGTGTTAACAAACATGCCGACAAAATCAAACATATAACTCTGTATTTTACTATATCTAATTTTAATTTCATTTTCATTGTTCCTTTTTATCGTGATTCGTAACTTGCTTTTATATAATTTTACTTGTTTTATTTGCTTTATCGTTAATTTCGACTCACGATTCACGACTTGCGAGAAGGAATCCGAGTCAAACTAACTTTAGTCAAGAATACCAAACTTAGCTTTTTCTCTGCTTGTTTCTACTGCCTGATATTCCTGATCAATTTCATCCTGTGTCAAACCAAACAACCATGGTTTTTCAAGTTTACCGGTACCAAATACCAAATGCATAAAGTTTCTTGTGATGGTAATTGCACTAAACATTGAAACAATAACACCGATTGCAAGAGTTAAAGCAAAACCTTTTACAATACTTGTTCCAAGACAATACAGAATTGTACAGGTAATTATTGTAGTCATATTGGAATCAAAAATACTTGTAAATGCTCTGTCAAATCCGGAATTTATAGCAGTAAACAAAGTTCTGCCGGCTCTGAGTTCTTCTTTGGTTCTTTCAAAAATAAGAATATTAGCATCAACAGCCATACCTATTGAAAGAATAAAACCTGCTATACCTGCAAGAGTCAGAGTAACCGGAACCCATTTAAATATTGCAAACAAGAATACACCGTATAAACACAATGCAACATCTGCAATTATGCCCGGAGCTCTGTAATAAACAATCATAAAGAGCATTACCAAACCTAAACCAATTGCACCTGCTACTTTTGACTTTGCAATTGAATCAGCACCGAGTGTCGGTCCTACTGTATTTTCTTCAATTATTTTTGCCGGAACAGGCAATGCACCGGCATTAAGAAGGTCAACCATTTTCTTTGCTTCTTCGGCACTAAAACCTTCATTTCCGCCTGAAATTTGAGCTTTACCGCTCAAAATAGGTTCATTTATTCTCGGAGATGACTGATATTCTCCGTTAAAGAATATTGCCATCGGCTGATTTACCAGTCGCTTTGTCAGGTTTCCAAAGATTTTTGTTCCTTCCATATTGAACTCTAAATCAACCGTAAATTGCCCTGTCGGTGATGTTCCCATACGTGCAATATTCAAATCTTTTCCGGTTAATCCTGTTGATTTCCATCCGATAATTTCTCTGCCGGCATCATATACAGGTTCTTTAAACTCAAGTTCGGCAGTTTCACCAAGATATGCTTTAGCCTGATTTAAATCCGAAATATTCGGAATTTCAACAACAAGTCTTTTTTCGCCGGCTCTCTGAACTACAGTTTCTGCAACACCTAACTTATTAACACGGTTTTCTATTGCAAACTGTAAACTGGACATCATATCCGGTGTAACTTCTGCACCATTAAGAGGCTGAGCTTCAAGTACTAGTCTTGAACCTCCGACCAAATCCAAACCGAGCTTTGTTGGTTTTGTACAAATTACGACTATTGAAACTATCGCAAGCACGACAATAAACCAAAATAGAGCAAGTTTATTCTTCATTTATGTACTCCTTATTATCCTGTTATTTTTATTATATTCCAAACAAAAAAAATAATATTTATCTTATAAGATAATTTACATTTTATTCAGTATTTTCTTAATTTCCGCATTTTCTATCTTATCGTTTAAATCAGCAAAGCTTAATGTCGGACATCCTTTTTCACTGCGCATCTCGTTAATAAGGCTCATAATAATAGTAATTTTGCTTAGCATTTGCGATAAAAGTTGTTTTTCATATGGATTTGTATATTTTAAAGAGTAATTATGTAAATCCGTTCTTACCTCTCTTATCATGTTCATTGCGTCAATTGCATTATCCATATCACTTTTATTTTTATCTACATATTTTCCGTCAAAAATATCATCCAGCCTTGCATTCATGTTCATTATAAGAGTATGAATGCTGTCAGCACCGGATATACTTTCTTCGTTATTTATTTCTGCCATTTTTTTTGATGCTAAATCTGCCGGATTTTCCTTTTGGTCATCAGAAAAAGATTCTGACAAAATCTTGTTCAGATTTTCAGGTATTTTTTCCGAGTAAGGATAGTTTTTCTGATATTCATCCAGTGTTTTAATTATTTCCCCGGCTCTTTTTTCATCGCTGCCGCCTATATTATATAATGTGTACGGGCTTATATTTTCATACAAATTTTTATCACTCTGTACTTTTTTGATTAAATCCGGATTTATATTGTTTTTTAACAATTCATCCAAATTTGCAAAAAAGTATATGTTATTATTCTCAACATTATTTTTTAACAAACCTATTAATAATTCTGCCTGTTCATCATTATAAACATCACTGACAAACCAGCCTATAAAATCATTAATAATATTATTTTCCCTTAATACATCATCTGTTTTATATGCATTAAGAACTTTTATTCTTGCTTGTGTCTTTTGCTCATATTGTTCTTCAAATTTCTGCAAATCTCCGTTAAAGTTATCAGGAACGGCATCATTATCAGATGTAACTAAAAACCATAAATTTTCACGCAAACTTTTATTTCTTACCAGCACTCTTTCGCCGGTTATCGCATCAACGATTGCTTTCTGATATTTGAGTGTATTAAGTTTATTTTCTTTTTGAAAATCACTCAAATCAGCCATTTTCTCTTTGCCTTTTGTCACATATTCCTGAATATATCTTAATCTGCCGTTTGCAAAATAATTATATGAAACTTCCTGATTAAAAACTTCCGGACTGCGTGCTGCATCTTTTTCCTTTTTTGTTTTATATGACAAAAGACTTGCCCTTACTGAAAGTTCATCAACAGGCATACCTTTTTTACCGCTTAAACCTGATAAGACAGAACATGCTCCCCTCGCTGCTGCTGCACCCATAACTGCTGCAGTAATTGCTGCTTTCTTTGAAAATTTTTCCAAATTTGCATTATTAATGCCAAAAGAGATATTTCGGTTAGCTGCATCAACCTTTAAATTCATGTAAAACCCCTATTTAAAACTTTCATCGGTGTACTTAGAGTATAAAATATATGAATAAAATTTTTTGCATGTTTTTAAAATAATATTTACAAAATTTTACAAATCAAGTATAGAAAGAGTTTCTATACATTAATTCTTTATTCTGCCACCCGAATTAAACTGTTAACCGTACAGTTATCAAGTTCTTCAACAACTTCTTTAATCAATCTTTCCTGACATTTTTCCGTAATAACGACAATATCAGCAGTACTGTTTTCGTAAACTTCTTTTTGCATAATACTTGCAAGACTGATATTTTTGTTTGCACAAATTGTACCGATTTTAGCTATCACACCGATAGCATTCGGAGCGGTAATTGAAATATAATATTTGTTATAAGTATCATTGATGTTAACCGGATTTGCCTTGTGTTCGTGGTGGCATCTCATCATCGGAAGCATGTAATCCGTTTTTCCGAACTCTGCCTGTATTGCCAAAATATCACCCACAACAGAACTTGCAGTCGGGAACTCTCCGGCACCCGGACCTGACAAGACAATATCTCCAATAGGATATCCGCTCATTGCAACAGCATTTGTTACATAATTAATATGTGCAAGAGTTGTATCCTTTGATATAAGCATAGGATGAACTCGTACATCAGCATTACCGTTTTCATCAATAGTAGCATTCGCTATCAATTTTATTTTATAACCAAGCTCATTCGCCTGAGCCATATCTTCTTTTCTTATTTTTGTTATACCTTCTCTGTACACGTTTTCAATTTTTACACGTTTTTTAAAAGCTATCGTTGCAAGAGTTGTAATTTTATATGCCGCATCAAAACCCTCGACATCACCTGTCGGATTGGTTTCAGCATATCCCAGCTCCTGAGCTTCTTTTAGCACATCTTCGTATGAAGCACCGTCAACATCCATTTTTGTCAGAATGTAGTTTGTAGTTCCGTTCAGAATTGCCTGTATTTTGTGTATCCTATTTCCCGCAAGAATTGTTTTTATAGGCATAATAATAGGAATACCTCCGGCTATAGCAGCTTCGTACAGACAAACTCTGTTATGTTTTTCTGTCAGATTAAAAAGCTCTTCACCTTTTTTTGCGAGCAACTCTTTATTTGCAGTAACTATATGTTTTCCGTTTTTTATAGCAGCTGAAATGTAATCCCATGCCGGTTCTACGCCGCCAATGAGTTCAACAACAACATCAATATCAGGATTATTTACAACTTCATAGGCATTATCGGTAAGCATATCCTTCGGAACACTTACGGAACGAGGCTTGTTAATATTTTTAACCGCAATTTTAATAATTTCAATATTATTAATGTCTTGTAATGTTTTATAAACACCGCTTGCAACAGTCCCAAGACCTATGATACCGATTCTTAATTTATCCATTTTATTAATTCTCCTTTGATTTGTCTATTATACAACATATTTTATTCCTTTTGAATTTATAAAAGTATTACCGAAAAAAAATAGACCATTCGGATTACAAAATTAAACCTTATGGTCGTTACCTCTTTACTATCAATTATTTAACATTATTATAGGGGAGATTGTTAATGCAGATTGATATTTCCGTAAACAAAAATTTAGCAAAAGCGACTTCAAAGGTAACAATGCCGGCACAGTCACGTTCTTACAATCTTTGCGTAAAAGCTGATGCGCTGAGATTTGCCAAGCTGTATCAGGATGCCGTTCAAACATATTTGCAGGCAATTATGTTTGACCGCTCTGAAACAAAGGCATATTTTGGTTTGGCATCATCTTATAAGTATCTGAAAAATTATAAAAAAGCTATTAAAACTCTTGAAAAACTTATTTCAATAGATGATACAAAAGACGAATATTTTTACGAACTCGGAGTATGCAATCTGTTGGACGGACATCCTGAAAGTGCAATTCCGTACCTTATTAAGGCTATTCTTATTAACAGGGAAAACCTTGAAGCTCAAATTCAGCTTGCTATTGCACATGAACTTGTTGATGAAACAGATTTATCTTTAATGATATATAACAAACTTATAGAAACAAACCCTGAATTTTTGAAAGCATATTATAATAAAGCTGCAATGCTTATGGGAATGGGTGATTTTATGGAAGCATCAAGAACTTTCTTCCAGCTTATAAAACGAAATCCTGACTATTATAAAGCATATCTGGGAATTGCAATGAGTTTTGATAAAATGGAAAAATACAAAGATGCTATCCGTTATTACAAAAAATTCCTCGGTCTGAAACAATTCTCTGAAGATGCGGTTTTTGCAAGAGAAAGAATTAATGAATTAAGAGAGCAACATTTTTCCAAAGAAAATAAATTTACACTTGTTTAGTATTGCGAAGTTAATTTATTATAATTATCGAGATATGTTTGTGCCAAACGATCTTTATTCATCTTATGGTATGTATAAGCCAAGTTATAATGAAATTCGGGAACATTGGCATTAAACATAATTGCCTTGTAAAAATACAGTCTTGCCAATGACAGATTGTTCTTTCTGAGATATGCACATCCCATATTGTAATAAATATACGGATTTTCATTATTGATTTTTGATGCTTTTGAATAATTTTCTAACGCACTATCGTACTGCCCACGTTCAAGATAATAATTTCCAAGGTTATAATATGCCTTATAACATTTTTTATCTTTCGAAATAGCTTTTTTATACATATAAACGGCATCTTCATTTTTTCCGTTATCTTCAAGAACATTTCCAAGCAAAAGCCAATCCTGTGCTGAACGTTCTTTCTCGTTTATTTGCAAAATAATGTCCATTGTACGGACATGGTTATTATCACTATAAAATGCCGTTGCCTGTTGTGACAATTCCGAACTGTCTGCAAGACAGGATGAACATCCGGCTAATAACAAAAGTATTGTAAAAAGTTTTTTCATACCAAAATTATATATGAAAACAAAAATTTTTCAAAACGACTAAAAATGATGTACTAAAACAATGCAGCAATTCTTTTTATATTATTTACGAATTGTATTATCCAACACTTTTGCCACGAATATCCGTATTCACCGGTCCCGTCTTTGACAAACCCCAAATTCGTATAAAAATTTATAACATTTTCATCTGGTACAATATCTGACTCAATTTTGTCATAAATTTTTTGTAATCGTTTCACCATAACGGTTCCGACACCATTATATTTCGGGGATTTACTGTTTACATTTTGTGCATCAGGTCTGACCTGTAAAAAATTTAAAACAGATTCTTTTGAGCCGCTTTCTGTTCTGACGTCTGCAATTCCCAGTATTTGACGGCTATCCAGCCTTTTTAAATTTGATAACTGTTCTGTCAGCATATAAATTTTTATATTGTTGGGATTTTTAATGTTCATCCATTGCGTAGCCGTATCAATAACATTTTTAAACGGTGCGTTCCCCCATATTTTTATCGCTTCGCTTACTGCTTTTTTATCCAGTTTACTGTTACCGTCCAATAAAACAAACATTGCATCATGGGGTAAAAATGCAGAACTCTTTTTATCAAGTTTAGTTATTTTTACTCTGTTAACCGGTAATGCACAAAAATTTACTTTGTCAGATACAATCATGGCTACATTATAACTCTTAAATAAAATTTTAAAACAGATGTCAAAACTGCATACAAAAAAAGAGGACGTTTGTTATCGTCCTCTTTTTATTAATTAGTTAAATACTTATACTGTGGCAACAGCTTTTTTCTGCTGTGTAGCTCCGGGAATTGCCTGCCAGTTTGCTGCCATAATTTTCTTGAATGATTTAAGAGCTGTGTCTTCAAGCTCGCCAAGTTCTTCAGCTTCCATAATCAATTCTCTTAACGGAAGTAATGCTCTTTGGTCACGAAGTACACCTAATGCAGCTGCTGCACCTGCTCTGACTAAATCATTTTCTGAACGGTTTTTCATAACATCAATTAATGCAGGAACTGCTTTTTTATCATTTAATTTGCCCAAAGAAGTTACTGCATAAATTCTGACGTTAACCCATTCGTCATATAACATATTAATAATCTTATCAACGCATTTTTTATTGCCAATTTCACCCAAAGCTCTTGTTGCATCACATCTTACGTTAACCTTTTCGTGGTCTAAAGAATTCATTAACGCATCTGTAGCAACATCACCGATTTCAATTAAAGCATCTGTTGCTGTAATACATACCTGAGAGTTTTCATCGTTCAATGCTTCAACCAACGGTTCAACAACAATTTTTCCGCCCAATCTGCCTAAAGCACGAGCAGCACGAACTCTGACATCAACGTTACGGTCTTCACGCAAAGATTCAATCAAATGTTCGGTAGCTTTTGAATCACCAAGCTCGCCTAATGCACGAGCAGCATATAAACGAACAGAACCGTTTTTATCGTTTTTCAAAACATTTATTAACGGTTCTACAGCTTTTGAGTCGCCCATTTCACCAAGAATACGGGCAGCATTATAACGAACTTTTTCAGAACTTGAACCCATCAAGTCATTAATCAATTCCTGAAAAGTCTTTTTTACCTGCTTCTTTTTGCTGTTAACTGTAATTGTCATACACTTTACCTCCAATGTAAACATGGTTATCTAACTTCTACACAGTTATATAAAGTTTTTGTTATTTAAAAAATTGCTTTATTTTTCGGTTTTGTTAAGTTTTTGTTACATTCAAATTAATTAATGTAATTTTTACACTTAATCTTAGCTTTATTAATATAACATATTTTTGCATTTTTATGTCTACTCTTGTAGATAATTTTACAAAAATTCATAATTATATTTTAACATACTTTGTTGTAATTCAGCAATAGAAACAAAAAGTACACTTTACAAAAATTTATATTTATTACTCACCTGGGATAGTAATATAGAATTCGCTGCCCTTATTTATTTTTGTTTTTACTTCAATTTTTCCTTTGTGTTTTTCTATTATTTTTTGCGAAATTGCAAGCCCCCAGCCCGTTCCGACACCTGCTTTTTTGGTTGTGTATCCGGTATCAAATATTTTGCCTGGTTCTTTTATTCCGCATCCGGTATCTTTAATTTTTACAATAAGATTATTTTTTTTGTATTTTGTGTCAATAGTTATTGTGCCGGATGCTTTTTTACAGCCTTTTATTGCATGAGCGGCATTGATTAATATATTCATAAATACTTGATTAAGCATATTCGGATAACATTTCACCGGTGGAATATTTCCGTAATTTTTAACAATTTCTATGCCGTTTTTAGTTTCATGACGTATTAAGTCAAGAGTCAAATCAATTTCTTTATTTATATCCGCTTCCTGCAGTTCCGCCTCATCAAGACGAACAAATTTTCTTAAAGACAATACGTGACTGTTAATCTTCTCTATTGCCATTAAATCGATATTGTTTGTTTCTTCCAAAAGCTCTGCAAGCTCTTTATTTTCAATCTGTTTTATTATTTTTTTATTAATTTCATTATTGGATTTTATAGATGCCAAAGGTGTATTGATTTCGTGTGCAACACCTGCCGCAAGCTGACCGATTGACACCATTTTCGCAGAGTTAATAAGCTGTAACTGCGTTTCTTTTAACTCCTTAAGAGCCTTGGTTAAATCTTTTACCATTTGTTCATTATTTTTGTAAAGTTCCGCCTGTATAATTGCATTACCGAGCTGAGAAGAAACACCTTCCAAAACCTCAAGTGTATCGCTGAGCTTAATTTTTTGTTTGGTTGACAATACAATTATGCCTATTAATTTATCCAGATGATAAATCGGCATTACAATTCTTTGAACATTTTCTTTAAAAGGTTCTGCTTCATTATATTCTTTTCTGCAAGTCGTGCAGGAAACCTTACCGTTTGTAATATAATCATTTACAGTCTTATCAAAAGAGATAATATTGTTGATTCCCTTTTTGGAAATTGATTCTTTAATTTTAAATTTTAATCCGTCACTTTCAGCATAATATGCCCTGAATGCACCAAACATATACGACAGTTCTTTAAGTGCGGATTTTAATATTACAGAAGTATCAATCGAGCCTCTTATAATATTAGATATATTGTTAAGCAGCAAAAGTTTCATTGCCTGAGATTGAGCCAAAAGTTTAATTTTAGAAAGAGATTTATTTTCTTCTTCAAGAAAATCTGCTTTTGCTTTGTATGTCTGAACTTGTCTTTGAATTGTGCCGAGGTTGATTTTTGCGGTAACATCAGTCAGGATAATTACCGTATATTTTCCTTTCTTTGTAGAATTCATATCAAAGTACAAAGGCGAAAAAACATTATTTTCATAAGACATATATTTTACATGGGCTGAAAAATCTTCTTTTGACTTGAATGCCTGCAAAATTGGTGAAATAGCCGGCATGTCATAATTTTCAAGAGGGTTTGTTTTATAATCAAGAGAATATACTTCGTAATCAAGTTTGTGAGAAAACTTTTTGATATTTTCAAAGTCTTTAAAAATACGTTTAAAAACATTGTTAGTAAAGACGGTTTCCCTATTTTCATTAATCACAACAACAGCACTGTTAAATTTATTAAATAAATCAAACTTCCCCATAACAACATTATATCACAGCTAACTTAATATAACCATTTATATATAATAATATATTAATACTAATTGATTTTAGTTTTTGATTGAAATATAATTTCTGATATAGAGAGAAAGTTAATGAAACTCGTTAATAATAATCAACAGGAAGAATACAGGGAATTTATAAATAAAATCCGACAGGAAAAACGAGGAACATCCGGCATAGCAAAATTTCTGTTTGTTTTCGTGCTGGCTATATTCATGGCAGTTGTTTCCTGTGTAATTATTATTGAAAACAGTGCTGTACTGGATAAATTTTCACAACAGACAGCCGGTGAGGGTGGATTTTTCAAGTCTTCAAGAAAAAAATCTGATTTTAATATTCCGTTTTTACCCAGAAGGCAGAATATTCTTTTTCTTGGTGTAGACTCAAACGGTGAAGGTGCCGATTTATGGGAAGGAACCCGTTCCGATACAATAATGGTCATTAACATTGATCCTAAAACCCATACTATTAAAGCTATTTCAATTCCGAGAGACAGCAAGGTTTACCTTCCTGACGGGAATGGTGTTTCAAAAATCAACTCGGCACATGCTATCGGCGGAGTAAATTTGGTCAAAAAAACATTAAAAGAAACTTTCGGAATCAAAATCGACAAATATATTATAGTTCATGATGATGCGGTAGCAAACATTGTTGATGCTCTGGGCGGAGTTCCGATTTATGTTGAAAAACCAATGAAATATCATGACTGGGCAGGACATCTTCATATTGACCTCAACAAAGGACAGACTGTACTTAACGGTAAACAGGCTGTCGGATATTTAAGATACAGAAAAGACGGGCTTGGTGATATCGGCAGAACACAACGCCAACAATGGTTTATGAGAAGTCTGTTTGAAAAAATGAAGTCAGTAGAAACCCTTACAAAAATTCCTGAGGTTTTAAACGTTTGTAATACATTCATAAAAACAGATATGAGTTTTTATGAACTTTCACAATATGCAGCTTTCGCAAGGGGAGTTGATGAAAACAAAATAGAGATAGCTACACTTCCCGGAGCGCCTAACCAAAAAGGATACATAAGTTACTGGATTCTGGACCCAAAAAAAACGCAGGATGTTATTGACAGAATGATATACAGGGACAAAATTGAAGCTGATTTTACACAATTCAAAGCCGGGATTATGTATTCACCGCTTAAAGAAAAAGAGGCTGAACATATAAAACAAGAGCTGTCCGACATGGGATTTGAAGTTAACATGCTAAAAATCACACATCTTTCACACACAAGATTTGTTGCAAATAAACATGAAGTTTCAGTTGATTTTTATAACAGGCTGCAAAAGAAAATACCCGAACTAAATAACATACAGTTTGTTTATGATCCGACAGAAAACTTTTCGGTAGGCAGTGATTTCACCATCGTGCTTGCCGAGGGCTAGGGATAACGGTGTAAAGGGGTAAATATAAGGGTAAATGTGTTTTGACAGGCAGAACAAGATACAATAAAAGGAGTTTTATATGATTACGGATTTGATTAAATCAAGAAAAAGTGTAAGAAAGTATTCCGATAAACATATTTCGGATGAAGATTTAAAAACAATACTGGAAGCAGGAAGGCTTGCACCTTCTTGGATGAACGTTCAGTCCTGGAAACTTATACTGGTAAAATCTCAGGAAAATAAAGATTTGCTCAGCGAACTCTCCATAGGACAGCAGCACGTTAAAAATGCGGATGCCCTGATTGTCTGTGTTGCGGATTTGAATGCCTGGGAAGAAGCAGGAATAACAAAATTTGATAATCCTGCACTTAATCCGGCTTTGCAGGGTGAAAACGGACTGCTTATAAGAACAATGGAGCAGGTAATTTATCCGGTTTCATACATGATGTTAACAGCCGAATCACTGGGAATTTCCTCTTGTATTATCGGTGCAATAGGGAATGAAATAACGGAAATAAATAAGGATTTATATAAAAAAGTTAAAGACAAACTTGGCTTAAATGACAAACAAATACTTTCCACTATAATAACTTTGGGGTATGCATCAGAACCTACACCTGCAAACAAAACCCGTAAGGACTTTGATGAAGTTGTCTCACTGGAAAAAATCGGAAATAATTTCTGATTTATTATTAAAATTCTTCCATATCAGGTTCGCCGTTTATGAGTTTCAATATCTCAACCACCTTTGGCATTTGGCAGGCAAAAGAATAATGTGCTCTTCTGATAGAGCATTCCGAACAGTTACCGTTTAGCTTGTAACATTCAATTGCCTGAGTTGTCCAGTTTTTGGTAATAGAATTTGAAATCTCGTTTGGCTGAAGCTCAATAGCAGTATTTAACATCTTTCTCATCTCTCCAAAATTATGAGGTCACACTATCCCTCACATTCCAGAATAAAACTTTATTGTGAAGATAACATCCTCTGTTTATATGATTTAATTAGTACGTACTGCGATATTTACATTTAATTTTGGTCGGTATATCATTATTCATAAGGGAGAAATTATAATGAAAGCACAACTGGAAAATATTTATAACTCTGCAAAAGCAGATATTGAAAAAGCAGTATCAATCGCCGATATTGATGAAATAAGATTAAAATATCTGAGCAGAAAAGGTGAGTTTAATTCAATAAAAAAAGGGTTAAAAGATTTATCCGATGAAGACAAAAGAGTTGTCGGTGCATTGGCAAACCAAATTACACAAGATTTGGAAAGTTTATTAACGGAAAAACATGATAAGTTTTATCAAAAAGAACTCAATGAAAAATTACAAAATGACAGAATAGACATTACTCTTAGCGGTAAATATATTCCGCAGGGAAAAACCCATCCGCTCACTTCCACAACAAATGAGATTGTTTCTATATTCCAAAATCTGGGATTTTCGGTTGTAGCTCCGGGACTTTCCCCTGAAGTTGAAACAGAATATTATAATTTTGATATGTTAAATGTTCCGAAGGACCATCCGGCAAGAGATGTTCAGGACACGTTTTACGTTAAAAACATGGAAGGTGTTGTATTAAGAAGTCAGACTTCCGGTGCCCAAATTCACGTTATGGAAAACCAAAAACCGCCTATTAAGGTAATTGCACCCGGAAGAGTTTACAGAAATGAAAATATTAATGCAAGAAAAAATAATTTCTTCCACCAAATTGAAGGTTTATACGTTGATAAAAATATTACGTTTGGCGACCTGAAGGGTGTATTAAATGAATTTATAAGATTATATTTCGGTTCTGCACGTCCTACAAGATTCAGAAGCAGTTTCTTCCCGTTTACGGAGCCTTCCGCTGAAGTTGATGTTCAGTGTATAATGTGTCAGGGCAAAGGCTGCCGTACTTGTTCGGGAACAGGTTGGCTGGAAGTTTTGGGCTGCGGCATGGTAGATACAAACGTACTTAAAGGTGTCGGTATCGATCCCGATATTTATACAGGCTTTGCTTTCGGTATGGGTGTTGAAAGACTTGCAATGCTTAAATACGCAATCGATGATATCCGTTTGTTCTTCAACGATGACAAAAGATTCTTAGAACAGTTCTAGGGATAAGAAGGGGTAAATATATAATTCTTTTTGTAGGATTTCACTGAAGCTGCGGTTTCTGAAAGTATTGCAGATTAGGTATTATCCTGCAACTGCTATTATTTTCCCAAAGCATTTGCTTTTTGGGCAGTGTTTTTTATGACATCATAAAAAACTTTTTCCGTATTATATTCGTCCATACAATCAACACCGACAGCCGTACAACCGCCTTTGGTTGCAACATTTGAGATAAGCTGCTCCATTGAAATATCACGGTTGAGTGCCATTTTAGCCGAACCTATTGCAGTTTGTATGCTTAACAATAAGGCCTTATCATAATCCATTCCAAGCTTTTCACCGGCTCTGGCAATCTCATTTATGACTTTATAGAAAAATGCCGGACCTGAACCTGAAATAGCGGTAACAATATCAATTTGTTCCTCATTATCAACAATAATACACTTGCCTATTGTTGAAAGCAGCTCTTTTACAAACTTTATATCATTTTCATCTGCATTTTTACCGCCAACCATACCGCTCATACCTTCTCCTACAAGAGCCGGAGTGTTCGGCATTACACGGATAACTCTGCTGCCGTCAGGTAAATTTGTTTCAAGTTTATTAATGTTTATCCCTGCCGCAATAGAAACAATCAGCTTATTCCCTGTAACAAACGGCTTAATCTCCTCAAGAACTCCAATAACCTGATTCGGTTTTGTTGCAATAAAAATCACATCCGATTCCGCCGTAAGTTTTTTGTTATCAGTACTAATCTTTACACCAAGTGCTTTTGATTTTTCTTCCATGCCGGAAGGTTCGGCTTGTGTTGCACTTATATTTTCAGGCGAAGCAAAACCGGTCTTTATAAGACCTTTAATAATCGCACCTGCCATTTTACCGGAGCCTATAAATCCGATTTTTTTATATTTATTTTCCATTGAAACCTCTCTTATTATTTTATTTAATATTTTTTATAAAATTTAATACATTATTAAGGGCGACAAAACGATGAGATACAAGATTTTTTTCTTCCTCGGATAATTCCGCCATAGTTCTTGTACCGCCTTTAACCAGAAAAATCGGATCATAACCGAATCCGTTAACACCACGTGCTGATTTTATAATCGTCCCCTCACATATTCCTTCTGTTTTAAATGCAACATGCCCTTCCGGATTGATTAATGTCATGGCACAGGTAAAATGTGCTTTCCTGTTTTCCTCACCCTCAAGCTCCTTCAAAACTCTTTCAATTCGAAGTGCCGGAGTTTCTGCATATCTGGCAGAATATATACCGGGTTTACCGCCGAGTGCATCTATACACAGTCCCGAATCATCAGCAAGAACCCAGCCTTTTGTCAGTTTCCATGCCTCAGTTGCCTTGATAAGCGAATTTTCGGCAAAAGTCTGCCCGTTTTCTTCCGGATCAAAACCTTCGGGCGGAAGAATAAATTTTACGGGAAATGGCATATTATATACAGATACTATGTCATTTATTTCCTGAACTTTGTGTTTATTTGATGATGCCAGAACTATATCCATAAAATAATTTTACCACGATAAAAGACAATTACAGAAATTTATTTTTTCTTTGTTGTAATTGCTGCTGAATACATATCTGAGAAATATAATCCGCATCGGATACCGATAAATCAACAAAAGAGAAAGATGCTTTTAAAATTTTGTCATCTTCATCACTTCTTACATATTTGGCAAGTGTATGAACAATACGGTTCGGAAAATGAAACTCAATTTGTACATCCTCCGGAAAAGTAATTGGTTTTTTAAGAATTAACCTTACTCCGTTAGCGGAAATGTCATATGTTTTTGTATTTAGACTTTTTGTTTTTTCACCTTCCAGATAAGATATAATTGCATTTTCTTCCAGTTTTACTCTGAAATATTCTCTGTCCTGCTTATAGTCTGTATCTTCCGGGGTTTGCAGCGATAAAAATATATATTCTTCTTTAAACTCAATTGATTTTAATGTTGTTTTTGAAGTATAAAGTCCGTCTTCACATGCCAAACTTAATCCTACTTCCTGAGGTGTCGGTATGTTCAGTTCTTCCTCATATTTTGCACAAACATAGAGTTCTCTTTGACTGATACTTTTTACCGAAGCTTTTATACAGTGCGAAAAGTCATTACGGTCTTTATAAGTAATCTTTATGTAATTAATATTTTCCAAGTTCAGATTAAATTTCATTTTACCCTGTAATACTTTCCTTTTGATATTTTATAAACACCGATTTTCTTACCGTTTTTATCGTACTGGACAAAATCGCCGTTTCTGTTCTTTTTGAAAGTTCCCTGAGGAGCATTATTGTATTTTTTTGTTGGCTGAACATCAGCAAACACCGCTCCTGCTATCATAAATATAAATGTTATTATTAATATCTTCTTCATAGAATTATTATACCATGTTTTATGCTGTAATCATAACATTGTCATATTTGTAATATAATTAAGATTATGAAGGGGATAATTTTTGATTTTAACGGCACTTTATATTGGGACTCTCAGCTGCATTATGATGCCTGGAGAGAATACTCTGCTATGTTAAGAGAAACTCCGTTTACCGATGAAGAAATGCGTGACAAAATGTTTGGGCACACAAATGCAGATATCATAGAATATCTTATCGGCAGAAAACCCTCTGCAGAGATGGTGGAAAAATACGGAAAAGAAAAAGAAGCCGTTTATCGTAAATGGTGCCTGCAAAAGCCTGAGGAATTTCATCTGGCTCCGGGAGCAGCCGAGCTTTTGGATTATATAAAAGAAAATAACATTCCGCATACAATTGCAACAATGTCAGAATGGGATAACGTAGAATTTTATATAAAAGAGTTTCATCTGGAAAAATGGTTTGATATTGATAAAATAGTCTATTCAGACGGCAGTATTCCCGGTAAACCCGCCCCCGACATATTTTTGATTGCAGCAGAAAAAATCGGTTTAAAACCGGAAGAATGTGTTGTTGTCGAAGATGCTATCGCAGGCATAAATTCGGCAAAAAATGCAAATATAGGAAAAATTATCGCTATTGCATCTTTAGAACCCGTTGATTTTTATAAACAAATGGAAGGAATTTTCCAAATAATCAAAAACTTTCATGAATTTGACAAATCAATTTTGGATGTTAAGTCAGAAAAATTTTAGCATTTTTTATGAAAAAGACCGGAAACAAATC
The DNA here is from genome assembly GCA_016280955.1 of Candidatus Gastranaerophilales bacterium. Classification (GTDB taxonomy): domain Bacteria; phylum Cyanobacteriota; class Vampirovibrionia; order Gastranaerophilales; family Gastranaerophilaceae; genus CAG-196. The sequence goes on along the minus strand of JAEEHV010000023.1, from coordinate 150,370 downwards.
TGTCTAACGCAGAACCGGCGAACCAGCCAAACGTAAATCCTGCAGCTGAAGCAAATGTCGGCGGATAGCAACATGGTGTATAGCACATACTTGGCGAAACAAGCGGTATATAACTCATGCCTGCACCACACCCATAATATCCACCGGAACCACAACGATTGCCGTTAAGATATATATTGGTAGTATAAGTATCACCGCCTAAATATTTAAAATTACCGCATGCAAATTTACTAGACATGTTAACAACTCCTATTCTTATATCATTTATATATATAAAGTATTTCAAAACTAAGAAATTGACATGTTTTTTGCAATTATTAAGAAATATTAAGTTTCTTCTCAAAATTTATTGTACTTTCCTCTTTGCGTTTTCTTTACATTTACCCCTGTTTGGAGTAAAAATATAATATAAATACGAAAATATAAATAGGGAGATAATAAATTGAAAACAAGTATGAAATCAGTGAATTGCGGTGAGCTCAACCTCAATAACTTAGGAGAAGAATTAACTCTTTGTGGCTGGGTTTCTACCGTTCGTGACTTAGGCGGTATTTTGTTTATAGAACTTCGTGACAGAAGCGGATTTTTCCAGCTTGTAGCTAACCCCCAGATAAATCCGGAAGTTCATGCAGAATTCTCAAAACTAAGAAGTGAATATGTAATTCAGGTACACGGCAAAATTTCAAAAAGACCTGAAGAAACTTATAACGAAAAATATCCTACAGGACAGGTTGAAATGTATCCAGAGGGGGTAAATGTATTATCAGAATCTAAAGTACTTCCGTTTGTTTTAGGTGACGAAAATGTTTCTGAAGATGTAAGACTTAAATACAGATACCTTGATATAAGAAATGAAAAAATGCTTAACAACCTGAAAGTTAGACACAACATAGTTCAGGCTGTGAGAAATTATCTTAATAACAAAGAATTTTTGGAAGTTGAAACACCGATTTTGATTAAAACTACTCCGGAAGGTGCAAGAGATTATCTTGTTCCGTCAAGAGTTCAGCCGGGTAAATTCTTTGCACTTCCTCAATCTCCGCAAATCTTTAAACAGCTTTTAATGGTTGGCGGTATTGAAAGATATTACCAAATAGCAAAGTGTTTCCGTGACGAAGACCTGAGAGCTGACAGACAACCTGAATTTACACAAATTGATATGGAACTTTCCTTTGTAAAACAACAGGACGTTATTGAAACAGTAGAAGGTCTGTTGGTTGATGCATTTAAAGCAGCCGGAGTTGATATTCATCCTCCGTTCATTCAGATGCCTTGGCAGGAAGCAATGGACAGATACGGTTCTGATAAACCTGACACAAGATTTGGTTTAGAATTGTTTGATATCGGCGATATTATCTTAGAATCAAATTTTGATATTGTTAAGAATACATTGTTAAACGGCGGTATTGTTCGTGGTATCAAGATTGAAGGCGGTGCTAAGTATTCAAGAAAAGACATTGATGATATTACAAAACTTGCAGTATCATTTGGTGCAAAAGCTCTTGCTAATATCATTTATCTTGAAGACGGAACAGCTAAATCACCTGTTCTTAAATTTGTTACTGAAGAACAGGCAAAAGCTATACAGGAAAGAGCAGGCGCTAAAGCAGGCGACATAATCTTCTTTGTAGCAGATAAGCCTAAACTCGTTTATGATGTTATGGGAAGATTAAGATTACACTTCGGTAAATCACTTAACTTAATCGACGAGAGCAAACACAATTTATTATGGGTTGTAGACTTCCCAATGTTTGAATGGTCAGATGAAGAAGGCAGATTCCTTGCAATGCACCATCCGTTTACATCTCCAAACATTGAAGATTTAGACAAGTTGGATAGCGGTGATTTAGGCAATGTTAAATCAATTGCTTACGATATCGTTTATAACGGAACTGAGCTTGGCGGCGGTTCTGTAAGAATCCACTCAAGTGAAGTTCAAAAGAAAATCTTCAAGGCATTAGGTTTAACCGAAGAAGAAGCAACAGAAAAATTCGGATTTATGGTTAATGCTCTTCAATACGGTACTCCTCCGCATGCCGGACTTGCAATCGGTTTGGATAGGCTTGTTGCACTACTTTGCAGAACAGAATCCATCCGTGACGTTATTGCATTCCCGAAAAACGCAAGTGCAAAGTGTCTGATGTCAGATGCTCCGGGTGAAGCTTCTCTCCAACAAATGAGAGAACTCCATATTAAGAGTACAGTTCAGAAACAATAAAATTTAAGTTAAATTTAATACTTTAAAATACATAAAATACAGGAATATGTTATTCCTGTATTTTATTATATTTCAAAGCATTTCAGCGATTTGATGATTGAATGAGATGAAAAGATAGTATTTCATAGGATTCGGTGTAAAAATTTAACTAACTAGATGTTTCATTCATTGAGCGTCCAGTTTTTTGTGTACGTATTTTTTCTATCAATTGAACAAATAATCTATATGATTTAGGAAAATGTGTTGCAATCGTGAATTCAGAATTAGATTTTCCTGATAGCCATAAACAGCCTGATTCTGCAGCAAATTCAAGAATACTTTGAGCACAATAAGTATAATTTGAACCATCGATGGAACCATTTCGCAGTCCTTTTTCATCATGAACCTTTTTTTCTTCTTCAAAAGTTTCAACGAATTCTTTAAACAATGGCTCGTTTTCTGTATTTTTACCGTCAATTATAGTAGCCATCATCGCATGAATCATTTCGTGCAAAAGTGTATAAGTATCTACTTTTTGTTCTGTTTTTGTGTTTATATTTATATTATCATTTTCTACATTGTATTCTGCTAATGCGTGTTTCTCATCATGAATGAATGTACCTATACTGTTTGTAGCTTCTTTTGCAAATTCCCACAAAGAAAGTTTATTAAAACCGTTTAAAGCTTCTAATAAAGTTTGCTTGTGAGCATCATCCAATGAAGCAGTCAACATATTCAAGTCTATAACACGTTTTTCTTTAGTTGACTTATTTTTCATAATGATTTTATCATTGGTTTTTGTTACTTGTATCTCTTTCTCTGCTTTATTTCTCATTCTATCTGATTGTCGTGCCAAATCTGAAATGGGAGATTTTTTGATATCAAAATTGTATCTGCCGTATTCTTGTTCAGTAGCTTGCGCTTTTGCCTCTAATGTTTCAAGAGTATCGTTTTTTATAAAACCGCTACCAAGAACTTTTACCTCCAGATATTCTTTAAAGTCTTTTACATTACCATTGCTAAAAATCTTTCCATTCAAAAAGTTTTGTTTTAGTTTTTCTAAATTAAACCCTTTTTCAAATGGTCTTCTATAATCTTTAATCATAGAAGCAGCATCCGTTTCTGATATATCTTTGTTGTATTCATCTTTAAAAAGTTTTTGTATTTCTTTAATTTCATTTATGTCTACATCATCTCCATCATATGGAATATTCCATCGAGCACTATATTTTACTCGTTCTTCGTCAAGATTTTTATAATGATTTTTAAGTTCTTCGAAATCATATTCATAAATATGATAGTCATACCTCACAGTTTCATCCATTATTCTGGCGGCTATATTTTCTTTAATCTCAATATTATAATTGTCTTTTATAAATTTTTGCAGTTCATGTACTTGTTCACGATTAATCTCGTTACTTTCATACCTTCTTTGCATTCCTTTTTCTTGATCAAAATATTCACCAACTCGTAAACTCAAATCAAAATAACTGCCATACCAAAAACTATTAACATTATCAAAATTATTATCTTGTTTTGCTTTTTTATATTCTCGTTCATATTCTTCGAACTTACCTTCTAAAGTATTCATGTACTCTTTTATTTTGTCGGAGGATATTTTACCCTCTTGATAACTTGTCATTAGTGTAGAAAGCATAGTTTTTCCGCCAGATTGTTTACGGTAGGCTTCCAAAAATTCAACAGGATTTTCAATTGTATTTATTGCATCAAAATTTCCATTATCAAATTCTTGTACAGCAAGCTTCAATTTTTTAGGATCTGATTTTTTGAATGATTCAAATTCTGTATCATATACAAATGATTCAAAATATTTTCCGTTAAAAACAACATCTACTTCATACTTGCCTTCAGGAAATCTGTCATCATATTTATTATATTGTTTTAAATCTGCTTTTATTTTTTCTATATATTTTTGGCGAATTGTCTCGATATCAGTCTTACCATTTTCTATATCTTTTAGGTCTTGTTTTGTAAGATGAAAACCGCCATGTGTAACACTTTCTTTATATTGTGGTTCGTTATTCTCTACTGTTTCATCAGGACTTCGTTTGGGCAATCCTTCAATTTTTCCTTCATCAATTTGTTTTTCCATTTCTTGAAAATCTTCATCGAAAAAAAGATAACAACCTGTTTTATCTGCAATTATTTTAAACAACTTTTCTAAAATTGTTAATTCATCTTGAGAAACTTCTCTATGACCGTTTTCATCTCTTTTGTTATCATCAATTTTATAGAATACAGAATTTAAGTACTTGTTTGTAATGCCTAAATATTCCCATTTGTCGCCAACATTAATATTTACTTTTGATATTCCGTGCCACTTGTTTTTATATTCAAATTCCATGTTTGCCTCTATCAACTTACATCTTCTTATTAATGCTTATCGGCATTTTTAGTCAAAATCTTTAATGTTTTTGTGATAATTGTAACAATTAAGACATAATTGTTACAAATTAGTTTGTTGTTTAGGATGGTTGTTTTGCATATTTACTTTTTCCACCTTTTGAAAAATAATTTCTATTCAAAAGGGATAAATTATTGAGGTATTGAGGGTGAAATTATGGGGGTAAACTATGACAACATTAGATTTTGAAACAATTGATATGTTATCCAAAGGAATTACACAATTTGCGTTCCGTAGCGGACCTATTGAGGAAATGCATTCAAGGGGCAAGCTGACGCAAAAGGACATGAAAACTTTGAATAAATACATGGTAAATCGTATTGCAGGATTACTGACAACAATCTCTAAGGGCGATATTGCAAATATTCTCAAAGTCCTGACATTCTATGTATCTCTCTCGTCAGATTGGGACTCTTGCAAACCGGATACAAAGGAATTTTATTTGTAAAGTATTTCCATTCTATTTACCCCAAAGATTGACAAACACACTAAAATCGTAAATAATATAAGTGTAGGGCGGAGCTCCTAAGAGTTAAGCATGACTTAGAAGCCCTCTGCACCCTACAGTTGATTCAATTTTAATGCTATTACGGCGATTGCAAAAGCTAGTAATAGCATTATTATTTTGTCAACCATAGCTTGCCTCCTTTCGTCCAATTTCTCTGAAAATCGTGTGTGACGAAGTTGCATTGTGCAAGCCCTACTAGACTATTCTATCAGAAATTAGCTGTTAAGTCTATGCAAATAAGAAAATATATTAATTTTATCTTAAATTTTTAGTATTAAAAAGTATATCAAAGCTAAATTTTTAGCAAAAGGCTATCGGCTCTTGATTGCATAATTTATTAATATTAAAAAGAGAATGGCTTGAAATTATTAAAATATCCTGTTTTATTTTCAAAACAAGTTTATGTTATAATATCCTCAAGGCAGGTTAATAATGTTAATTAAAAGGGTTGCTGATTTTTTAAAAAAGTATCAACTTGAAGATAAAACTTTAGTTGTCGGATTCTCAGGCGGGTACGATTCTATGTGCCTGATTGATATTTTATCGAAGCTGAAGAAACAACCTGATTTTCAAGATATGACAATTATAGCAGCTCACTTTAACCACAACTGGCGAGGTGAAGAATCCCTAAAAGAACAGGAGGTTTGCCGCCTGTTTTCAAAAGTCAGAGGAATAGAATTTTATACAAAAAATGCACCTGCTGATTTAAAAAAGACAGAAAACGATGCACGAATTGCCAGATATGAATTTTTTGATGAAGCATTTGATGTTAATGATGCAGATGCGGTATTAACGGCACACAATAAAGATGACAACGCAGAAACTATACTGTACCGCATTATTAAAGGAACCGGAATTATAGGATTAAGGGGAATTCCGCCAAAGAGGGGATATTTTTACCGTCCGCTTATTACAACATACAGAAAAGATATTGAAAAATATTGTGACGACAATAATCTTACCCCAAATATGGATTCATCAAACTCAAATACGACATATAAAAGAAACTATATTCGTTTAACCGTTATTCCTGCTTTGGAACAAATTAATTCCGAAGTAAAAGATGCATTAAATATTTTAGCCGATAATGCAACCTGCGATAACGCAATAATCGAAGAATATATGAAAACTATAAGACCTAATGTTTTTAATGAAGAAAGTATAAATCCAAAAGAATATAAAAAACTCTCATTTCCGGTAAAAAAACGGATACTGTATGAATTTATACAACAATTAGGACTTGATTTTGATTCCAAAAAGATTCGTGAGCTCTTTGATTTTATTGAAACAAATATTGAAAAAAGAAATGGCAGCACACTTTCACTGTCATCAACAATGTGGCTTTATGCAGATAATAAAATTATTGAACGAATCCCTCACCGAAAAAAATCTCCAAAGGAAGAACATTGTGCAATCAGTATTCCGTGCCTTGGAGAATACAAATTTGGCGGCAAAAAGTTTACAATAAAACCGTATGATACAAATAATCTGATTCGTTTTCCTAATTCAAATGAGAACTATGCATATGTAGATTTAACTAAAATGCACTTCCCTCTCACACTAAGATACAGGGCAGATGGTGATGTTATCAGACCTTTTGGAATGGATGGCACAATGAAATTAAAAAAATACCTCAATTCAAAAGGAATACAAAAACATCAGAGAGATGATATTGTACTTTTGTGCAATGATTCAGAAGTTCTATGGGCAGCCGGTGTAGGAATAAGTGATAAAATCGGAGTAAACGGACTTCCTACACATATATTGGAAATTAAATAAGAAAGAGATTTAATTATGTACACAGAGCAAGATATTAAACCATTGATTAGCGAAAGCCAAATTCAACAAGCAATAAAAACTATGGCTGATAATTTAAACAATTTATATAAACAAGAAGAAGTTTATCTTATATGTGTATTAAAAGGTTCGGTAATGTTTATGACAGACCTGGCAAAACAGTTGAAAATGCCTGTTAAAATGGAGTTTATTCGGCTTTCAAGTTACGGTTCGGGAACAGAATCCAGCGGAAAAGTTCGTGCAATTGATATTCTGCTTCCGGATTTGAACGACAAAAATGTTATTATTGCTGAAGATATCGTTGATACAGGACATACTGCAAAATTTTTAACAGACTTTTTTGATTACAAATTTAAAGTAAAGTCATTAACGTTTTGCTCACTGCTTGATAAAAAAATAAAACGAGTAGTTGATATAAATCCTGATTATTACTGTTTTGAAATAGATGACAAATTTGTTGTCGGATACGGTTTAGATAATGACGGACTTTACAGAAATTTACCTTACATAGGATACATTGAAACACAGTCATAGTCATAACAAAAGGTTAATTTTTGTCTGAAATTTTATATTAAGTTTTGTAAAACTTTTTAAAAAATAGGACTTTTTGCTTAATAAAACTTAACAAAACAATTGAATTTTATATACTCATGATATATCATAAGTATATAAGGATTATTTGTTATGTGTTTCGTCAATCCTTAGAGAGTTACCCCCAATTACATTATTTAAATTGTAGTTGTACAAAAGCAGGTATATATTTACCTGTTCAGCCCCAAGGAGTTTAAACGTATGAAAGATCAATTTGTTACTATGAAAAAAGTTGGCAGCTCAAATCCGTTCTGTGACAATTATGTTACAGCACCGGCTGCAGGAGATGAAATCAATGCTTATTTCAGAAAAGCAAACAGCTACAAGAATCTGAGTGCGGAAGAGGAGAAAGAGATTGCATTAAGAGCACAACAGGGCGACAAAGAAGCTAAGAAAATTCTGGTTCAGTCAAATCTTAAATTAGTTCTTACCGTTGCAAGAAAAGCTATTCATGTTTCAAAATTACCAATGACTGACTTAATACAAGAGGGTAACTTAGGTTTAATAGTAGCCGTTGAAAAATTTAATCCTTCATTAGGTTACAGATTTTCAACTTATGCAACATGGTGGATTAAACAGGCTATGTTCAAAGCAATATCAGAACAGTCACACTGCATGAAAATTCCTGTATATATTCAGGAAACATTATCAAGATTTTCAAAGGTTAAAGCTGAAATGGAACGTCTTTGTAATACTCAGGTTACAACAAAAGATGTTGCGGAAAGAATGAATATCGAACCTCAAAAAATTGACACATACTTATCTGCATATACTTCAACCGTTTCAATTGAAGGAAGCTATGACGGAAAAGACGGCAGCGAACTTTCTGTTGCAGACGTTGTTGCTGATGATACAACAACTGTTGAAGAAAATATTGAATACGAAGAACTAAAAAACGACTTACGTCAGGTTATATCAGTACTAAAAGAACGCGAACAGACAGTTATAAAAATGAGATTCGGTCTTGAAAATTTTGCAAAAACTACACTTGAAGATATCGGCAAAATGTATGGTGTAACAAAAGAATGTATCAGACAAACCGAAGCAAGAGCATTGAACAAACTTCGTAACTGTATGTCAATCTCCTGCTATGCAGAATAAGACTCAACTTAATGTAATACTATATACAGCAACTAATTAACTACAGGTAAAACAGGCATCGGCACAAGACGCAGAAAGAATTTATATTCATTAAAGCTCTTAGGTAAAGGACTCCAATAACGATATACCGTTTTACCTTTATTTTTTAATTCTTTAACAACCTTTTCCGCTATGTTTTCCGATTTCGCCAAAAACGGATATATACATGAACAAGACAGATTATTAAGGTCAATTTTAATCATATTATCTTTACCATATTGATTGTGTAATTCCAAAAACAGATTTAACATATCCTCTGCCGCTTTAATATCATCTTGCTTTAAGTTTAATTCCTGCACAGAATCATCCTTTTTTATCCAAAGGGTAGATTTGGGTAAATTGAATTTATGACCGACATTAAAACAGGCAAACCCCGAAGGTTTGTCATAATATGCATGAGCATTATCAACAATCAGCTTAGGATAGTTTTGAGCAAGATTATTTATATTATTTTTGCAGATACCAAAATAATTGGGATAAAAAATATACTCCGTTTCAGGAAAAGAAATTGACGGGTAAAAGTTATCATCTATATGATAAAATACTGGTTTGCACCCTTCCTCCGCAAGAGTATGACGAATAACATCACACAAATAATACGGAATATACATTTTTGCTATTTTATATTTTTTAATAATATACCTTACAGCATCTCTGCCTAAATCAAAAGAAAATGTGCTATACATATCGGTTAAATATATTGACTCCATAAAGGAACCTGTACATTTATGGTTTTCTTCTTAATATCCTCAGGTGATAGTGTTTTGGCATACGATTTACTTTTTTCGATAAAAATTTTTTCTTCCGGAGTTTTTCTTGTAAAAGCGGAATAAATTCTGAATTTAAGACTATTAAACCACATACCAAAATATTCTTTAACAGTAACAAACCGACGATCCACTGTAATGTTTACACTTGGCAGAGCCTTATATGCTTCAAAATCATTAACCGCAAGCTTTGCTATTTCACGTTGGATTTCTCTTGCTTTTTTACACTTACCATCAAGAGCTAAACGAAACGATTCCCTTTGAAGATTCATTAATTTTGCCGCATTCATTGCAGAATCCATGTTATTAAATGTTACTTTGTAGTCCATAAATTACCTGCTTAAAGTTATTGGTTGCTAAAAATAATATTTGCTGTCCGACAGGAACAGACAAATTAAATATAAATCCTGATTTATACCGATTTATTAAAAAATCGGGATGACAAGATTCGAACTTGCGACCCCCGCGACCCGAACACGGTGCGCTACCAAGCTGCGCTACATCCCGACTTTTTATTATTTAATTTTCAACTTTGATGCAGCTTGGTAGTTATCTTTAATTCGTCTCACAGAAAGCTGATGCTTTCTGACTCGACTGCCCTACTTCGAAACTGTCCACAGGACACTTTCTCGCAGGGTACCTGCTACATCCCGACTTTTTATTATTTAATTTTCAACTTTGATGCAGCCTGATTAAACAAACCGCAACTCAAGTATATAACACACATATCCTAAAATCAACGAATTTTAACAAAGAAATAACAATTAGCCCGATTTGTTAATTTAAGGTTAAAAAAAATCAGTTTATAATAAATCAGAGTAATAATAAAAGTGTTGAAAGAAAGTATTTAGAAAGTCGGTCGGGGTAAATATTAGAGTTAAATAGAACCTGATATTTTACCCCCACCAAGGAGGCAATTATGAAATTCTTAATTAAAAAAACACCTGACAGATTTATCCGTTCAGTAAACGATGAAATATCATCAATCTTAAACAGAAATTTTGATAGCTTCTTCCCTGAGTACATCTACAACGAAGATGCTGAATGTGATACTTTGGCAATGCCTGTTGAACTTCACGAAAAAGAAAATGAATACTGTGTTAAAGCAGAACTTCCGGGTGTTAAAAAAGAAGATTTGGACATAGACATTGATAAAAACCACATCACTATCAACGCAAAAAAAGAGGAAGAAGAAAAACAGGACACTAAGAGTTACAGAAAATCAGAATTCCGTTATGGCGAATTTTCAAGAACTGTTTACTTCCCGGCTGATATTGATATTGAAAAAACAGATGCTCACTTGGAACACGGCATATTAAAGATTGTCGCTCCTAAATTAGAAAAAGCAACAGACAAAGTTAAAAAACTTGCTATCAAATAGGGAGTAAATTGTTTAAATAATAATCATTCACATAACTTAAATGCAAGGCGGTGCTACACACCGCCTTTTTGTTTCAAATAAATTATTTTAAACCAAAATATAATAAAATAATAAGTAATGCCGGCACAACAAATTTTAAACCGATATCAAACAGTTTTGCAAAAAATTTGTTCTTTATCAGAGTAACCCCTCTGAGTTTCAATGCCCAACCTGCAATCAAGCAAAGGAACAGTGCATTTAACGGCATCAATATGTTTGAAGTTATAAAATCAAGAAAATCAAAAATAGTTTTGCCAAAAAGTTTTAAGTCACCCAAAACACCAAATGATAATGTTGCAGGAATTGCAATTGCAGCAATCAGGCAGAAAAGAGTTACACATGCTTTTGTTCTTGAGAGCTTAAATCTTTCTACCATAGAAGCTATCGGAACTTCTATAATACTTATGCCGGATGTGATTGCAGCTGCAAACAAAAGAATGAAGAATGCCGCAGAAATAAGATTTCCGTGAGGTATTTGTGTAAATATATACGGCAGGGTAACAAATACCAACCCTGCACCGGAATTGGGTTCAAGACCAAAGGAAAAAATTGCCGGAAATATCATTATACCTGCAAGCAGAGCAAACATAGTATCTGATAAAATTATTGTATAAGTTGATTTTAAAATACTTTTATCGTCTTTGATGTAACTTCCGTAAGTAAACAAAGCACCCATACCGATACTCAGCGTAAATAAAGCTTGCCCAAGTGCTGCAAGAAACATGTGTCCGCTAATTTTTGAAAAATCAGGTTTAAACATGTATTCAAGTCCCAGATGAGAATTTGGCAGACTCAGAGAAAAACATATAAGACAAATTAATATAACCGCAAACATTGGCATAAGAGTGTTATTTGCAAACTCTATACCTTTTTTGACACCTCTGGCTGCAAAGAAAATACAGGTAAACAAAAATAACAGTGTATAAACTGATGTTGCGACCGGACTTTGAGTAAAGGTTCCAAAATATTCGGCATGGTTTTCAATACCTGTATTAGAAAAACTCAAAACTATATAATTTATTATCCAGCCGCCAACTATAAAATAAAATGAAGATATCAGAATCCCCGTAATCGGATTCATGTAACCCAATAATTTAAACTTAGGATTGATTGATTCATAAGCTGATATGATTTCTTTTTTAAGAAATTTTCCGGCTGCAAGTTCGGTTATAAGCGGAATAAAACAAATGGTAACAATTAATAAAAGGTATGTAACAAGAAAAACTGCACCGCCATATTGCCCCATTATATACGGGAATCTCCATATATTACCCAAACCCACAGCAGAGCCTACCGCTGCAAGTATAAAAGAAAATCTTGATGTCCAGCTTGGTCTGTTATTTTCCAATTTTTCCTCTTATTTAAACATTAATAATGCTAAAAGAATTATATTACAAAATTTTTTCTAAATAAATGATAAAAAAAGAAGGTAAGTATTTACCTTCTTTTGACTATCTATTTAAAAACATAAAAACCGTTATCCTGAGCCCCTTCATTGATTATTTTGGAATTAGGCATTACATAATCTTTATATTGTTTATCTTGCTTTACAAGGTTTTTACCTTTCCTGAACCAAGATTTTTTTGCCTGTTTTTCTTCATGCATAATCGTTGATGGTGTTGATTCGTAAATATTGTTCATTGTTTGCGGTGATGTTTCCGGAAACGGGTTGCTGTTTTGGAAGAGATTATCCGCAAACACTGCACCTGCTGACAATGTTAGTAATGATAATGCAATAAGTTTTTTCATATACCCTCCTTTTTTCATGTATTATAACAGAGTTTTTATTTTTTCTCTACTATTATGCAGAAATTAATCCTTCTTCAATAAGTTGTTTTCTTATTTCCGTTTTTGTCTGAAATTCTGCATCATCTTTACCCAAGAGTCTTTTACCAAGCATTGCACAAGGTACAACGATTGCAAGTGCAAATATTGATGCTGCAATGTTTGTAATAACAGAACCTCTCTTGAGTTTTTTCACACCCTTAAAGAACATTTCAGTTGTTTCACCCTTCGTCAGTCCTTCAAGATACTGAGAATACAACGTTTCTATGTTTTTATACACTCCTCTTAGTTTCTCAAGGTCGATATATTTTCTTGTATCTATTTTATCTGTTACCTCGGCTTTACTAAAGAATTGATACCATTTCTGAGGCTTTTTGTACATTTTTATAATATCCGATTCTTTTGCAGCTTTAACAATCTTATTTTCCGGATTTTTATACAAAAATTCGTACAAATCAGCATCCTTTGAGTTACTTGCAGCCTTAAAGTTTTCAATACTTTCTTTGATAGAGCCGTCTTCAAATGCTTTCTGCAGTTTTCCGTTTTCAAGAACCCTTGCATCAAGTCCTATAGACTTGTTATACTTTTTATCTGCCCGTTTTTCCATATATTCCTGAATCTTACCGCCTGCATAGTATAAGAAGAACAAATACAAACCTTCTTTTATGCCATATCCGACAAATTCCTGAGGTGTTCTGGAATCCAGCAGTCTTTCTCCTGTAATAGCACCATCTAATAACCACATGTTTTTAACAGGAGAAAATGCAAAGTTCTTAACTACATCTCCTGCACCTTTAAATGAAACTTCCGTCTGAGATTGTTTTTTACTGTCTTTATTTTTCTTTTGACTATGTTCAGCAATAAGATTTTCTCTTATCTTCTTTTCGGTATATGCCTGTTTAGCCCTTGTTAAGCCGATATAACAAGCTATGGTTGTACCGGTCGAGAATAAAAATTTGTAAAACGCGATGTTTTTAAACAAGCTCTGTTTTTTGCTGATTTTTTCTATACTTTTCTTAACCTCATCGGTCGGAGCATAATTTTTAATCTTCTCAAAAACATCCTTATCTTTTAGATTTCTTACATCAAACTTTGAATCCAACCCATAAGACTTGAAAATGGTTTTATCAAACAACCATTTGAAAAATGGTATACCTGCAAGCCAAATAATCTGGGTTCCGACTTCATCTATAAATCTGTCTTGTCCTTCTTCTCTGCCTGTAGCAAATGAAGCTGCCGTAACACCTGCCGTTGATGACATATCCTTTATTGCCAACGGAACAAGTGAATTTGGGTTTCCTAATGTTGAAAATATTGCTGCACCGTTTATCATTATTACAGCCCCCAAATTAAGTTCATTAACTTTTTACTGTTTTTATTCATACTTCGACCTTCTTTCTTTCTAAAACCTATAAATACTTAAAATTGACTTTTTTTAAAAATTTCTTTACAAATCGTTATAAAAAAACTTCCGCTACATAAAGCGGAAGTTTTAAAACCATTTATCTTTTCTTTGAACCTAGCCAACCAGCTCCGTATCATCTGATTCTGAAGCTTTTACCATTATGGCGTGTTCAACGGGATTTTCCTTTTTGTATGGATTTTCGTTTACTGCCGCTTCTTCAAAACCAAACTCTTCTCGGGCTTTCTTCATTTGTGTTTCATCAACCAATTTTTTAGCAAGCTCTGCTATTTCATATACTAATTTATAACGATTATCTGTGCTTTCGTTTAATTCCCAAGCAACTTTTATTATTTGATCCATCTTTTACCTCTTTGATTAAGATATCAACAATTACAATTATTCTAATATGCTGAAAATAATTTGTCTAGGGGGAAAAAGTAAATATTATTCGGATTAATATAAAAATACAAAATTACTTTGCCAAAATTATTCACATTCTATTCCCAAATATCGTTGAATATATGATTTTACTAACTTATAACTGTTTTTATATTTTTGGGTAATAACATCTTTTTGCCCGTCATCTTCACCCATAGCATAAGAAAATAACTGGGCAAAAATCTCCGAACGTGCATTATCTGATTCTTCAACCTCCATATCTGTTACACCATCCGTAATATCTATATAATAAGGTGTGTATTCAAAAGGCAGTCTGTTAAAACATTTATCCCATAAGGAATTTTGGTTTAATTTTTCCGCATCCTGTTTCCAAGCTGATTTAAACTCCTTTGTATCACTTAAATCTTTTGTTCTTAAATACTCCGACATAACCCTTTCATCTTCTTCAGAATCCGTTTCTACAGGCATTTTCCTTATTTTATCGACTAAATCTTTTTTACAGCTGCCGAAATAATCATCAAATTGGTGACCTATTTCGTGCATTGTTGCCTGTTTTATTGCCGAAGTATCTTTATTTTTTGCCCAAATACTGCTGATTCCGTTGTTATTAACATTTATTATTATTTCTTTTTTATCACCGTTTGAAGCGGCTGAAACAGTTAATCCTCCTGTTATTGCAAATTCATCACTGTGCTCCTGCACAAATGTAGTTAATCTGGATTGCTTTTTCAAATCCTTATACGAATTTACTATATGAAAATCAAACCCTTGCATAAAGTTTTTATTTTTTTTGATACTGTTTTTAAAATTTTGTACGGCAGTTTTGACAGCCATTTTGCTGTTATCATTCACATCTTTATAATATCTGAAGTATGTATATTCCGTCATATTATAAATTCCTGCTTTCCCCGTTATATATATAAAGTATTATTATGAAAAGAAATTGCGTTAAAAAAAGAAGTTAATACAGCAGAAACTTTAAGTATTAATATTTGTAACAATTATCTTAATTTTAGGCAATTTTTCTTACACAATAAACGTTTGAATATATAAGTAAGTTATATAAACAAGTGGGAAAATAGGAGAAATTAGATGACAGTAAGAAAAATTATTGCAAATTTGTTCAGAGAAGCACCTGAAGCATTTGCACAATTCAATGCACACAATTATGCCAAAAAACACAAAATGGTAATCGACAGCATTCCGTTATTTGACGGCTGTTCTGCAAAAATATTGTGTGACAAATCACAATTTAACATTCTTGTTATGAAAAACGGAAAAGTCCTGACTGCAAGAGGTATGGAAAGTACCCCGCAACAGACTTATGAACAGTTACAATCCATATACAGCCATATAAATTTAAGAGGCCGTGCAAGACAAGATTTTGACATGCGTCAAGCCTGGAGTAATATGACTGATAAAATCAGTGCCAAAACAGGTGTAGAACCCAGTGACCAAAACTGTTTCTTATTTGACTGGAAATAAAAAAAGAGGGCGGCTCTATTAGCCACCCTCTTTTAATTTATTCTCTATACCAAACTTAACGGTTTAGGACCTGCGTTTACGATTTCAGCCGGCATGTTCGGATACTTCTTAGAGAAGTTATCGTTGAACATTGTTGCTAACTTGTTAGCAGCTTCATCGTAAGCAGCTTTATCAGCCCACATTCCTCTTGCATCTAACATTTCAGAAGGAACATTAGGACAAGATGTAGGATAATCTACGTTGAATACGTTGTGGTGTTTGAATTCAACATTATCAAATGAACCGTTCAAAGCTGCAGTTACCATTGCTCTTGTGTAAGAAAGTTTCATTCTCTTAGCACCTGAAGAAGCAGAACCGCCTGCCCAGCCTGTATTTACCAAGTAAACTTTAGTTCCGTATTGATCGAGTTTGTCACCTAACATTTTTGCGTAAACTGAAGCATCCATCGGCATAAACGGTTCGCCGAACAATGTTGAGAATGTAGGAACAGGTTCGGTAATTCCTCTTTCTGTACCTGCTAACTTAGAAGTGAAACCTGTTACGAAGTGGTACATAGCAGCATTCTTGTCTAATCTTGAGATTGGAGGAAGAACACCAAACGCATCAGCTGTTAAGAATACAACAACCTTAGGAATACCGCCCATTGACGGAATAGCAGAGTTGTTGATATAAGTAACAGGATAGCCTACACGTGTATTTTCTGTTAAAGAACCGTCGTTAAAGTCGAGTTCTCTTGTTTCATCGTTCATAATTACGTTTTCTACCAATGAACCGAATTTGATAGCGTTGTAGATATCAGGTTCGTTTTCAGCAGAAAGGTTAATACATTTTGCATAGCATCCGCCTTCAAAGTTGAATACACCATCAGGTGACCAGCCGTGTTCGTCATCACCGATTAATTTACGGGCAGGATCTGCTGATAAAGTTGTTTTACCCGTTCCTGAAAGACCAAAGAAAACAGCTGTTTCATGAGTTTCCGGATCCATGTTAGCTGAACAGTGCATCGGAAGTACGTTTTTCTTAGTCATTACATAGTTCATAGTAGCGAAAACAGATTTCTTGATTTCGCCTGCATATTGAGAACCTGCAATAATGATTGTATGTGCTTCATAGTCAATAGCTATACATGCTTCTGAGTTTGTTCCGTCAATTGCCGGATCACATTTGAAGCCCGGAGCACAAAGAATTGTGTAATCAGCTTCACCGTAGTTAGCTAATTCTTCTGCTGTCGGTCTGATTAACAATTGATGTATAAACATGTTTTGTGATGCGAGTTCATTAATAACTCTGAATTTTTGAGTATATTTTTTGTCTGCACCTGCAAAACCGTCAAAAATAAATACTTCTTTACCGTTCAGGTAATTAGCAATTTTATCTCTGATTGAGTTAAAAGCTTCTCTTGAAATAGGTCTGTTAACATTTCCCCAAGCAATATCATTGTGAATAGTTTCAGTATCAACAATGAATTTGTCCTTAGGAGAGCGGCCTGTGTATTTTCCTGTTGTAACAACTAAAGCACCTGTTTCAGAAAGTTTGCCTTCGCCTCTTCTTAAAGCAGCTTCTGTTAATTGAGCAGGTGTCCAGTTTCTGTGAACTTCACTTGGAGAAGTGATTCCCCATTTTTCAATTCCATAAGTTTCCATTTATATTTCCTCCTTTTAGGTTTAAACGGTTTCCTATACATGCCTAATTCTACTATATCAAAGGGGAAAATCAATAGTTTGATTGTATGATATACACTTTTTATACCGAGTGTATCATCTCTTTTACACAATATTATAAATTTTTAATTATCTAACATTAACCACCCGGACTACCATTTTCGGTAATGTTTTAAGTTTAAAAAAAACGCATAATTTAGAAGTCAGTTAGGTTTAGCTGACAGTGGAACGAACAAAACACCGATTTCCACCTAAGAAAGGTTAAATACAAATTGTATACCGGACCAAAGTGCTTATCGTATAAGGAGGTAAAAATGACGATTAGAAAACTTACTGTGGCAGCTGCAATTGCCGTTGGTATAGCAACGTGTTCTTATAATACGGCAATGGCAGCATGTCCATGCGAACAAAAACCTGTGGTAACGCAAGCTCCATGTGAGAGGGGTAAACTACCGACCGTAACAGGAAATGCTTGTCCTTGTGACAACATTCCGGAACCGACATGCGGATGCGATACCGTTCCGAATTGCGAGCCGATGCCAATTCCGTCTTGTGCTTTATGCCCGACTACCAAAAAATTGCAAAGAGAGGATATGAGACAGGTCTATTCCTACCCGAATGCAATATACGGTACCAATAATTTTGTTGGTACAAACAAAGATTCTCTAACATCGGCAGAGGGCTACACAGCTTTAGACGGTGCTGCGATTAACGGACAAAATATTGGTTTAAACCCTGCTATTAACGGGACAACAATATCATCTGACGTTTCAATTACCGGTGCAGCTTCCGATATTCCTTGTCTTAATGATTTGTCAAACAATACAGGCGCACCAATAATTAGAAATGAATCCAAAATGGACGGAGCCGGCTGTCCGATTCAAATGCACACGGCAAATTCAATTCAGGCAATAAAGAAGACACTGTCACCTCTTGATTTGTCACCATTTGCAAAATTTCAGGGAATGACAGGTGCTGCTGCCGGAATGTCGCAAATGTTTCCTGATGTACCGGCAAGTCACTGGGCAGCATGTGAAATTGACAAACTTGCAATGAATGATGTTGTTGTAGGATATCCGGACAGACTTTATAAGCCTTACAGAAACATATCACGTGCGGAATTTGCAACCATGCTTGTAAAAGGATTTGACAAAGATTCTTATTCTGCCGCACCTGAAAAACTTTTCTCCGATGTTCCGACAAATCATTGGGCAAATTCGGCAATTACCATTGCCGTACATAATGATTTGCTGAAGGGATATCCGAACGGAAAATTCATGCCTGACAACAATGTTACTCGCGTAGAAGCACTCTGTGCAATGGCTAAAGGCATTCCATGTGAAGAAATTGATAAATGCAAGGCTCAGGAAATTTTATCAAAATATACAGACGGAAAACAGATTCCTGAATGGGCACAAATTCCTATCGCAAAAGCTTTGGATAAAGGTGCATTAAATAATTCACCACATCCGAATAAAATTAACCCGTTTGCGGAAGCAACCCGTGCCGATATCGCAGCAATGCTCCAAAATATCCGTGTAGCAGCAGGAATTGACAAAAATCCTGTTACTGCAAACAATGACTGTCCGACATGTCCTGTTGATAAAAAAGCATTTGTTGAAGAAGAACAATTAGTTCAGATTCCGACTTTAAAACTCAAATTCAAAGACCAGATTAATGCAAAATCATCTCATGTCGGTCAGAGATTTGCCGCAAAAACAATGGAAGACGTAACAATAAACGGTCAGCTTTATCCTGCAGGTTCAAATGTTTACGGTCAGGTTGTCGAGGTTGTAAGACCTTCAGGCTGCCAAAAAGGTGCTTTAAAACTCGCTTTTCAGGAAATTGAAAATTGCGGACACAGAGCAACATTACCTAAACAAATTCTGAATGCTGATATCAGCAAATCAAATACACCAAATATCGTTTCAAGATTAGTTACGGCTCCGTTAACCTGGGGCGGTCAAATGCTCGGTATCGTAGGACGTACAACGGGCGGTATGATTTCCGGACTCGGAAACGGTCTTGAAAATGTTGCATCAGGTACGGGTATTGCTCTTGGTGAAGCATTCCAGGGACAATTCGGCGGTGCTGCAAGAAGTGTTGGCGATATGTTATATGATACCGTTAAAACACCTGTTGACTTTGCACGTACAGCCGTATCCGGAACAATCGGTTTAGTTCAGGCTACAGGTGATGAAATCGGATACCTTGTAGATGCAAAAGGACAGAAAATTTCTTCTATCAACCCTCGTGAGCATGTTACAATCGCTTTCGGCTGCAACGGAAGATAGAGGGGGTAAATACTTTTTAGTTGGTTGAACAGAATACAAAAATACTATAATTATTTACCTTGTAAAAGTAAAGGCAGAAAAATTTTCTGCCTTTACTTTTTCATATATCATTTTAATCCTGTTATAAAACTGCTTTCTTAAAATGTTTTTTACCTTTGCAAACAATTAAACCTTCTTTGAGTTCTGCAGAAGCATAAGTTTTATCTAATACGTTTACTCCTGTACCGTTTACTGTTATGCCGTTTTGCTGGATTAATCTTTTTGCTTCGCTGTTTGACGGTGCAAAGCCGCATTTAACAACAAGTTTAACAATACCTATTTTATCTTCAAACAAATCTTCCGCCGAAATTTGAGCAGTCGGCATATTCTCGGAATCACCCGAACCGCTGAATATGTCATGGGCTGATTTTTGAGCCTTGTCAGCTTCTTCTTTTCCGTGGACAAGCTCCGTAAGTTCGTAAGCTAAAATCTCTTTCTTTTCGTTGATACGTGAATCTTCCCATGTTTCCATCTCGTTGATTTTATCCATAGGTAAGAATGTAAGCATCTTGATACACTTCATAACGTCAGCATCGCCAACATTTCTCCAGTATTGATAGAACTCAAACGGAGAGGTTTTTTCAGGATCCAGCCAAACCGCACCTTTTGCGGTTTTACCCATTTTCTTGCCTTCTGAATTTAGCAATAGTGTAATTGTCATTGCGTAAGCATCTTCGCCGGTTTTCTTTCTGATGAGTTCGGTTCCGGCAAGCATGTTGCTCCACTGATCATCGCCGCCAAACTGCATATTACAGCCGTATTTTTGATGCAGATAATAGAAATCATAAGCCTGCATAATCATATAATTGAACTCTAAAAAGCTCAGACCTTTTTCCATTCTTTGCTTGTAGCATTCTGCTCTTAGCATATTGTTAACAGAAAAACATGCACCGACTTCTCTGAGGAGTTCAATATAATTTAAACCTAAAAGCCAATCTGCATTGTTAACCATAATGGCTTTATCATCACCAAACTCAATAAATCTTTCCATTTGTTTGCGGAAGCAATCGCAGTTGTGTTGTATTGTTTCAGGTGTCAGCATTGAACGCATATCACTTCTTCCTGACGGATCGCCTATATATCCCGTTCCTCCGCCGATTAAAACAACAGGTTTATTTCCTGCCATCTGAAGTCTTTTCATAAGACAAAGTGCCATAAAGTGACCTACATGCAAAGAATCGGCTGTCGGATCAAATCCTATATAAAACCTTGCACCGCCATTATTGATTAAATCTTTAATCTCTTTATCATCCGTAACCTGTGCAATTAAACCTCTTGCCTGCAATTCTTCAAATATATTCATCTGCTTCTCCTTAGCTGATTTCTTATTCTTTCTTTATACTAGCATAAATATAGAGCAGAAATGGCAAAATATTTTTCCGGAGTGTTTTTCTGCCTACATATATAGGTTTATGTTAGAATAATAACAAAAGGCAGATAATAAATGGATTTTAAAAGAATTAATGAAATACTCAATAATGACGGTGTTATCGCATTTGTAACAGATACGGTGTGGGGTTTGGGCTGTTTGCCGGAAAGCGAAAAAGCCGTTAAAAGAATTTATGAAATCAAACACAGAGAAGCAAAAAAACCGCTTATTCTGATGAGTTATGATATTTATCCTTTATTTGACTATATAAAAATGCCTGTTGAAAAAGAAGCACAAAAACTTATTAAAAAATATTTTCCCGGAGCTTTGACGCTTGTACTTGATAAATCCGAAAAGACACCGGATTATATAACATCTTCTTTAACAACCGTAGGAATAAGAGTTCCTGATAATCAGATATTTTCCGAAATTTGCAAAAATATCAAAGGACATGTTCTTGCCACAACAAGTGCTAATTTATCAGGCGAACCTCCGGCATTAACATATAATGAAGCAGTAAATTATATCGGAAATAAAGTAGATTTGGTAGTTGAGGATTTTGGCTGTAATGCTCAGGGCAGAGCATCAACCGTTGCAGGTTTCAAGGATGGTAAATCTGTTATATACAGACAGGGGGAAGTTGAAATAATATAAATAATTACCCCAATAATACACTCATTGATTTTTCAATAAATCTGTTTATTCTTTGAGAATTTTGCTGAAATGGCTTTGGATATAACCTTGCATCTTGAATGATTGTCATTGCAACTTTGTTGTTATTAAGAGATTCACTTAAGTTATAAAAAGCTTCTTTTCTGACTTGCGACATACTTTCATCATCTGTTTCCAGAGTTTTTTCATTCATTAATGTTCGTGTAACTTTTGCCAAAAATGTATATAATTTTATAAGTAATTTTTCTTCTTTTTTGTATTCCGCTTTGGCTTCTTTTGATGCAAATTCGTATGCATTTAACCGTGCCATATCAATGCCGGTAAGAATCGGTTTATCATTAACAAAAAAATGTTCATTATCATACGTGTTGGCATAAGTCATTGTTAAAACATCCCCGTATATTTCTTCTTTTGGAAAACCTAACATTCTTTTATATTCCCTGTACTGATTCAAATCTTCTGTTCCTATATTATCAAGCTGAACGGAAAGAGTATGAATATTTCCGTTTGGCATAGTAACAGAATTTGAAAGCGGATTTGAAAATCCTTTGAAATTTTGACTTACTGCACTTATTTTCATTATTATAATTTACCTGTTTGAATGGATTATGTCTTTATTAAAATTCCTATAAAAATTTTTTGTTGTCAATAATAATACACTAATATATGCCTTGTAGAACTTTAATATTGTCTTATTTATTTCTGAAAACCCATAAATCTTTTTGGAAAAGCACCAAAAATGGTATTAATTCCAGACGTCCCGCAAGCATATCAATAATAAGTATAGACTTCGTTAAAGTAGTTAAGCCTGCAAAATTTCCCAAAGGACCTATAATATGCCCTAAGCCCGGACCTATATTTCCTACAGCAGCAACAGAACCGACAACCGCAACGACAGTATTTTTTTCTATCAGTGCAATCAGAAATGCCGACACTGCAATAATAGCAAAATAAAACGATACAAACATCAGTGTCTGATACAATATATCCTGCGGAACGGAATAATTCCCTATCTTGATATTATATACCGCCCTTGGATGAAGTATTTTCATCATTTCACTTTTCATTATTTTAAAAATCAATAACCATCTTGTTACTTTTAAACCACCGCCGGCAGAGCTGGCACAACTGCCAAACAACATTATTGTAAACAAAAGAATTTTACTTGTATAATCCCATCCGGCATAATCAACACTGCAAAATCCCGTTGAAGATACCAGTGATGAAACATTAAAAAATGCATGAACCAAACTGTCAAAAAATGAATAGTGCATATTAGCAAATAATGAAAATGCCAGAATTATCGCAATTGTCGCAACCGTTCCCAAATATACCCTGAATTCTTCATTTTTAAATAACAAAAACGGATTAAATTTTGTCCATACTTTATGCTGCAAGTTGAAGTTTGCTCCTGCAAAAAACATAAAAAATGTTATTGTCCAAAGAATTTTATGAGAAAACCCAATCAAGCTTGTACCATGCGGAGAAAAGCCGCCGCCCGACAGTGATGATAAAGAATGGCAAAGTGCATCGAATCCACACATTCCAAAGATTTTTAATAAAATAAATTCTGCTAATGTCAGACCGGCATATATTTTCCATAAAGCAGCAGCCGTACTTTTGATTCTCGGAGTAAATTTTTCTTCGGTAGGACCGGGAGCCTCCGCAAAAAACAGCTGCCTGCCGGCTATTGCAAATTGAGGAAGAACCGCAATAAACAATACTATAATACCCATACCACCAAGCCATTGAGTAAATGACCGCCAAAACATAAGAGCATGCGGATAATCAAAATGAGTAAATGCAGTTGCACCCGTTGTTGTAATTCCCGATACTGCTTCAAACAGTGCATTTATTGGTGTGATACCAAAAAATAAATACGGTATAGATGCAAATAATCCGGCAAAAAACCAGGAGAAAGTTACAACAGTCAAACCTTCCGATTTCTTAATATCATTTATTGACTTAATATATTTAGTTCCGGGTACAATTCTTTTAATTATCCATGCCAGCAGCATTGCGGTTAAAGCTGCAATAACAAACGGATAAGTAGCATGATATTCACCATATTTTAAAGCAATAAGTATTGGAAAAAAAAGTACCAGACTAAAGTACTTCATTACTAAACCGAATGTATATGCCAAATAGGTTAATCTCATTTTTCTCCGATATTTTTTACATAACCTATTGTAACATAATTTAAAATCATAAAACAAACTAACAGTTGCAAACAAATTATCTTTATAATAAGATATACTAAAGTATATCAGCATAGATATAAAAAAGGAGTGTGTATGAATATTACAAGTATTAACGGTATCAATTCGGTTGATAAAAAATATGGCTTTTCAAAAAAACAAAACCCCTCATTTAAGCGAATGCCAAATGCTTCAGAGATGGAAGTTTATACAAAATCAATTAATGCAGGATTAAAACTGTTAAACAAACAAGTTGATATTATCATACATAATTCATCAGCTCCGTCTTCATGGCTTGAAAACACAGGAATCGGTTCGTTATTTTCAAGAAACACTCAAAAGAAACTTATTCCGTTTTTGAAAGCACATGCTATAACAGGAATACAGCAGGAACCTGACGGTTTAAGAAAATTAGGAGATAATTCACCATATGCACCTGAATCCGTAGCAAAAAATATTTTAATGATACCACTTGAAAAACTGGCATCTGATGAATACAATAAAATTCTTCCGATATACGACTTTGCAAAAATAGTAACAAAATCTTCTTATGACGGATATGTTGATTATCCGAGAGTTTATAAAGCTTATGACAAAGCTCTGAAAATAGCATACAAAAACTTTAAAAAGGGAGAATTTTTAAAAACTGAATTTGAAGAATATAAAGCCGGCAAAGACGAAATGGAAAGAGCGGCTATTTACCATATTTTAGATCGTAAATATCAAACCTCCTGGAAAGAATGGGAAGGTATTGATAAAAATCTTTATGCACCAAACAACGAAAAAGAAGCAGAAATAGCTAAAGCAAGAATTGCCGAGTTAAAAGAACAGCATAAGGATGATATTGACTTCTTTATGTTCCAGCAATTTATTCTGGACAGAGAAAATCAAAAATCGAATGAACTGGCAAAAAAAACCGGTGTAAAAATTATTGGTGACTCACCCGTTGCATCGCCCGCTGCGGATGAATGGACATATCAAAATATGTTTTTGAAAGGGAAAGCTCTCGGATGTCCTCCTGATGCATTCTCCGCCGATGGTCAAAGATGGGGCTTCGGATATTTTAATCCTAAATACATTTTTAACCCTGACGGAAGTTTAGGTGTTGCAGGACAGATTCTTAAACACAAGTATGACGGATTTTTCGCAAGCACCCCGGGAGGACTGAGAATAGACCATGTTATAGGTCTTGTTGATCCGTTCTTATATAGTGTTAAGTCAAAACACATGACAACAAAAAATTCAGGAAGAATATATTCACAGGCAGGCGGCGAATTTGAAAAAAAAGGTGACGAATTTGCCAATATAATGGAAAAAATTGTTTTGCAGTCTGCTAAAGAACATGGTATGAGCAAAAAAGATATCATTTGCGAAGACTTAGGCGAAAAAAATATGCCTACAGTAAAGGTCATGAATGATTTTGATTTATCAGGAATTGCAGTAACCCAATTCAATTACAGAGGTGCTGAAACCCCACAGCGTAATTTGATTATGCTTGGCTCACACGATAATGATTCTTATATAGAATATACAGATAAGTTGTTCCACATGCCTGAAAGACAAAATGACTTTTTGGCACGAACCGAATATCTTGCCGAAGATACATCACCTAAAGGTATATCAGAAGAAGCAAAACAAAAATATAAAGACGAACTTCGCACTGACAAGAAAAAATTCCTTGCAGCAAGTTTTGCAGAATTATTCTCAAGTCCCGCAAGACGAATACAAATTTTCTTCTCAGATTTTTGGGGGCTTGGAAAAACATATAACCGCCCGGGAACAACCGAAGGCAACTGGGCATTAAGAATCGGAAATAATTTTGTAAAAGATTACTATAAAGCCGTTTCTGACGGAAAAGCTCCAAATTTAGCTGATGCAATATCAAGAGCACTCAGAGCAAGGGGGCTTGATAAAGATAATCCGGAGTTGATGAAAAATCTGGAGGAATCCGCAAAAATACTTGCTGAAGCTTAAGAATAAATAATTATTTAAATCAATTCCGCAGTATAAACATATTCAGCGGGACCTGTCATAAATACATCGTGGTTCGTATCATTTACACTTCCGTCCCAGTCTATATGAACGGTTCCGCCAAGGAGTTCCACATCAACGGAGTTTTCAATTTTGCCGTTTAAAATTCCTGCAACGACAGATGCACAAGCTCCTGTACCACAAGCAAGAGTAATTCCGCATCCGCGCTCCCATACTCTGAGTTCTATTTTTTTATATGATTTGATTTTTATAAATTCCACATTTGTTTTTTCGGGGAACTCTGTACTCGTTTCAATTATAGGTCCGTACTCTTTTGCCATTGCCAAAATATCATCTTCGGGTTCTGCATATATTACAAAATGCGGATTTCCCATTGAAATAGCAGAACCTTCAAAAATCCTGTTCTTTACCGCAATTTTATAATTAAGATTATTTACCGGAATAAACGGTATTTTTTCATAATCCAGAATCGGTTTTGACATATTTACACGCACCTGACCATCGTCCATAAGTTTTGGAGATATAATTCCTGCAAGAGTACTTACACCAAATTCTTTTTTTTCAACAAATCCTTTATCGTAAACATATTTTGCAAAACATCTTATTCCGTTGCCGCACATTTGTGCCGTTGTGCCGTCAGAATTGTAAAAAAACCATCCGATATCAGCATTGTCAACATTTGTATTGGGAATAATAAACCCGTCTGCTCCAAAACCGAAATTTCTGTTACAAAGTTTTTTTGCTGCATCAGACATATTTTTCCAACGATTTTCTTCCTGTCCGATTTTATAATCTTCATAGTCCATGATTACAAAATCATTACCGCAGCCCTGCATTTTTGTTATTTTTATTCCCATTTGTTTACTTAGCCCTTTCTTATAGTACAATTAATTATATAAAGAAGTTATATACAAATCAAGAAATCAGCGAACTTTCCCTCGCCCCTTGCGGGATAGGACAGAGAGGTAAACATGGCAATAATAAAAGTACAAAAAGGAACAAAGGATATTTTACCGCAGGAGATGCCGGTATGGCACTTTATGGAAGAAAAAGCCAATGAAATTTTTACAAAATACGGTGCAAAAGAGATTCGTACTCCGATTTTTGAAGCAACCGAACTTTTTGCAAGAGGTGTCGGCGACACAACTGATATTGTAAACAAAGAAATGTACACTTTTGAAAAAAGTGAAAGATCCTTAACTCTCCGACCGGAAAATACAGCAGGAGTTGTTCGTTCATTTATAGAAAACGGGATGCACAGATTGCCTGCTCCTGTTAAGCTTTGGTACAAAGGACCTATGTTCAGATATGAACGTCCTCAGGCAGGCAGACAAAGACAATTCCATCAGGTCGGTGTTGAAGTATTCGGAATAAAACAACCGACAGCTGATGCAGAAGTTATTTTAATGGCTGTTAATTATCTTAAAGCATTGGGGTTAAATGATTTAACCGTTGAACTTAATTCTCTGGGCTGCCCTGACTGCCGTGAAGAATTTAAAAAACATTTAAAAGACGTTATTCGTCCTTATTTACCAAAACTTTGTGAAGATTGCCAAACAAGATTTGAGAAAAACCCGTTGAGGCTTTTGGACTGCAAATCTCCGGAGTGTCAGGAAATATATTCCAAACCTGAAATACAAAAAGTAATTCAGGGAGATTTTATTTGTGAAGAATGTTCAAATCATTTTGAAGAACTAAAAGGATATTTAGATACTCTTGGAATTAAATATGAGAGAAATAAACTTCTTGTAAGAGGTCTGGATTATTATAACAGAACAGTTTTTGAGATAAAGTCCAACAATCTTGGTTCGCAAAATGCAGTATGCGGTGGCGGCAGATATGATTCGCTTGTTAAAAACCTTGGCGGTGAAGATGTACCTGCAATCGGCTTTGCAATGGGAATGGAAAGACTTGCTTCTCTGTTAGGAGAAAAGCCGGAAGAAAAACTCAAGGCATTTGTAATTTCAAATAATATTCAGGAAGCTGTCAAATATACGGAAGAACTCCGTTCAAAGGGTTATACCTGTGAATTTGATTTGGCAAACAGAAAATTTGTTAAACAGCTTGAAAAAGCATCAAAGGTTGCAAAGTATGCAGTTATACTTGGTGAAGATGAACTTGCTGCCAATCAAGTAACCGTTAAAAATCTTGAAACCGGAAAACAGGAAACATTTAACAGAAACGAATTAATTTTGAGTTAAATATTCATATTTAAAACAGGGGGCGATGTAAACATCGCCCCCTTTGTTTTTTAATCGTTTTGTATTTCACAGTTAATAAATCTGCCGCCATCCCATTTAGGACAGACACCTTTATGCGGACAATATTCACATGTTTTTTCCTGTAATCTCGGTTTTGGATTAAATTCGTACTGTTTCATATCAGAGATAATGTTTTTGTACTTTTGTACAACTCTCAGACATTCATCATCATCAATCGAAGCGGTATAATTTTCCGTACATCCTTCCGGAAAAATAAAAGTTGTATTGATTACTTTACATTGTCTGCCGGCTTGTTTTTCCGATTTTTCAAAAAGATATTTATAAAGTGCTATCTGATTGTAGTAGTGTTCATTTTCGCCGCCTTCACAAATTTTATTCTCACCCTTTGGTAAGCCTGTTTTATAGTCATATATGATATAACCGTCTTTGGTTTTATCTATTCTGTCTATAAAACCTTTAAACTTAATACCGTCTTCATCTGTATAACGAATTTCTTTTTCGGCACCGTATAATTCCTTTACAGGAGTATTTGTAAACTGTACATAATATTCGTTCAAGATATTTTCACCTCTTACCTTATGCTTTTGGTATTCATCAGCACTTGTCATCGGAGTTTCGGGATTCTTCATTTCCTCATAGAATTTATTGATAAATTCTTCTTTTGAAATATGTTTTTCTCGTTTTATTGCTTCTTTGACGGCATATTCACATACTGCGTGTATGATTGTACCAAAGCTTAAAGCATTTGATATTTCACTTTTAGAGCTTAATCCTAAAATATAATCGTACATATATTTTCTCGGACAATCATTATACACGTTTAATGATGTCGGTGAAAATTCCATTTTTTCCAGCTTTGCATCAACCAGAGAACAGAAGTCTTTCTTAAAGTCATAATTTTCTCTTATAAGAGTTTTTGCCTGTTCTGCACGGTAAAATTCTTCACCTTTGTATTCAAAAGGGGTTTCTTCGTGCTCGCACATATCATAAATACAGCTTATAAATTTTGTAGGATTTTGCAGATTTTTTTCATCAATTCCTTTCGGATAAGAAAGCCTCAGTGTATGTCTTGCTCTTGTCATACCCACATAGAAAAGTTTTGCATGCTCTGCTTCTTCGATTGCCCTTATTTCTTCTTCTGTTTTAAATTCATTTGGCGGCAAAGGAATATCAGGAGTCAGTGAAACTTTTTTTCCTTCCCAGTTTCCATCAATTAAGTTTGGCATATAAACATAATCAAATTCTCTGCCTTTTGAACCATGATACGTTAAAAGCTGAACTGCATTCTTTGTGAAAGGTGATTCATCTGTTTTTATTGCAAGTTTTTCATCACTTTCACAGAGTTCAAGATATTCTATAAAGTATTCAAGACTAATTTTCTTTTCCGCATCAGAGAAATCTATTGCCTCATCAGTAAGTTTCTGGAATCCAGCAATATTATCAACTTTATTTTCATCAATTTCTATATAGTATTTAAATATTTCGGTTTTGTTACCAATTTCCAGAATAACATTTTTCAGAGTTTCAACACTTTTATATTTCTGAAGATGTTTATATGTTGAAAAAATCTTTCTTACATCTTCCCACTTTACGTACTCTTTCTCGTCAGAATTCGCAATAATATAATCCATAAAGTTTTCATAATCTGTTTTTCCGTTATCTTTAAGTTCGCAGTCATATCTGTACTTCTTCAGATTTAAGGTTTGAAAATCCTTTGCGTTGATTACAAATGGTTGTGACAAAAGCAGCTTAAAGAACTTGTCCGAATATAAATCAGGATTTACAAGGAATTGCATATAATTAAACAAAATCTGTGATGCTCTTATGTTAAAAATGCTTTTTCCTTCTTTGAGTTCATAATTAACTCCTTTATTTTTCAGAATGTCGGCAAAAACACTTAACTCATCATGAGTCCTTGCCAGAATAGCTATTTCAGAAAGTTTTTTTTCATTTTTATCATTAAGCGGCAGTTCATCAGAATCAATAAGTTTTCTGATTTCTTCCGCTATGTCATTATTTTCCTGTAAATTATCTGCATAAGCATATACTCTTACGGGAATATTCTTGTCTTTTACTTCATCAGAAAAAGCCAAAAGCTTTTTATTAATCCCGTTTTTTCCTTCAAGTCTGTATCTCGAATCCTGTTGGTTTGCAACAACATGAGCTGCATCTAAAATATTTTGGGTGGAACGTCTGTTTTCAATAAGACATACACTTTGCGGATTGTATTTTTCAATAAATTTATCAATGGTGTCAATTCTTGCACCCTGAAATCCGTATATTATCTGGTCATCATCACAAACAACAAACAAATTGCCCTCATCTTTTATATCGGTGAGTAAAAACAAAAGTTCGTTCTGGTTTGGGTTTGTGTCCTGATATTCGTCAACAATTATGTAATCATATCTGCTTGATACATCATGCAAATACACCGAGTCCTCTTTGAATCTTTCAAGAACATTGTTAATCATATCATCATAATCGATATAGATACCCATTTTTTCTTTATAATTTACATATACATCCCAGGCATCTTCGGCTTTTTTAATCATTTTTTCATACTTTGCAATCTCGTTTAAATCCTTTTTATAAATTTTTTCGTTGTTTGCTTTTTTTAAATTTAAATTATTAACCAGCCGTTCATATTCCATTTTCCAGGCAGGATTATTTTCCATATTGTAATCAAATTGTTTTCTGCTTGTCATATTATATTTCTTGAATTTTTTTACCATGCTCTGAATAGTAGAAAAAGCATACCTGTTTAACGGATTATTTTGCGTACCTCTGAAGGACTCCGGATTAACCTCTGTAATGCTCTCTTTAAGAATCTTTGTTGCCATTGCATTACTTATTACTCTGTAATTTCCTGCTATTCCGAAAGCTTCCGGTTCTTCGGAAATTAACTCGTTACAAAAGCCATGATAAGTATAAATATTAACTTTTAATGACTGATTATTTAATTCTTTACGAACCCTGTTCCTCATTTCTGTTGCACCGGCATCCGAAAAAGTCAGACATAAAATTCTGTCCGAATTTACGTTTTTGGAAATTAAATACTTAATTTTTTCAACGACGGTAAATGTTTTTCCGGTTCCCGGTCCTGCTATAACCAAAAGTTTATTTGCTTCTGATTCAATACATTTTTTTTGTTCTTTATTAGGTTCCAAAATTTTTTCTTCTTTTTTTTCTAAAGCACTTTTCATAATAATCCTTTCCGAATCGTCTCATTTTACATTATACAATATACAACATGCTTGTGACAAATTCGGACGCATTGTTTATAAAAATTGCGGGAACTTTAATATTAAAATTCCCGCAATCAAAAATTATTTAATTTGGTTTATTCTTCGGAATCAACAAACTTGAATACCAAAGCAGCAGCAAGTGCTGCAACAAGGTTAGTAACAGTTATTAATACAACACTTGTCCAGCATGCAATTCTGATTAAACCTAAACCGAGTGCTACAGCCGGATTGAAAGCTCCAAAGCATAATATACCGCCGACAGCAAATGCACCGACTAAAACAGTCGAACCTATTGCCAAACCGTAATATGAATTACCTTCTGTTTTCTTGGATGTAGCAACCTGAAGAACTACATAGCATAATGCAAATGTAAATAAAAATTCGCCAATTACTACTTGCAACCAGTCAAACGGACAACCTGCAAATGCCGGTAGTAACGCATCCTTAGCCAGTAATAATGCGGCACATGTTGCACCTAAGAATTGTGAAATCCAATATGGAACAAGTTGTTTCCATTCCAAAGCACCTCTGATTGCAGCTGCAAGTGATACAGCCGGATTGTAATGTCCGCCTGATATGTGTCCGCCTGCATATACCATAATCATTAAAGCAAAGCCGATTGACAACGGAGCAATTACACCTGCTTCCGAACCGAATAGAACTGCTGATACTACTGTAAATACAAGAAAGAATGTACCAATAAATTCAACCAGATACTTTTTAAAATTTTCTTTCATTATTTTCTCCTTCTATTAACTATTGGCGGAGTAAAACCGCCTGTCATACAGAACTAATAAAATATATTTTAAAGACCAAAATCATGTTACAAAACTTTTCAAATTTTTGCAACATGGTAATTTTTTAAAATGCATTTTTTTGATTATTAATTAATCGTGCATTTTTTATAATTTTTGCCCAATTTTGTGTTTTGTCTTTTAGTCCTGTAGATTTTTCAGCTTCGGCATACAAAATATCAAAAGTATTTTGTATATCGTTTTCATCAGTTATACCATCGGCTTTTATTTCGGATATAAGTTTCTTTGTTTCGTCTATCATAGAATAGAAATCTTTAAGTGTTGTCACACCCATGAGATTTTCCAGTTCATATTGTTTCTCTCTTGCCGAATCTTCAAGGGCATTGTCAAAGTTTTTTGTTATAAGAGTAAAATTTTTATAATGAGAATCGCCCAATGTGCCGTCATAGTAATTATTTATTGCATAAATATATTTGCCGGCATCAAAGTTATCAATACTGACATGCTTTGACATCTCTTTGTAAAAATCATGGTTTACCTTGGGCTTTTTATCCGGTGTATTATAAAAAACTTTAATCAGTTTTTCGAACTTTTCTCCGCCCAGTTTCTTATATAATTTTACAAAAACTTCCATGTGATCAAGTTCGTGCCTTAATATACACATAACTGCTTCATCTGAAAATTCTGAGTCCGGTTTTTGACAAAATTTCTTATCAAATGTAATTTTACCCAAAGCCGGCGAATATGCGGCATAACCCTTTCCGCCCAAATCACTGTCAATACATTCCACCAAATTAGCCGGTAAGTCCATGTCTTTTAGTATAATATCCTTTGCATTCGTTAACTTTTCATCCAAAGTTCCGTCAAGTAATTTTAATTGACGTGCAACGTATGGTGTTGAACCTTTAGAATGACGTTGAATTTCCACCGAGCAAAAATTTATCGGATAATTAGGAATCTCAGTAACGACAAGAAAACTCTGCTCTTTTTGTTGTTTTTGAGCTGTATTCAATACATTTCTGTTTAAATATTTTATGTTTTGAATATTCAAAGGGGTTATCATTACAACCTCACCACATTTCTTTCATGTATTAATATAAAAAACAACCGAAATATAAAGTTGCTTAATTGTAAAATTTTTTTTACAATTCAACATACCACCGTAATACTTGTACAACTTGCTTGCAAGTATTGTCCATGATATAATAGTTTCGTGTCTTAAGAAAAAGGGAGAATAATTATGGCAAAATATGTATGTTCTGTATGCGGTTATACAGTAGAAGGCGATGCACCTGAAACATGTCCTGTTTGCGGTGCGGTAAAAGAAGTTTTTACAAGAGTGGAAGACGGGAAAAAAGAATATGCCGATGAACACAGAATCGGTATTGCTAAAGACCTTGATCCTCAAATAATGGAAGGTTTAAGAGCAAACTTTAACGGAGAATGTGCCGAAGTCGGTATGTATCTTGCAATGTCAAGACAAGCTGACAGAGAAGGTTATCCTGAAGTTGCAGAAGCATTTAAAAGATATGCTTTTGAAGAAGCTGACCACGCATCAAGATTTGCAGAATTGTTGGGTGAAGTTGTTACAAATTCAACAAGACGCAACTTAGAAATGAGAGCTGAAGCAGAATTTGGTGCTTGTGACGGCAAATTAAAACTTGCAAAACGTGCAAAAGAATTGAACCTTGATGCAATACATGACACAGTTCATGAAATGGCTAAAGATGAAGCTCGTCACGGCAGAGGCTTTGACGGATTGCTTGCAAGATATTTTGCAGGTTAATTTTATTAATGGTAAAAAAGTCCGGTTATTATATAGCCGGACTTTTTTTTATTATTTTTTATCAAAATAAATTTAACTGAGGTGTCAAATTCTCAATATCAATTTCCGCCTCACGTTTTCTTGAAGCCAGATTTTTTGAAAAATCTTTTTGCATTTTATTCATAAGCTCTTGCGAGCGGGAAACCACCTGCTTTGGAAGTCCTGCCATTTTTGCGACCTGAATACCATAACTTTTGCTTGCTCCGCCCGGAACAATCTTTCTCAAAAATTCTATTTCTCCGTTTTCTTCACTGACAGTAATTCTGTAATTTTTAATTTGCGGATACGTTTTTGTCATTACATTAAGTTCATGATAGTGTGTCGCAAAAATACATCTGGCTTGTATTGAATTTGCAATATACTCAGCAACAGCCCAGGCAATAGCAACACCGTCATAAGTGCTTGTTCCTCTGCCGATTTCATCAATAAGTATAAGGCTTCTTTCTGTCGCATTGTTAAGAATACAAGCTGTTTCGGTCATTTCAACCATGAAAGTTGATTTACCCATTGTTAAATCGTCACTTGCACCTACACGGGTAAAAATTTTATCTATAATTCCGATTTCCGCATAATCTGCAGGCACAAAAGAACCTGTTTGTGCAAGAATCGCAATAAGTGCATTTTGACGCATATAAGTTGATTTTCCAGCCATATTTGGTCCGGTTAAAATCATAAACTGAACTCCGGCATCACCGGCAGAAGACAGTTCAATATCGTTAGGGACATACGTTCCCAACGGCAAAATCTGCTCTAAAACGGCATGCCTTCCGTTTTTAACAATAAAATTACCGCCTTCGTTTAATACGGGACATACATAATTATGTTCGGAAGCAGCAGATGCAAAAGATGTAAATACATCCAATTTTGCTATACAGTCTGCCGTATCACGAATAATAGTAACAAATTCTTTTGAATAATTCCTGAAATCGCAAAACAGTTTATATTCAAGTTCAAATGCTTTTACCTGAGCAGTCAGAACTTCATCTTCATGTTTTTTCAACTCTTCGGTAATATATCTTTCACCATTAGTCAAAGTTTGTTTTCTGACATAATCCTGAGGAACTTTATCCAAATTGGAATTTGTAACCTCAATATAATAACCGAAAACCCTGTTATAACCTACTTTTAGTATGTTTATACCGGTACGTTCTTTTTCTTTTTGTTCAAAATCCTTCAGCCAGTTTTCACCGTTGTACATCAAATCCCGCAGATAATCGAGCTCTGTGCTTACACCTTCTTTTAAAATACCGCCTTCTTTTATGACTTGCGGAGCATCTTCTTTGATTGTTTTTTCAATCATTTCAGTATAATCATTAAGTGCATCCAGATGTTCTTCAATCACTTCAAAAATAGGCAGATTAATAGATTTAGCCGTTTCAACCAGCTCCGGCAGAAACATTAAAGACGATTTTAAACTTAAAAAATCTTTTGGGGTTGCCGTTGTATTGCTCAGTTTTGTTGAAAGCCGCTGAATATCATAAATATTTCTCAATAGAGCCTGAAGTCTAAATCTGGCTTCCGAGGCATCAAGTATTTTTTTAACAACCTCTTGCCGCTTCAAAATTCTGTTCAGGTCTTTTAGCGGCTGGCAAATCCATGACTTAAGAAGTCTGGCACCCATGTTTGTAACAGTTTTATCTACAGCCCACAAAAGAGAACCATATTTATTTTTTTCCCGTAAAGTTTCTGTTAATTCAAGATTTTTTCTGGTTCCCGCATCTAATGAAACATATTCCGAAAGTTCATAGATTTGTATTCTTTCAAATTTCGGAAAACCGTCTTTCATATTTTCCCAGATATAAGCCAGAAGCCCTGCCGCAGTTCTGAAACCAAGCGGACAGGAATTATATCCGATTGCGTCAGGAGTTGATATTTTAAATACCTGCATTAAATTAGACAAGGCAAAATTTTCCTCAAAAACTTTCGCAGGCACTTTTGAGCAGTTATAAAGATTAAGAATTTCCTCCGGTAAATCGGGAGTTTCTTCAGGTACAATCTGAAAAGGCTGTAATTTGAGTTTTTTTGCGGGTGCAATTACTTCAGAGGGCTGTATTCTTGCAAGCTCGGTTATTAATGTTTCATAATCAAGCTGAGCTGCCTTAAACTCTCCTGTTGAGATGTCTGTGTATGCAAATCCCCATTTATCTTTCTCGCTATATACGGCACACATATAGTTATTGCTGTTTTGATTCAGCAAATTTGATTCGTAAAGCGTTCCCGGAGTAATTACTCTTACTACACCCCTTTTTACTATCCCTTTTGCTAATTTTGGATCCTCAAGCTGCTCACAAATTGCTACTTTTATACCTTTGTTAACAAGCTTTTCAAGATATCCTTCAACTGCTTTTACCGGTATGCCTGCAAGCGGAATCCTTCCCAATTTGCCGCATTCTCTCCCTGTCAGTGTTACCTCCAGCTCTCTTGACATAACAGATGCATCCTCAAAAAAGGTTTCATAAAAATCACCCATTCTGTATAAAAGCAGACAATCAGGATTTTCCTTCTTAATCTCAAGGAATCTCTGCATTGCCGGTGTTAAGTCCTCAGGCGATACATCAACAGTATTTATAAGATTAATCTCTGGTTTTGCCATACCAAAATTTTATCACAAAAAACCATTTATAATTCTCTTATTCTTATTATTTGTAACTTTCAATGTTTTAAAATTTATGCTAAAATTTACGAATAAAGAGGATAAAATTATGACAAACGGTTTAGAATTTGATCCCGGTTTTGCACCATATATAATGGCATTTCAGGGAACTGTTGATTATTTATATAATGATATAAACAAATTTAAAAATTTTTCGCAAAAGAAAACAAAATTTCGCCAGTATTACAAAAAATTTTTAGAACTTTTTTATAACAACCTTGGTTTTTATGCAGGTTGTCTGATGTGGGCTGCATACATAAAAGAACAGGAAAAACAACCTATACTGAACAATTACTGTTTGGGACAGGAGTATAATGAGGACGAAAACACCGGAGAAACAGATTTTATGATTACGTTTGCAGAACTGTTTCCGAAAGATGTCAAATATTTTATGGGCGAAACTTATGAATTTGAACCATACGTTAAAAACCTGTTAGATATGTACAGAGAGTTTTTAATAATTAATAAAGGATTTATTAACACTAAAGAGAATACTGACATAGAATTGCCCAAAAACATGAATACTAAAGATGCAAAAAACTTTAAAGAGTATATTGATGCATCTATTAAAACAGGTGATTTGAAAAAGCTGACAGAGCATTTTGTATAAATTACGTGAATTATTGGTCGATTAACTTAAAATCTTCGCCAAGTTCATCTTCAAGAAGTTTGGCAAAATCAGAAAATTTTATTCCCAAAGCCTCGGCAATTTTCCAAACTGTTATAAATTTACAATCAACAATGCCATTTTCTATTCTTGAAAGATTACCATTGCCAATATCATAAGAATTAGCAAGCATATTGCCGGAAAGCCCGGTCAATTCATTACGCAATTCCTTGATTTTCTTACCGAGAACTTTTCTTAATTGTAAAGTTTTTTCTGTCCTGTATTGCATATATGTATAATATGACTTATACTGGCTTTGTGTTATGCATACATGTATAAGGATGGGTATATGAATGATATTTATGAAAACTATATTGAAGAATTAAGCGAGCATTTACAGCATGTTGAAGATATACATAAACTTGTATCAATGCTGATTAAGTTTTGTGAAACACACCCTGATGATAACGGCATGTATGAAATTTCAGGAATTGCACTCGTTATTGAAGAAAAACTCAATAATTTGGGAAAAGATATTTACCATGATATTCATAAATATGATCATCCCCTTACAGAAAAAGAACTTGCAGAACAAATTAAGTTAATCAGAAACACAGATTAAATAAATTTAATAATTCTTGACATCAAATCTTCTTTTTTTCGCATGCCGCTGAAACGGTCAACCTCTTTACCGTCTTTTAAAATCAAAAATGTAGGAAAAGAATTAATATTAAATTGTGCCGCAATACCGGCTTCTTTATCCGCATCTACCTGTCCTATCCAGACCTTTTCCATTTTTTCCAGTTCAGGCTCCTGTTTTTTACAATATCCGCACCATGATGTACGAAATTCTATCAGTTTTACTCCGTTTTTTGTTTCATCACTAAAATTATTAACATTGAGCTCTTTTAACATAGTCTGTTCCTCCTCTTATAATTTATATCAGCAGTTAATAACTCAAAATTCCCCACAAGGCTATGTGTTTGTGTATCAAAAAAATGATGAAAATGTGCTAACTTAAAAATATGAAAACAGCCTTTATGTTTTTTATTACTTTTCTGCTAATACTTCCTGCTTCCGCCAAAACAACTGCATCATCAGGGTTTGCGGAAAAACAATATGCCATGCAAAATAAGCTCAACAGAGTACATATTAACGTTAAAGCGGAACATCAGACTGAATACCATCAAAAAATATGCGATACTGAAGTTTTTGTATTAGTGTACGGATATGGTGATATGAAACTCAAAGAATGCGGAAAATACAGAGTTACATACCTTGCATTGTTAGACCGCAACCGCAATCCTGTCTGGAGTTCTGTTACTTTGTTTGATATATATGAATAGGACGCAGTTCCGGGTATCTTGTATCGACAAACACCGTTCCGCCTCTGTAGTTATTATTTATACTATGATGCCTTGCTCTCGGGCAGGTAATACTCGGTGTCCTTGACGGTCGCCAGCTGTATGAGGGAAAGAAAGCCCCTCTCGGATAATATAATCCGTTATTTCCGTAATATCCGGAGCGAAATGTTCCGATAGGCATCATATTTTCATCATAATAAGTCCTTGAATACTCGGTCAGAGTTTTTTGAGAAGGAACTTCGTCTAATAGTTTTTCGGGCTGCTCAACTTTATTATCTTTGAAATCATATAAAACATAATTTTCGCCTTCTTTGCGATATGTTCCGACACGATTTCCGTATTCGTCATACACTTTTATTGCGTATGCAAATGTTTCGCTTAAAGATAATAAAAAGATTAATAATAAAACAATTGTTTTTTTCATAATGACTCCGCAACAATACAACGATTATTCTACCACCAAAGTTCATTTTATGTTAGAATAAAAGCAGATAACATTTCATATAGAACCGAGGATTACAGTATGTCAATAAAAAAAGTCGTCAAGTACGGAACACCGTCTTTAAGAGTACCGTCAAAAGAAGTTCATAAAGTATCACAAAAAATCAAAGTATTGGTAGATGATTTGCTTGATACTATGTATGCCCAAAATGGTGTAGGACTTGCCGCACCGCAGATTGGCGAAAATGTGAGAGTGTTTGTTATTGATGTTTCAACAAATGATGAACCGCTAAATCCTATGGTATTTATTAATCCGAAAATTATAAAAAAATCAGGCGCCGTAATAAGCCATGAGGGATGTTTAAGTTTTCCGGAAGCATTTACTGACGTAAAAAGATATGCAAATGTTATGGTAAAAGCACTTGACAGAAACGGCCGTTCATTTGTTCTTGAAGCAAAAGACGGAACACTTCTTGCCAGATGCATTCAGCACGAATTTGACCACCTTGACGGAATTTTATTTATAGACCACGTTATTAACAGATTCGATGCAGAGTCGGAACTTTCAAAAAATAATCTTCCTCCGCTTGAAGTTGAAAAAATTCTTGATGAACCGGATTTGGAGCCTGAAATAGAAAAACTTTTGGAAGAAAAAGCAAAAAAGGATGATAATGCAGAAAATTAGTATAGTATTCTTCGGAACACCGGATATCGGTTTACCCTCACTTGAACATTTTTATAATTCCGATAAATTTGAAGTCCTTGCCGTTGTTACTCAACCTGATAAGCCTTCAGGCAGAGGGCAGAAACTTATGCCAAGCCCGATAAAACAGTGTGCATTGGAGCATGGAACAAAAGTTTTTCAACCCAAAAGCATAAGAAAAGAGCCTGAAATAATTGAGGCACTAAAAGAGCTTAAGCCTGACTTCTTTGTAACTTTTGCATTCGGACAAATTTTATCACAGGAAGTTCTTGATATACCAAAATATGAAACCATAAATTTGCATGTATCACTTCTGCCCAAATACAGAGGTGCAAACCCGATTCAAAGGGCAATAATTAACGGTGATAAAATGACGGGAATTTGTACAATGATTACGGAGTTAGGACTTGACTGCGGTGATATCTGTATGAAAGAGCCTATAGAAATAACTCCGAAAATGAACTGTGTAGAACTTTTTGAGATTTGCGCTTCACACTCACCGGAACTTCTTGAAAAAACACTTACCGGTATAAAAGAGGGAACACTGAAACCGGAAAAACAGTGCGAAGACGGTTTATGTTTTGCAGACAAACTTAAAAAAGAAGAATGCCAAATTGACTGGTCAAAATCCGCACAGGAAATCCATAACCTTGTAAGAGGTGTTTATAAATGTCCCGGAGCCTTCTTTAATTACAACAATAAAATAATTAAAGTTATGGAAACAGAACCTTTGGATGAAATTTTAGAAGGTTCGGAAGGTGAATTTGTAAGAATATCAAAGCTCGGCATTGATGTTAAAACAGGAAACGGACTTCTGCGTCTAATTAAAGTTAAACCCGAAGGCAAGGGAGAAATGTTCGCAAGAGATTGGGCAAACGGTCTGAAAAATTAATACTGTTCCGTTTACATATTCTCACCATTCCAAAATAAAAAGCCGCTTTTTCAAGCAGCTTTGATTATTTTTCCTTTTTCCTTTTTTAATCCGCAGATAAATTTAATTTACCTGCTTTTTCCCAACTTCCGTCTTATTGAGCCTGCTGATTAACATTCCATGCTAATCCAGCAATGCATCCAAAATTGCAGCATTTTTTGCAGCCAGTGTGCTGCTTTTTACTCTGCTTTTGTACATATAGCTCCGCAGGGCTTCTCGTATAAGCTCTGAACGGGTTCGATTCTCACCCACCGCAACCTGATCTATCCTGTCCAGGAATTCTTCAGGCATTGAAATTAATACTCTAGCCATATATTTCTCCTTTATTATTTTATTATATCTGATGATATCCTATATATATAAAGTACAAATAACAAAAAAAATTGCCTTTTTTATTTCTTTTGTTAAGTTTTGTAAACTTTATACTTCTTCAAAAGAATCTATCATTATATCGACGATAGCTGTCCCTTTATGTTTTATTGCTTTACTGATAGCCGGAATAAGTTCATCATGCCCCGTTACTCTTATTGCAAATAAATCATAAGCCTCTGCAATTTTAACAAAATCCGGATTTGTCATCTGAACCTGATAGCAATTTTTGTACAATTTTTCCTGGATTTGACGCACCATGCCCAAATATCCGTTGTTCATAATAATAATTTTTATCGGAATATTATGCTCACGACATGTTGCAAGCTCCTGAAGATTCATTTGAAATGAGCCGTCACCTGTTATATTAAGAACCAAATTATCGGGGTTTGCAATATGAGCTCCTATTGCAGCCGGAAGCCCAAAACCCATAGTTCCTAAGCCGCCTGAAGTTATAAATTTGCCGGGA
Source organism: Candidatus Gastranaerophilales bacterium (assembly GCA_016280955.1). Lineage (GTDB taxonomy): Bacteria > Cyanobacteriota > Vampirovibrionia > Gastranaerophilales > Gastranaerophilaceae > CAG-196. The sequence goes on along the minus strand of JAEEHV010000023.1, from coordinate 108,642 downwards.
GAATTGAAATTATAAAATTGTGCCGTTAACATCTGGTGCTGACCTACATCCGTAACAACAATCGGGTTATATTGCTTAGTATATTCCGAAAGTGTTGCAAGTACATAAGATGAATGAAGGCAATTTTGCTCATTGTCATCTGAAATAAATTCTTCTTTAATCGCCTTTGTCTGTTTAATCCACTGGTCGTCAGTTTTATAGACAATATCTCTGTTTAAATATTGATTTAAAAATTCTTTTACATCAGCCTTAATCTGCAACTCAAAATTATCGGATATTAAGTTCAGGTTTACACTTGCGATTTTTGTATTTTCGCCGAAGTTCATTTTTTTGCATGTGGAACGGTCTGAAAAAGCGGCACCGAATGATATAAGCAAATCGCAATTTCTGAGAACGGTATTTGCAGAATATGCACCGTTTATACCAACCATACCCATGTATAAACTGTTGTCAGACGGGTAAATTCCTATTCCCATAAGTGTAGAAACAAGCGGCAGATTGTATTTTGTTACAAATTCAATAATTTCTTTTGATGCATTTAATGCCCCTCCACCCACTAAAACAAGAGGTTTTTTGGCATCAGACAAGAGTTTATTTAATTTTTCAACAGCATAAGAATAATTTTTTGTTTTTAAATCATTTTCAACTATATTGATAGTTCTGCTGCGATATTCGGATTCAAGAATATCCCTTGGAAGTGCTATAACAACAGGACCTTTAACTCCTGTATTAGCGACATGAAAAGCTTCCTCCAAAACCTGTTTTATATCGTCATCTTTTGATAAAACATAAACTTTTTTAGCACATGATTCACTCATTGCTTTGATATTTACTTTTTGGAATATTTTTCCGTTACTGCCTGATGTAGGAACATCACCAGCCAAAACAATTAACGGAGTAGAGTCCGTGTAAGCATTTGCAATCCCCGTAATTGTATTTGTATAACCGGGACCTGAGGTTACCAATACAACTCCTACTTTGCCGCTTGTTCGGGCATAACCTTCAGCAGCATGTACAGCCGCCTGCTCATGTCTTACCAGATAATGAGTTATTTTATCAGTACATGAAAGCTCGTTATAAATACTCAAAACGGCAGCTCCGGGGTAACCGAAAACACTGTCCGTACCAAGCTCGATAAGTGTTTCTACAAGCACTGATGCTGTGGTCTTTGTCTTTGTTTTTTGTACTGTATTTAATAAACTTGTCATAGCAAAGATATTATATCTCAATGAAAAAATTAAGTATAGGCTTTAGTATTTTTATCCGGTTATATCTCTATAGTCTTTTTAAGCCTTTTTGTACAGTACAAATCATTTACATCATATAATAAAGCGGTGCTTACAGGTTTATCAGCCCTGATGGCAGATTCTATTGCCCTTATTGTGCTTAATAAATTTTCCCTGTCATGTTTATACATCAGGATACCGTTATCAGTTTGATAAACATTTTCTTTAATTATCTGTATCCTTTCCATGATTTCAAAATTAGACAAACCTTTATACAAAAACGTATTTTCTTTTTCGCCGTTGTATGTTCCTTTTTTAATGTAAGAAATCACACCGTAACTATGGTTAAAATTAACATCACGATAATCTGCCCTGTATTGTTTATCTATTGTTTTAAATTTATTTTTAGGTGTAACAGCCTTTTTGGCAAGATATTCAAGTACTATTTTCAAATTTGAATTAGGATTTTCGTTATATTCAACCGCATGAATTAATGCACCAAAAGTAAATTCAAATTGTGCAAATGCTGCTTTATCAACTATTTTGTGTCTTTTCATAAGTAAACTGATTGATGAAAGATTACTTTCCAAAATCCTGCATTTCTGTGCCTTATCCGTATTATCCTTTTTGTCGGATATTTTACCTGAAGCAGAAATTAAATTTTGAATTTCGGACTCCAAAGCTGCATCTTTATACCGGCAGTCCTTTATACCGGCACCGGCAAGACCTAATACACTAAGCCCTGTAAGTGCAGACCACAATTCCAGAGAGTTAAAATTATCCTTCTTGAAAGAAGTTTCTGTATATACCGTCTGAGTTTTTTCAGGCTCCGGCTTTTCGGAATATTTATGAATAACCGAATTCGCAAGCATTGCCGTTGTTATAACAGTTGATAAACCCATAGTTTTTACTAATTTGTTCATATATTTAAACCTTTAAATTTAATACTTTGTTAAACTAAAACCCGTAAATATAAAATTTGCCAATTTTTTAATACAGTTGACAACAAAATATTTCTAATTTATAATGACCTTGTATCGATATATCGATACAAGGTCATAAAGGGATAAAATGATTAAACAAAATTCTTTAAAATTGAATAGACGTTGGTGGCGCGGGTTAGTATAACTGCCCATTTTGTCATATCTGTTCAATATCAATATAGGCTTTTTGGGTAGTAAAAAGTGCCGCTAAGTTTATATTGGAGAAAATAAAATGTCAGACAATTTAAAAATCTTAATCAACACACTACCGAAAAAAATGAAGCCCGTCGCAAGATTCCTCAGACATCAGGAAGGTGCGTCAGGTTTATCAACCACAAGATATATTCAGGATGTATCAACCTGTCTTGTTCCAAAAGCAATATTCTCAAGAAGTATTGAAGATTTAACCGAAAATACTTTTCTGGAAACATCGGAAGAAGCTCTTATTTACCTGTCTCCTGCAATACTTGGCGAACATATTGCAAGAAAAGGATTTTCAAAAAATTTACCGGATAATTTAAAAAAAGAAGTTGCAGAAACGGGAGTTAATCTCTTAAAAAAAGCCGAAAGCAATCCGCTTTTAAGAAACAACAATAAAAAAATTATACCGGTAAAAGCTGCAATTGCACTTGCTGCAACGGCAATTCCTCTGACAGAATTTTCTTTAAACTACATAAAAAACCTCGTTACACTTAAATTGTTTAACAAAAGTGATTTTAAAAATATAGCCTCGCTGGAAAATAATAAAGAGGACAAAGCACATCAGGAAAAAGTAAAACAAAGTGCAAAAAAACATATTGCAGGTGCAGCAATCACTTATACAGGCTTACTGGGATTAGCCGGACTTTTGGCAACAAGGGGCAAAAATTCAAAAACATTACAAAAAATTTCAGAATTTATTGTCGCTCCCGGAAATAAATTATTTTCAAAAAATGAAAAAGCAAAAAACTTCGTAAATAAATACTTCAATATGGACTTTAATAAAAGCAAAAACGGCAAACTGGTATTGAGCAAAGGACAGCTGACAACATGTGTTCTTGTCGGCGGCTGCGGCTACTTTGGTGCATCGGCAGACAGAGGAAAAGAAAACCTTAAAGAAACTGCAACACGTTTTCCACTCGTTGCACTTTATGTAATAACAGGCAGCGAGCTTGTTGAAAAAGGATTTAAAAATTTCCTTTTCAACAAAGGAAAATGCAAAGATGTTTTAAATTCGAAAAAAGAAGTTACACCGTTTGAGCAGCTTGATAAGCTGGCTGAAAAACTCGCAAAAGAAAAAGGAACTACAATCGAACAGGAGTTTAAATCATTAATTAAACAAAAAGGCATTATTTTTGGACTTCCGTATCTGTTTGCTTTGTTTGTAATGGGATTTTTCGTTGCAGGCATGACAGTACACGCAACAAAAAGAAGATACGAAAAAGAACACAAAATAGCAGCTTAATATTAAAAAGGGAACTTATTCAAATTCGTTTGCAATTATATTAACACCGGCTGGGTAATTTCAAACATTTTATTTATACATGCCATTGCTTTTTGAGAAGTTTCAATATCAAGATTTATTTCATTTTCCTCTCTTAAAAGCGAATTGTAAATGTCCTCTAAGGTATTCCATTTCATATTTTGACATACAAGAGTATCCTTAAGAAGATAGAAGGTTTTATTTTTGTAATCTCTTTTAAGCCTGTCAAAAACACCTTTTTCCGTTGCGATTGTATATTCGCTGAAATCGGTATTTTTAACATATTCCATAATTTCTTTTGTGCTGCCGACAAAATCTGAAATAGAAGAAACTGTCTGATGACATTCGGGATGTGCAAGAATTTTGGAATTCGGATGTTCAGCTCTCGACTTTTCAATGTCTTCAGCTCTTAATCTCAAATGTGTCGGACAAAAACCGTTATATGTTGTAACTTTTATTTTACCGTTCAGTTTTGCTTCAACCCACTTACCCAAATACGTATCCGGCAGGAATAAAACTTCTTTTACCCCTTCCCGTTCCGCTATATTGTTTACTACAGTCAAGGCATTGGAGCTGGTACAGCATACATCACATTCCGCTTTAATTGCAGCTGTTGAATTTACATAACATACGGCAGGTACTCCGGGATGTTGTGATTTAAACTGTCTGAGCGAATCAACATTTATCATATTAGCCATAAAACAACCGGCTTCGAGCCTCGGAAGCAAAACTTTTTTATCGGGCGAAAGCAGTTTTGCGGTTTCTGCCATAAATGAAACCCCGGCAAAAACAATTATATCTGCATTAGTTTCTTTTGCTTTACGGCTGAGATACAGAGAATCACCAACAAAATCAGCCACTTCATCAATCTCAACATTCTGGTAGCAGTGTGCCAAAACAACTGCATTTTTTTCTTTCTTCAAAGTTTTAATTTTATCGACCAGTGCTTCCATTTTTTGCCCGTTAATCTGAGTTAAAACAAAATATTTATCTAATATTAAGACATAGATAGGTGTTAAAGTCAATTATTACTTTTTGATTTTGCGTACTTATGATTATAATATTCTATTAAACCTATATGAAGTAAAGTACAGACACCCGAGAATAGTGCCAGCGGTTTATGATATTTTCTGAAAGATTTATTTTTACTCACTCCGCTTGCAATTGCCAGACCAACTCCGGCAGCTGACATATAACCTGTTGATTTGGGTGTTATAAATGAATATATTTTTTCTGTTTTCATAAAGTTAAACTATCATAAAACAACTATAACAACAATATTTTATAACGTGAAAGCCTCGGGCTCTTTTTCTGCCCCGGATTCCGTTTTAAAAATTCTTTTAATACTTTTCTTGCTTTCAGGTAATGCTTATTTTTTATATAAATATTTGCAAGGCTTATTGAAAAGTTTATATTGTCGGGAAATTCTGATATAAGATATTTGTATTCTTCTATAGCTTCATTCTGCTTGTTTTGTTTTAAAAAGAGTTCTGCCATAAGAATATGTAAATCCGGTTCATCTTTTATTTCTTTTGCTCTGTCCAAATATACATTTGCAATCTCAAAACTTCCGTCATAAAAATGCGTAACAGCTAAATTGTAATATACAAGATATTTTGTTGCATCATCACCGGCTACACGAAGAGCTTTTTCCAAACAGGTAATCGCTTTTGCATATTCTTTCTGATTAACAAGTGTCTGCGCATAATCAATATAACCTGCCGGAATAGAAGGTGCTTTCTGTATGTATCTTTTTGCCTCATTTTTTTTGGCATAATTAATTTCCGTATTACTTCCCAAAATCAGATACGGAATATAGCTGTACTTTAATTCATGTGCATTTGTGATATCGGGTTTTATTTTATATAAAAGTTCAAGAGTAGCTTTATCTGAACTGTTAATATATTTTTTGTCATCTTTTGCTTTAACATTTTTGTCGCTTGTCATATACATTATGCTGGTCGCATCATCACTGTGTCCCAGAAAACCGAGAGCATGGAATATTTCATGGAGCGAAGTATTGTACATTTGGTTTGGAGAAAAAAGATTTCCTTCTATATCATATATGCTCAATTCCATATCCATTTTTTCAAGCCTGTCATGATTAACCGTTGGCACAGTATAGGCAATTACATATTTTTCACCGATTTTTGGACTTTTTACCTGACGTTTTACAAAAGATACTATAATATCCGCCTTTGGAGAAGCAACTCTGTCAAATTTAATTCTTACCGAACTTGCCCTTTCCCATTCGTCAAAAGCCAAATCTACAGCTTCAACAAGCTCATCCGGAACACCCCTTGTGTTTTTAAAGGTATAAGTTATCGGCAATTTGCCCCAATGCATTATTTTCCCGCTATAAGGAGCTCTTTTAACATAATTGTCCGGATATTTGTTGTGTATTTCCCGTTTCAGATTATATAAAAAATACTTTGCGGACTGAGATGCAGAATCCTTAATTTCATCCTCGGCAAACTCTGCAATTTTTGTTTGAGAATCTATTGATAAAGGCGAATTAATCAGAATGTTTATGTATGATGTTCTGAACTTTGCATCTTTATTACCTAAACTATACGATTTTTCATAGGCATTAATTGCTTTTTGAACATTGTTATTTTTTGCATTAATATCACCAAGCCAGGCATATAATTCTTTTGAATTGCTTCCTACATAAAAAATCAGAGCTGAAACGATAAAAAAGAGTACAAACAAATAAAGTGTTATTTTGTTAGTTCTGCTCCTCATTTAACTCCTCTGCGTTATTTTTATTTTGCTCCGGAGCTTCTTCAGGATCGTCCTTTACTCCGTTATCAATATTTAATGTTTTAACCAATGCTCGGATATCTCCTTTGATTTTGAAATATTCCGTAAATTTTGGTGTTGTTTTAATGTTATAAGAACGTCCGTTTTTATCTTTGTGACGCGAAATTAACCCTTTTTCAATAAGCTCCTGAACATGCTCATATGCGTTTGAGCCTCTGAGTTCTTTAAGAACAGACTGTCTTATTGGTTCTTTCAGGGCAATTACGGTCAAAGTTCGTAAAACCGGAGGTTTTAATTCTACCGGACACAGTTTTTCGACAATATCAAGATGCTCTTGTTTTACCTGCAAAATATAACCGTTTTCATCATCGATTTCTAATGCACCGTCACGGGAAGCATAATCCATTATAAGCTCTAAAAGAGCCTCCTCAACAGCTTCGGGTTCTTCACCCAAAATTTCTGAAATATCCGATATTTGCAGGACTTTAGCTGTTATGAACAGAACAGCTTCAATCCTTGATTTCAACTGCTCCATTTTCTGCCTCTTGTTCAGCAATTACACCCTGTGCATTTTCTATATTTTCATTAAATGAATCGACATCATTATCATCTGCATTGATATTTGTATTTTCTCTTTTTATTACATATAAATCAGAATAAAATTCATCCTGCTCCAAATCATAATCACTATTTTGAGTTAAAAACAGCAGTGATATGTATGCGCTTATTCTGTCCATACCTAAAAGTGTCAATTCATTGAGTTCAATTTTATCCTGTCTGCCTAAAATTTCTTCTAGGTTTGCTTTTAATCTCTGTACACCTTCTTTGATATATTCATCGTGAGCCATGCTGATAATATCTTCCGGTGTCATTCTTGCATAATTTCTGATTCTTCTTATAGCTCTTTCGTGAGCATTTTTAAGAGATTGTTTCTTATCAAGCTGTTCATAAAATTCCAATTGGCGAATCAAATCACGCAGGGTTACGACACGGCTGTGATTTAATCTTACACTTGTACGTCGCTGCAGAGCTTCATCAATTGATACCACATTACTTGTTTGGCTGAAAGTATCTTCATCTCCGCCCGAATAATCAAGCTCTCCTTCCTCTAACCAATCTGCTTCCTGTGGTGCCTGGGGAGTAAAGTCAGCAATATCAATTCCTTCAAGCACGTTCGATTTTAATCTCAAAAGAACAGCCGCAAATAAAAGTGTTCTGCCGGTCATTCTGAGATTCTGAGATTTTGACTGAAAAAGATGAGTAAGATACTTGTCAGTAACATCAACAATATCAACAGCCCACGGATTAAGCTTACCCTGTTTTGCCATGTTTACAAGGATATCTATTCCGTCAACTTCGGCTTCCTGAACGTATTTTTTTTCTTTTTCATCTTGTGTACTTTCAGGTGTATTTATTTTATTATTAAAACTTTCTATATTGCTATTTGCCACCATAATTATTCTCTGTTTTTATATACAGGAGTCGGGACTGTATGAATATTTATCGCATGTACCTATTATCCCAAGCTTATTTTACACTATATCTTTTCTTCTGCAATCCTCTATTTTAAGGAGTTTTAACCTGACGATTAAATTATACGAAAATTCAACTATCCGTCCCTTTTGCAAGTATAACATACTAAATTAAAATTAACAAAATGTTACACGAATTTAACCTGTTCGGTGTTTAAAAAATACCTTGTTTAAGTTAAGATTATGAAAATATTGTATCATAAGGAGTAAAAATGTACGACATAAGAAGATTAAACGAGGACGTTATTTATTTGGGTTGTTCGGACAGAAGACTTAAATTATTTGAAAGTGCTTATCCTATACCAAACGGTATTTCATATAATTCATTTCTGATAAAAGATGAACAAACCGTACTTTTGGACACAGTGGATAAAGCTTGTTCGGCACAGTTTTTTCAGAATTTGGAAGCCGCACTGGACGGCAGAGAGCTTGATTATCTGATTATTCAGCACATGGAGCCTGACCACTGTGCATTGATTGAAGATGTTGTTTCAATTTATCCTGAATTAAAAATCGTTTGTACGACTAAAACTGTTGCTTTGATAAAACAATTTTTTGATTTTGATGTCGAATCAAGAGTTCTGACTGTTAAAGAAGGTGATACTCTAAAAACCGGCAGACATGAGTTTGTATTTACTCCTGCACCGATGGTTCATTGGCCGGAGGTTATGGTAAGTTATGATAAAACCGATAAAGCTCTCTATTCTGCTGATGCTTTTGGTTCTTTTGGTGCAATAAACGGTAATCTGCTTGATACGGGAATTGATTTTGAGAAAGATTATCTTGATGAATTCCGAAGATATTACACAAATATTGTCGGTAAGTATGGTGCGCAGGTTCAAATGCTTTTGAAAAAGTTGTCAAACCTGGATGTTAAAACAATTTATCCGCTGCACGGACTTTTTATAAAAGAGAATATTAATAAAGTTATTGATAAATATGATATCTGGTCAAAATATGAACCGGAAGAAAAATCAGTGCTTATTGCTTATTCTTCAGTGTACGGCGGAACGGAAAATGCAGTAAATATCTTAGCCGGAAGACTTGCCGACAGAGGAATTAAAAGAATAAAAATCTATGATGTTTCCCAAACTCATTCATCTTATGTTCTTTCAGATGCATTTAAGTATTCGCATATTGTTTTTGCGACTACTACATATAACAACGGAATATTTGAATCAATGGAGCATTTGCTGCACGATATTGCAGCTCACGCACTTCAAAACCGTAAAGTTGTACTGATTCAAAACGGTTCCTGGGCGCCAACATGCGGAGGCGCTATGAAAACGATTTTGGAAACACTTAAAGGAACTGAAATTATTGATGAATCAATTTGTATAAAATCCGCATTGAAAGAAGAACAGCTTGACGAATTAGATGTCTTGGCGGATAAAATTGTTCAAAGTATAGGTAATATTTGATAATAAAACAGTGTTTATAAGGCGGAATAAATTTCCGTCACCAGCAAAAAGGAGAAAATTATGAAAAAATTTGTATGTTCTGTTTGTGGTTATGTTTATGATCCGGCAGCCGGAGATCCGGACAACGGAATTAATCCGGGAACAGCTTTTGAGGATTTACCCGAAGATTGGACTTGTCCGCTTTGTTCCGTAGGAAAAGACATGTTTAACGAAGAATAATTTTTAAAAGCCCCGAATTGATACAATTCGGGGCTTTTTTAATTGTAAATTTTATTAACATTAGATCTGTAATATTTGCAAATTTTATTAAAGTGTGTATGATATAGATATGGTTGAATGTTTAGAGGAGTTGTATTCGGAAGTTCCGCCGACAAAACTGAGGAACATCAATGAAAAATTTTGTCCCGCACAGACTTCGCCTTTCTGGCTTTGGGTTGCGGACAGATATTTTTACGGCATGCTGGAAAACAGATTCCACGGTTTCTATTACAAGGGTTCTGATAAATTTTATACACAAAAAGCTCCCGATACACCCGTAATACTTTTTGCTCCGCACCACAACTGGTGGGACGGAATTGTCGGTTACAATATCTGCAACAGAATTTTTAAAAAAGAAATCCGTATTATGATAGAGGAGTTGAACAGATTTCCTTTAATAAGACGCGGCGGAGCATTCAGTGTAAATAAAAAATCTCCGCAAGCATCCATGCCGGCATTAAAGTATGCGGTTGAAACTATTGGCGATCCTAACAACATTTTATACATATTTCCCGAAGGAATTATTAAACCCCCTAACCACCGACCGTTAAACTTACAGACAGGAATGACTTATATTGCGGAAAAAGCGGTTAAAAAGTACGGAAAAGTAGCACTTATGCCGGTTGCCGTTAATTACTATTTCCTGAGGGATAACCGTCCCGAAGTTTTGGTAGAATTCGGTGATATTATTACTCTGACAGACGACCGCCCCGACAGAAAAGAATACACATTATATCTGGCGAAAGTTTTGGAAGATTTGTGCGACAAACAAATAGAAGACGTTCATACCGGTAATTTTGAAGGGTATTATACTTTATTTCAAAGTAAATTAAAGTGGTACAGAAGGATAGAACAACGGCTCAAAAAAATTGATGTAAAAAGAAATTCGGGAGTTTAACTCTTTATTAGCCGTTAAATACAAGCTTGCCGTCAGGACCGACAGTCCATTTATTAGTTAAACGGAATACTCTGAAATGTCCGTGTTCGCCTTTACCACTTCCGGCACTACCCGAATATCCTCCCCAATCAAGGTTATCGGTTTCATCTGCATAAGCCTGACCGTTACCATTCGTGATAGATATATGTCCTTTTTGGTTTGTAAATTTTTCATCAGAACCCGGTACCCAAATTACAATATATCCTGCAGGAAGTTTTGGTAAATCTGTACTGTTAATTTGTCTGCCGCCTCCGTTACCAAGATCAATCCATTTGACTTCTTCAAACATGTCTTTATGATTTTCAAAGAATTCGGCTGCTCTTTTTGGTGCTCCTACAAACTCGGAGAAATTTTTAATTCCGGCTGCATACATAGCATCTCTGAATCCGTCAAGACAATATCCGCCGGGTTGCTTGCCTTGAGCAATTGCCTGCTGTGTCTTATTAGCCGAAACTTTCCGAGCATGTTCTGCTAGTGCTGCAGATGCAGCTGAAGTTCCTGAGGTATTCACTCCTCTGTCAGGAATATTGCCTACAAAACCGCGGCGTACACTATAGGCTGAAAACTGCATGGTATTATTATTCAATTTAACTGCATTTTTGTTGTCGCTTGATAATTTAACCAGTTTTGATTTTGAATTCAAATACTCCCGTTTAAAGTTATACTCCGAACGTCTGATATCTGCTTTAAATTTGTTACCGAGAACCCTGGCTTCTTCAGCACTTATACCATCAGAGAATTTTACATTACTGCTGCTTTCTATTTTTTGTTTTAATTCTCTCAAATTTTTCAGCAATTTATCCACATCACTTTGAGTCAGTGATGCAACTTCTTCCGCTGATAAACCAAATTCAAAAGCCAGTTCTTTCTTTTCAACAGCTTCTATTAATGCCCGTTTGCTTTTTGGATAAATTTTTGTATTTTTTCTCAAACCTTCTATCAGAATTATCATTTCTTCAGTTTTATTGACGGGTTTATTAGAATACATCATTGGCATAAAGATAATTGAACCCATCGGACCATTGTTATCCATTGGTGTAAATGAACTATTATTTGATTGTTTTTTAGAATTTAATTGTTTTTTGATTTTTGATGCTATAATAGCCTTTTCTCTGTCCGCAGGATTTTCTTCAATTCTGTATTTTTTGATATATTTCCGTACATTATTTGTATAACGATTTCCTGCAGGATCAGCTGTACCTCGTCTTATCGCAGCACCGCCGTTATTCCAGTAATAACATATTGCATCCTCATCAGTAACTTTGTTAACATAGGACTTTGTGTTATATGTTTTCTCCAAAATACCGGTTCTGTGGTTCATTTCCCAGCCTTCATTTGAAACAATCCTGCCGTTTGCAGCTTCTATTGAATTTTGAACAGTCTGGCTCTGAATCCTATTATAAATTGTTGCAAGAATTGCCATTGTAGCCATTGCACACTTATCAATATTGCCTGATATATCACGACCTTTTGTTATATCTAATTTTTCAGTAAATAATTTATATATTTCAGGTTCTTTTTCAGGATTAAGCCAAAGTCCTAATTTAATTTGAGTCATTCCAAAAGAATATTCACCGCCAAAAACTCCATCGTTTATGTTTCCGCCAAGAGTATCAGGCACAGATAGAATTGGTTTATAACACCCTAAAGAATCATAGGGCATATTATCAAAATTAGTTTCTTGTTCGGCAATAGCCATAGCTAATAGAGCAAGTTTATTATAAGTATCATTATCAATGTTCATTAATTGCATTAAGGTTTTTTTATTATGTTCTAATGCATCGGCAAATTTTCTGGCTTCTTCACTTGCATTAGAAGGCACTTTTAAATCCATCTTAACAGGTTCGGTAATTCCTGTGTTTTGCGGTTTTTTAACACTGCCATGTTTTAATAGTTTTACCTCTTTTAATTCGGTTTTTCCTGTTTTTATGTTTTTGCCGTATACTTCAAGTGTTTCTTTTCCGTCCTTATAGTATATGGTGGACTGTATTTTATTTCCTGATTTATCATATTCTTCAACAACTTTTGTAATACCTGCTTCCACAAACATATTACCATTGGTAATGGTTTTTATTTTCCCTCCACCGGGTCTTTCTGTCACAATTTCTTTTGTATTATCAGAAGGAAGTACCGATGAATACCCGTCCATTGCTGTAATAATAGCTTTGCTTACATTGTCCATCCAGGCAGCAAGTTTTTTAATATCGGTTATATTTTGATAAGCGGTATTGATTGCGATTCTGAGTTTCTTTGCTTGTGTAACAAGTTTTGCACACAACTGTTCTTTAATATCTTTTACACTCAAACCAATCCATTCCGAATTTATATCTTCAGCAAGGCTTGTCTTATAATTTTTCTTGTATGTTTGCACTACAAAAGCAACATTTGAAGGCGAAATTTGCTTTAATATACCTTTTGTTACACTATTATCCTTATTGTCCCATAAATTTTGTGCTATAGATCTCCAACCGCCTTCATAAGAATCATGCAAAGCACCATAAAGTTCTCTGGCAATTTTAACGGAATCCTGCCTTAATTGTGCTGTGTCTTCGTATTCAACTCTCTTACGGGAAGTTTCATAATCGGCATTACTTACGTAAGCAGGATTGTGTTTCTTCTCTGCCTCAAGAATTTTTGGATAAGCAACATTTAACCAATCATAAATTTTTCCGGGGTTATTTATACATTTTTGAGCATCACCGTAGTATATGCCGTTTACACCAAGCTGTTTTGCTCTTGTACATAAATTATGGCAAATCATGTTATAAACTACCTTGCCATTTTTATCACCGTTTTCTATTAATGCTCTGGATAAATGTTTGCCATAGGTATCGTGGTACATTTTTATTACAAAAGCAACATTTTGCGGTGTAATTCTCTTGAGAACGGGATCATTCGGAGACGGTTTTTGACCGAGTGTTTTTACAATCTGCATTGATTCATCATAAACTTTTTGAGCAGCAGCACTTTGAGCTTCTGTCGGGCCCTGCGGCCTTTGCGGCTCCATGGGAGGTTTGCGGGGAACTTCCGGAGTTCTGCTGACCGGCGGAGTTTTTGGTCTTGATGGCGGAGTTTCCGGCCGTTCTGGCGTTTCCGGCTGTTCGGAATCTTCCGGAGGAGATGGTGACGCAGGTTCTCCTCTGTGTCCGCCTCGACGACCAAGCCGCCTGGACTCATTATAATTGTTATTTATATCTTCTGTTTCATCAAGATACTCACCACTCTGCCTTAATGCCTCTATTTTATCCTGAAAATCACCGTTTATTTGAATCATATCACCGACTCTTAAACCGTATTTATACCATAAGCCCTGTCTTTGAGCCGTTGCCTTTATATCCTGAGCCAGATTTTTTGCTTCATCACCGGTAAGTCCCATTTTTTGAGCAATAATTTGCGGAGTATCTCCATACTGAACAATATACATCGTTTTTGTTCTGAATTTGTCTGCTAAACCCTGAATGGCATTTTGAATTTGCGTAAATGTTTCCGAAGTAAAATTTTGAGCTTCTTCTTCGGTAAGTCCGTCATCACCAAATGATACATCACCATTCAAGTACATTTGAAGCAACTGTTCTTTTTGCAACAGATTGATAACACCTTTTTCGAACAGACTGTTAATGCTTTTTTCCGTCTGCTCACGAATTTCGCACTTTTGTGCTTCGTATGATTGGTATTTTACTTCGCCGATATTATCCATATAATCGCCTAATTTATTTTCCCTACTGAATGTATCGGCAAAATCGGCGAAATCTTTAACTATTTGCCGATATTTTTACATTTCTTTACAAAATGTGCAATTTTAACTAAAAAAACTACTTTTAATATATAAGATTTGGAGATTTATATGGGAATTGACAGAGCGGGAATTAAGCTGACTGACGTAATTATAGGCTATGGTAAAAGGCTTATTGAAACAAAACCGTATTTTCCGAAAGGACCTCTGAGATATGTAACAGAGCCGCAAGCTAACGGAATCGGACTGCTAAAAAGTATGACAAAAGAAGAAGCAAAAGAGATGCTGACTTTTTGCCGTATAAAACCGTTTTCGGCTCGTGACAGACAGGTCGCCATGAAAATTAACGGTCAGGATGTTCTCGGCACATGGATTGAAGGCGGCGGAAGCAAATGTGCATATCGTGTCAAACTAAACGGAGAAGAAGTGTGCGTTTTACTGCCGCATGCTAACTGGGGGGCTGCTGTTAACGAACCGCAAAACATGCTGGAGCTGAAAAAACTCGGACTTGTTACAAATGATTACTGTAAAATAATTCCTGTCGAAGTTAACGGTAGCACAATACCGGCACTCATATCCAAGCCTTATGACAAACACTCTTTCAAAATATTTGATAAAAAGAACCCTAATGATGCTCTGGAAAAATATTTTGATATAAACAAAATGAGTGAAGAAAATATTGAAGAAATTTTTACTCCGTTAATCAAAGATATTAAAACACTTATTGATAATAATATTCATATTGCTTATGACTCTTTTAATATTGCACTTAAGGACGGAAAGCTGAGATTGTATTTAAACGACTTGCCTTATGAAAAACTTGTTCGGAAAGGAAATAATGACGAGTTATTTAAAATATATACAGACTACGCAACAGAAGCAGTTGCAGCATCTTTCAGCTGGAGTGCCGCAAGAAAAAATCCGTTTGTTAATTCACTGGGCAGTATAGCGGGAACTGACAAAATATACCCGAAGCTTCTTGATTTATACCGCAAGCTGTAATCGTAAGATTTTTCTTTTATAATTAGCAGATTTGGTGTAGAATAAAACTATGAAAAAACATGTTATAGCTTATCTGCATACACACTGGGACAGAGAATGGTACAGAGAATTTGAAATATTCAGACTGCGTCTTTTAAGAGTTTTTGACAATATTCTTGAACTTCTTGTTAAAAATAAAATACCGTCTTTTTATTTTGACGGACAGGTAAGTGCCCTTGAAGATTACCTGAAACTTCGCCCCGAAATGGAAGAAACGGTACAAATGCTGGTAAAGCACAAAAAACTTTTTATCGGACCGTTTTATTGCCTGATAGATGAATTTTTAACCGACAAAACCTGTTTTGAAAAGAACCTCGAAATAGGAATAAAAACTGCAAAGAAATACGGATGTAACGATTTTATCGGTTATTTGCCGGATACATTCGGACACAGCAAAAATGCTGTTGATATACTTATGGACTACGGAATTGATAAATGTATGGTCTGGCGCGGATGCGGAGATTTCCCTTCTGAATTTAAATGGTGCGGAATGGATACCGTAAACCTGGTAAGGGGATATTTTCATGATGTATTCTCCATAAAAACAGACCTGAAAACAAAAGCAGAAATTCTTAAAAAAGAACTGGATAAAATTGCCGAAAAATCAGGAGAAAAGTATTTGCTGCTGCCGATAGGTGCAGACCATCTCGGAGTTGAACCTGATATAACAGAGCAGATTGCTGCAATAAATGAAATTCTGAAGGATGATTATTACATCACACTGGGTTCGCCATTTGATTACTTTGGACGGGTTGACGGAACTTTTGACAGGTTCAAATGGAATGATGAACTTCGGGATAATTCAAAAACCTTCACTTTGCAGGGGTGTTATTCTTCAAGACTTGATTTGAAAAAATTGAATGTAGAATGTACCTATAAACTTGATTTAGTTTCACGGCTTGTAAAAAATGAAAGAGAAGAAAAGAATTACGATACAGTGCTTGAACACGCATATAAAATGCTGCTCCAAAACCAGGCACATGACAGTATTTGCGGATGCTCAACCGATGATGTCCACAGAGAAAACAAAATTCGATATAAAAAAATTCTTCAGATTGCGAACGGAATTATCGATGAAATAAAATTTAAAAATGAATTTAGCAAGAAAAAAATTTTAAACCTTTCGGACAGACCTTTCACAGGTATTGTAGAATTTGAATCAGCAGAACCGCAGGACGGCTATGAAAAAATATCTTTCAGAAAAGGTTTTGATTCCGAACTTCTTGCAGATACACAGAGAATACCTGTAACAGAAGATTATAAAAATATTTATAAATATCTGGCAGAAGTTGAAAATATTAAACCGAATGAAACAGAATTTATTATGCCTGTTTTTTCACAAACAGATTTAAATATAACAGATTGTAGTCTGGAAAATTCAAATATGAGTTTACAAATAAAAAATGAAAAAATTTTTATAAACGGCATAAGATTCGGAATAATAGATTTCACTGATTTGGGAGACAGTTATAACAATGCCCCTGATGCCAATGATTACGGAACAGAATTCAGGGTGCTGCGTTCAAAAATTGTTATGAATACACAATCAAGGGCTGCTTTAAAAATTGACTTTGAAAGCAAATGGGATGTTGTATCTGTAATTGCAACCTTAGATAAACATTCTGCTAATATCAAACTGGAATACAATTGGGAAAACTCACGGAAGAACCATCTTTTATGTGCTTATTATATGCTGGGCGATGTTATAAGCACGGTTTATTCAGAAGATATGAACACTCTCATAAAACGGACATTTGATTCAGATTATGATATAAGAAAAAATCTTCCTTCGCAAAAAGGTATTGAAGCAAAAACAAATACCGCTCCGATGCAGAGAGGACTACTTATAGACGAAGCAATAAATAATATAGGAGTTATTACCAAGGGGCTCACCCAGTATGAAATATTCAAAAATTTTCTTTTGATTCCTATTTTGAGAGCAACAGGGCAAATCTCCAATCCGCAAAATCCGGCAAGAACAACACCGGCAGGTCCTCCGTTAGAAGTCGAAGACTTACAAATGCTGGGTAAAAACAATGCAGAAATGTACGTTTTCTTCGGTAATGAAAATGCGTTTTATGATACACTAAATCAAGTCTATAACTATATTATAGTTTAAATTATGCAATACCTCGTTCAATATCATTTTTAATGAATGTTTTATTAATCTGCTTGTTTTTTTGAGCTGTAAGCGTACTGTACTCCTGCCCATACTTTGGTTTTTTTATCATTGCCCAAAGTTGTCCCGGAGTTATTGTTTCTGTTTGTGATAATCCGGATTTCCTTCTGGCATTTGCTATATGGCATTTTAAATAATCAAGTTGCTTTACACCTGGCAATTTTGCAAATCCGTTTAAACTTATTTTTTGATTTATACCCGGAATTTTGTAATCGATGGCAGCATCCTTTACAGTCTGTAATGAAGGCCTGTCGAGCTGGAATAACCCTCTGTATTTTCCGTCTGCCCCGGAAGACTTAGGGTTAAGCGAAGATTCACCTGCCAGTACAGCAATAACTTCATCCATAGTTTGTTCTTCTTTTGAAGAATAATTCTTGCGATTGAAATCACAATCCCGAACTGAACAATGCATTTCCTTAATTACATCATATAACCGGCTGTAAAAATCTTTTCCCAGCGGTGATTGCCTAAATGCAGAAGACCATTTATTATGCATTTTATTAACTAAATATTCTTTTTTTGTTACGGTATCACCTTTTATTTTACTGCTGCTGACAGTATTTGCTGCACTTTGATTTATATTTTGTTGATTGCTTATTTGTGGGTTTGATTTTATATCAACCAAATCGTCATACCATTTAGTAGCAATTTTATCTACTGATTCTCCTGTCGCTTTAGACTCTCTGTCCAGATATTTTTTTATTGATGCTGTTGCATTAAATACTGAAATTTTTATCGTAACATTATCTTTTGCTCCGTACATCTGAACTGCGTAATCTTTCCAAATTTTCGCATCAATATAGTTATCATTTGGATTGCTGTCCAATTGATTCATCCTGCTAACAATTTTTGATGCCAAATCATTAATATTAGCCATAGTCATATCCTCTTGTATATATAAAGTATATATATCACATGTAATTGCCCATGTTTTCATTGCTTGTTTACAAAAGTTTACAAAATTGAATGAGTATAGCAATTTATTTGTAACTATTTTATTAACTTTGTTCATTACATTTACTCAGATATTATTTCGGTGTAAAATGGAAACCATGGAAAATTACAAAAATATAGCTATTATTCTGGCTTCCGGGAGTTCGGAGAGATTAAACAATTTGGATACCGTTAAACAGTTTGTAAAAATTGCGGGAAAAACGGTAATAGAACACACACTGGATGTTTTTGAAAAGAATCGGAATATTGACGATATTATCATTGTAACAAGAGAAGATTACAGAAACTTTTGCACTGATATTGTGAATAAAAATAATTATAAAAAAGTTCGGAAAATATTGGCAGGCGGTGCAACAAGACAAGAAAGCTCCTATATTGCATTAATGTCATTAAACGAGGATGATAACACAAATATCCTTATACATGATGCCGTCAGACCGTTTATTTCCAACAGAATTATCAATGATTGTATAGATGCACTTCAAAGATATAAGGCGGTTGATGTTGCTATTCCTTCTGCCGATACAATCATTCAGGTTGATGACAAAGATTTTATTGAAGATATTCCTAAACGTAAATTTTTAAGACGCGGACAAACTCCACAGGCATTTAAGCTTGGTGTAATTAAAAAAGCTCATCTGCTTGCCCAAAATGAAAAAAATATTGAAGTAACCGATGATTGCGGACTGATTAAAAAATTTAATCTCTGCAATATTTATGTTGTAAACGGTGAAGATTCCAATATAAAAATAACTTATCCTATAGACATAGAAATAGCGGATAAGTTGTTTCAGATAAGAAATTTTGATATTCCCAATACAAAACTTGAAAATCTCAAAGATAAAGTTTTGGTTGTTTTCGGCTCATCAAGGGGAATCGGAAAAGATATTACTGAAATTGCAAAACATCAGGGAGCAAAAGTTTACGGATTTTCACGACAGAATGGCGGAGTAGATGTAACAGATTTTGAAAAAGTTCGGAAAGCTTTGAAAGAAGTTTATAAATCAGAAGGACAAATTGATTATGTAATAAATACTGCCGGAATTCTGAAAATGGGCAGGCTTGAAAACCGTGATATCAAAGACATTACAGAAGATATAAATATAAATTATATAGGGAGCATTAATGTTTTAAAATCTGCAATATCATATTTAAAACAAACTTGCGGCAGCATTTTAATGTTTGCATCAAGTTCTTACACAAGAGGCAGGGCGGATTTTTCAATTTATTCATCAACTAAAGCCGCTCTTGTCAACCTGACACAGGCTGCGGCTCAGGAGCATTTGCAGGATAACGTTAAAATAAACATTATTAATCCGGAAAGAACCGCAACACCAATGAGATTTGAGAATTTTGGTGCAGAACCTCCGGAAACTCTATTAAAATCAAAAACAGTTGCTATTGCGGCATTACTGACTGTTTTGTCTAATGTTTCCGGACAGGTTATCAATATAACAAAGAACAAAGAAGAAGAATTAGCAGAATTTTTGAGGGCATAAATGCAGCAATATCAGCAATTTTTGTATAATGAGGAGTTAAAGGGCTATACTGACTATCTGAAAAGTATTCGGTTTGAAGACAAACTTTTGTTTTTATCAAAAAAATACAACAAAAAAAGAATACTGATATACGGAAATGGTATTTTGTTTAATGTTATCTGCCAAAATTATGACTTATCGAAGTACTTAAATATTTGTGCAGTCAGCGATTTAAGATACGAAAAAAATCCGACAGATAAATATATGGGCTATAAAGCCGTGAAACCTGCAGATATCAAAGAAGCAGAAGCTGATGTTATCCTTGTAACAACTGTAAATCCTGTTGAGATAAAAAATTTTCTTATAAAAAATAATTTTGTAAAAAAAGGAACAATTATTGAACCTCTCATTCAGGATTTTTTTGGAGACAAAGCTAATAAGTTTATACACAAATGCTCAATTGCGCTAAAATATCTCAAAGAAACAAAAAACATTTTCAACTGCCTGAAATATTTTATTTTCCTGAACGAAACCGAATATCAGACAAAAAATAATTATATTGATGTTTTGAAAAATTTACGCAAAGACAAATCAAGAAAAATACGGGTTGCATTTTTATGCGAGGAAAACCCTAAATGGGGATATCAGTCAATATATGACGAAATGAAAAAAGATGATAATTTTGAAGTACTTCCTATAATAAATTTGCCTATTATTACATACAGAAGGCAGGAATTTTTACAGAAGAAAAATATTGAATTCTTTAAATCATTTGGGATGGAGTCAATAGATGGTTTTGATTATGAAAATAATATCTACAAATCACTTGAGAAAATAAAGCCTGATATTGTATTTTACCAACAGCCCTGGTATATGATACATTCTCAAATTCCTGAAGTAGTGAGCAAATATGCTCTCACATGCATAATTTCATACGGATTTACTTCAATAGACACACAATCCTGGGGTTCTGAGGCAATAAGGAAAAACAGCGGAAACCTATGGAAAATGTTCGCAGAAAGTGAATACCATAACAAATTTTATCAAAAAGCAGCAGAACTTAAACACAAAGATATTATGGTAACAAAAGGATATCCGAAGCTTGATAACTACAGAATGCCTATAGACCAAAGATTTGAAGACTTGTGGAAAGATTCGGAGAAAGAAGAAAAGCACAGAATAATTTGGGCTCCGCATCATTCAATAGAAAAATACGGTTTTGAAATGTCTAATTTTAAAGAACAGTATCTTTATTTTCTTGAACTTGCAAAAAAACATCCGGAATACAATTTCGTTGTGAAACCACACCCGTCACTCAGATATAAATGTATTACGGAGAAATTTTTGACGGAAAAAGAATATGACGACTATATTGCTGAATGGAATTCTTTGGGCAATGCGGTTGTCTACACTGACGGAAACTATTTTGATATCTTCAAAACTTCAGATGTGTTAATAACAGACAGTTCTTCGTTTTTGGCAGAGTACTTCTATTCAGGAAAACCGATTATATTCTTTGAAAGTCCAAACAGGGCAGGATTTAACAAATTCGGATTAAAAATTAAAAAAGGTTTTTATACTCTTGCAAAAACCGAAGACACTGAGGAACTGTTATATAAACTTTTAATTAAAAAAGAAGATAAACTTAAAACATTAAGAGCAAAAATCATTAAACAAGAGTTTTATTATCCGGAATCAGGGATAGGCAAAAACATTGTGAATTATTTGAAAAAACAAACAGAAAGGTTATAATTAAGGATATGGAACATCAGAAGCTGCCTCAAAATCCAATTGCAGTCGTATTGACTTTGCTCGGTACAAAATGGAAATTTCTTACAGTAAAAAACCTTCTGCAAAAAGATATGAGATTTAATGAACTGAAAAAAAGTTTGGGATGTACATCAAAATCTCTTACTTTATGTCTGAAAGAACTTGAAAAAGACGGAGTTGTGTTCAGAGAAAAAGACAGTGACGAATTCAATAAAGTTACATATTATTTAACCGACATCGGCTATTCGCTGCATCCGGTTATCAAATCAATGGAACAATGGGGAAAAGAATATAAAAAACTAAGAAAATTACAGGAGAAATATTCCTCAGTAACAGAAAAATAGGAGAAAGTAATGGATATTAAATACTTAGGTCACAGCGCATTTGAAATTAGTACAAATAATCATAAAATATTAATAGATCCTTTTTTGGTTTGCGCACCCAATTACAAACCTGAAGGAGTTACTGATATATTTGTAACACACGGTCACGGTGACCATCTCGGAAGTGCAATAGAAATTTCAAAAAGAACAGGAGCAAAAATAACTGCGGTTTTTGAACTGGCAAATTATTGTGCAAAGAAAGGTGCTTCAACAATCGACATGGGACTTGGTTCTTGGAGAGAATATGAATGGGGAAGCGCAATTTTGGTTCCGGCTTTTCATTCAAGCACAACTCCTGACGGGCAATATGCCGGCTGTCCTTGCGGAGTAGTAATAAAAGCTGATGATAAAACAATATACCATGCCGGTGATACCTGTCTTAACAATGAAATGAAAATGATTGGAGAAGTATATAGTCCTGATATTGTAATGCTTCCGATTGGCGGGAAATATACAATGGATATTGAACATTCGGTTATTGCTTCAGAATGGCTTGGAGCTTCCACAATAATTCCTATGCACTACAACACTTTTGATGCAATTAAAGTTGATATAGAAGAATTTTCAAGACAGATTCGTGAAGTAGGAAAATTCCCTCTTATTCTTCCAATAGCATCTTAAAAAATTCTAATATGCTTTTATAAGAAAAATTTTTATTCCGTTATCCAAACGTTCAACACGTTTTACATAATGATAGTCAGCGGCAGAAGTTAAAATCAGAACTACTGCGGGTGGTTTGCCTGTCATTTTTGAATAATAAAGTGATTGTCCGATACTTTCTGCCCATTTTTTGGCAAAATCAAATTCTATTGCATAATCTTTTGTAAGACAGTCAACCCTTGTCATATCCCAAAGAACGGCTTCTTTTCTGCCAAAATCGGAAGTACACCACTGGTCAACATAATATGACTCGGGTTTATTCGGCATCATAGTCTGGATATCGTACCATTTTTGCGGTACGCAGTTTAACCCGACATAGTATAATCCTGTCGCCATAAGAAAAAGTGTTATACCAAAGCTGATAATTTTACCTTTTCCTATTGTTTGTTTTTTCTTCCTCGCCATACTTTTATTATCGGTAAAATTTTAAAAAAGACAAGAATATTTATGAGTTTTAAATATTGATTTTACATTTTATTATTTTTCAGGCAATTTTTCGGAAGAAAAATACTTTATATAAACAGGTTGGCAATGTGAAAAGGTTGAATTGTGTCTATAGAAATAAATAGTATTACCCAAAATAAAATAAATAAACAAAACAATAACAAAAATGCCGCATTTAAGAGCAATCCGCTACTGCAGGACAAAGTCGAGTTATCATCAAAGAAAAAAGAATTATCAAACGGCTCAAAAATTGGTATTGGAATCGGTATTGCAACGGTAATCGGCTTAGGCATTGAATTAACTATAGGCAAAGGGAAACACCTGAAAACTATATGGGAAAAAGTTCGTGGTAAAAAACCGCCCAAAAAACCTGATGGTAATCCAAAAACAAATGTTTTGCCGCAAATTGCTGATTTTAAAAACATTGATGAAGCAAAAGCATGGTTTGATAATTTTGGAATAAAAACAGAATTCAGAGATGTTTCAAATAGCGACTTAGTACATATAAACAAAATAGCAAAAGATTTTGCTGAACTGGATAGATTAGGGGTTACTGTTTCAAAACCTGATTCACTTGTAATATCTGACTGGAACAAAAAAAATGAATTAATAAGATTATTAACAGAAAGAAATATTAACCCGGATTTAGGCTTTAGTTACGCTTGGGGATATGCACCTATAAGTACTGACGGAACAATAAATATATTTTTAAACATTAATAAATTATCGAATATTGCTAAAGGCAACATAGTTCAACATGAAATTGGACATCAAAGCAGACATATAGAAGATTCTGTACTAAAATAAATAATTTAGATAATTTAGGAAGTAAAAAGTTAGAAATACTTGGCTACCCTACTAGCTTACAACATAACAATTTATTTAATGAAATTAAGAGTGATTACTGTAAAACTGCTGATAATGCAGAATTTATAGGTTCTTTACGCAACGATGGAGACTTTTGCTATAATAATCTTGTTTTAAGTGGTAAAGGAATAACCGATTTGTTTAATAGAGAGGTTACAAAGGGATACAACTATAAAGATTATGAAGCAGATGAATATGTTGCAGATATTTTTAAATTTTTGACCACAGGTAAAACATTTTCAGATGAGGTTATGCTTGCATATGACTTTATTGGCGGCGGTCGGGTTCCAAATTTGATAATAAAAGGCAAATCCTATGATGATTATATAAAGAGCTTATATGATAATCCTGAAATGGTACAAAAATTAAAAAATATGGTTAAACCCAAAATAATAGCCAAAAATACAGAAGGACAAACTATATTAAAAGATTTTAACAAAGAAGAACTAGACGATTTAATGGAACAATGGCAATCTATATTTAGTCCGTCAGCTTCGTGAGAGCATTGAAGTAAAAGAACTTGTATAAATTTTTATAATTTAAGTAATGTAAACCCTTTTCTTTACATTCAAAATCATGTTTGATATAATTATGTTGTGAATAGTTTCTTAAAAAAGAACGGTCATTTATACCCGTTCTTTTTTATTTTAAGGACGGGGTAAATATTAAAATACATATTTACCGACATAGCTTAAAACAAGGAGGCTTATGAAACAGGACATTAACAGGCACGAAGTTTTGGAAAAAATTACACCGCTCATTGAAAATACGGCTATGAGGTTCGGGTATATTCCGATTGAAATTGAATTCATCAAAGAAAATCATCGCTGGTTTTTAAGAATTTACCTCTATTCAAGAGAAAAAGATGTTACACTTGATGACTGCGAAAATGTTACACGTTCATTGAATGACTTTCTGGATGAGTTAATTCCTGTAAAATACTACCTTGAAGTATCATCTCCCGGCTTGGAGAGAAAATTCAAATCAGATAAAGAATTTGTTTATTTTCAGGGCAGAAGAATAAGTTTAAAACTAAGAGAACCTTTAGAAGGTGAAACAGAAAAAATATTCAAAGGTGAAATAATAGACTGGGATGATAATGAAGGTCTGACATTCTTCAGATTTGAAGACGGAGAAGAACTTCATATTCCAAAAGAGAATATTCAGTCAGCAAAATTATATATAGATTAAAAATTTAATAAGTAAACAGAAAGGATAAAACAAATGATTAAAATCGGAACAGCATTATTTGAAGCTTGTGAAGAACTGGAAAGAGAAAGAGGTATATCCAAAGACGTAATTATATCATCTCTTTGCGATGCTCTTGTTGCAGCTTACAAAAAACACATGCACGTAAAAGAAGCAGCTAATATAGAAGCAATTTTTGACGAACAAACAGGTGAAATTGGTGTATTTTCAACAAAAACAGTTGTTAAAAAAGTAGAAGATCCCGATATGGAAATCTCTTTAACAGATGCACAGGAAATTGATGACGAAGTTGAAATTGATGACGAAGTTAAAATTGAAGTAACACCTGAACAATTCGGAAGAATTGCCGCTCAGTCAGCAAAACAGGTTATTACACAAAGAATCAGAGATGCCGAAAGAAACAATATTCTTAACGAATTCTTAGAAAAGAAAGGTACTCTGACAACAGGTATTATTCAAAGAGTTGAAAACAGAAACGTTATAGTAAACATTGGAAAAACCGATGCTATCATGCCGCAGAGAGAACAAATTCCAAGAGAATATTACAAACCCGGTAACAGAATCAGAGTATTTGTTCTTAACGTAAAAGAAACAAACAGACTTCCGCAGGTTATTGTTTCCCATGCACACCCTGAAATCGTAAGAGAATTGTTTGAACTTGAAGTTCCGGAGATTGAAGACGGAATTGTTGAAATCAAGTCAATTTCACGTGAAGCAGGTTTCAGAACCAAAATAGCAGTTTGGTCAAATGATCCTGAAGTCGATTCCGTAGGCGCCTGCATAGGACCAAGAGGTAACAGAATTCAGACAATTGTCGGTGAATTAAAGAATGAAAAAATCGATATCGTTCGCTGGTCACCGGATCCTGTTGAATATATTGTAAACGCAATTTCTCCGGCAAGAGTAGTTTCTGTTGATATTATGACAGATGATGATGAAACAAAGGATGCATTAGTTGTTGTTCCTGATGATCAGTTATCACTTGCCATAGGACGTGAAGGACAAAACGTAAGACTTGCTCACAGATTAACAGGCTGGAAAATTGATATTAAATCAGTTTCTCAAATGGAAGATGAAGAAGCTCGCAAAACTTCTAATTATGAATACGAAGAAGAACCTGAAGTTGAAAGAGCAGTAGATTCTGAAGAAATTGAAGAAGAAATTGAAGAAGAAATGAGCCAGCAGGCTTATGACGAAGAAGATCTCGCTCAGGAAGAAGTTGAAGAGTCCGAAGAAGAAAATTCAGAAGAATAATTTTCAAGCAAAAAATAATAAAAAGACGTTCATGAAAATATGAACGTCTTTTTATTATGTAACAAATTGTAACAAACAAAAGCACATGCGTTATATAAAATATATATTGTGGTATATACAAACATAATCTCTTTTCTTTATTTTCTCCTCCACTCCTTTATCTAACGAGTTAATGCCGCAACGATTTGCGGCTTTTTGTTTTGTTGTCTTTATTTTTACGGGCAGTACATAAACATAAGTACCGCAAATAATATTTTTGTGGTAATCTTATATTTATGCAAGTCGTTTCTGAGTTAGTCGAAATAGATAATAACAATAAAATAACAACCAAATACATAGAAAATGAGTTAACAAAACGCAACATTAACCCTTTGAGATGGGCTGTTGTATTTGTTAGTGATAAAATAATAAAGGTTAGTGTAGCAAATTTAAAGAATTAAAAGGGTTAAATTATGACTATGACACAATTAAAATGCGATATCAAAGATATAAACCTTGCTGAACAAGGTAAAAATAATATCGAATGGGCAATGAAAGATATGCCCGTGCTGGAACAAATCAAAAAAAGATTTTTTGAAGAACAACCATTCAAAGGCTTACGTTTGGCAGCCTGCTCTCATGTAACAAAAGAAACGGCAGCATTATGTATAACAATGCAGGCTGGCGGAGCTGATGCAATTCTTGTTGCATCAAACCCCCTTTCTACTCAGGATGATGTTGCTGCTGCACTTGTTAAATATTATAATATTCCGGTTTTTGCAATATCAGGAGAAAGTGTTGAACAATACAAAGCTCATATAAGAGAAGCTATTACCCACCAGCCTCATTTAATTATTGAGGACGGATGTGATTTGGTTTCAATGCTTCATGATGAATATCCGGGATTAGCAGATAGAGTAATCGGTTCTACTGAAGAAACAACAACAGGCATAATAAGACTTCAAGCCATGGAAAGGGAAGGTATACTTAAATTCCCGGCTGTTGGTGTAAATACAAGTTTAACAAAACATCTTTACGATAACAGATATGGCACCGGACAGAGTGCTATGGACGGAATAATGAGAGCAGCAAATATCCTTATTGCCGGTAAGACAGTTGTAATATCAGGATACGGCTGGTGCGGCAAAGGTTGTGCATTAAGGGCAAAAGCTTTAGGTGCTAACGTAATTGTCTGTGAAGTAGATCCGCTAAAAGCTCTTGAAGCAGCTATGGAAGGTTACAGAGTAATGCCAATAGCAAAAGCTGCTTTGGAAGGTGATATTTTCTTAACTGTTACCGGTGACAAACATGTTGTTGATATTCAACACCTGTTAACAATGAAAGACGGTGCTATGGTTGCTAACGCAGGTCACTTTGATTGGGAAGTCAACGTAAACGGGTTAAAAGAATTCACTACGGAAATTAAACGTATAAGACCATACTTGGATGAATATAAACTTAATAACGGTAAGTCAATATATGTTCTTGCAGAAGGCAGACTTGTAAATCTTGGTGCGGCAGAAGGTCATCCGGCATCAGTTATGGATATGAGTTTTGCAAATCAGGCTCTCGGTATGGAATACATAGTCAAGAATCAGGGTAAACTGGCTAATAAACTTCATACTCTTCCCGAAAGTGTTGATAAGAGTATTGCCGAATTAAAACTAAAAACAATGGGAATTTCTATTGATGTTTTAACACCTGAACAGGAAGAATATCTAAACAGTTGGAAACTGTAATAGAAAGAAGCATAAATAAAAAGAGTTTGTTTAATATTTAAACAAACTCTTTTTTAATTAATTTTGCATAATAAAAACTGACTCTTTTTTTATTCCCTCGAGTCAGTATAAGTATTTTCTCTAATAATTTTGGGAGGAGATTTGGGGATAGTTGATAAGAGCATGCTACAATAAATTTTATATACATGTAATACATGTCAAGAAAATTTTTACAAAACTTAACATTGGATAATTCGTTAAAAATTTTCAAATTCCTCAAAACCACGTCTGAAACACATTTGTGCTTTTATAACAACAATTCGTAAAAATAATATATTAAAAATTTTTATTAAGTTTTGTTTACAAACAACTAATAAAAAATATTAAAATTTATGTTTACAAAAATTCTTATTCACCTGTTAACTTATTCACTTCTTTATATCGTTATAGTATATTATTGTTATGAATAAGAAATTTATAATTACATTGTGCTGTATGACTGTTTTTACAGTATCTGCACAGCAGGGGATTGCATCAGGCATGGGAGCTTTTGCCGAACATTATAATGCTGCCCAGAACTATATGAAACAAGAACAATATTCTTCAGCTATAGTTGAATTCAGAAAAGCCATGAAGATTAACTATCTGGACAATTCTGCAAGAATAGGAATTGTTAATTCATATTTGGCAAGAGGCTCATATTACGCAAATACCGAGAAAAATTTTGAAAAAGCAGCTAACGATTTCAGAAGTGCATTATTTTATTTAAAAATGTATCCCCAAGATAATCAGGATATTCAGAACTCTGCCGGCATGATTCAGTCTGCAAGCAATAACCTTAACCAGTGTCTCAAAGTTATTAGTTTTGATACAACTCCTGATTCCAGATACAATAAAGCCGAACAGTTAAGAGCTGTCGCAAATTTTTCGGCAGCAGCATATGAATTTTCAAAAGCAGCTGAAAGTGATAAATATGCTTCTGATGCGAACTCACAAATTGCTGATTTAATGAAACTGCTTGGTAATACAAAACGAGCAGCAGATTATTATAAAATTGCATTACAAAAAAATCCGAATGACAGCGGATTAAAATTAAAATATGCAAGAACACTTGATTTAACCGGACAGTATGACAGTGCCGTTGATGCCTATAACAAGGCTTTGGCTGATGCAAAAGGCGACATGGAAATATTGTACGGACTGGAAAGAATTTATTTAAAAAAACTTGCACAAACCCCTAATGATGCGGAACTAAATGCAAACTTAGGTGCAATAAAACAAGCTCAGGGAGATTTTGAATCAGCTCTCAATTATTATGGTAAAGCAGAAAGACTTAGTCCGCAAAATACCACAACCAGACTGAATGTAGGAACACTTTACCAGCAAAAAAAAGATTACCAAAAAGCAATTCTTGCCTATGATTCGGTTCTCACAATAGAGCCGGGTAATACAAAAGCTATGCAATATAAAGCACAGGCATTAGCAGAAATGGGTGATACACAGGGAGCAATGCGTTTGTATTCTTCCGTACTTTCAGTAGAGCCGCAAAATGCAGAAGCAAGGGCTGCTGTTACGGAATTGGTCAAGAAAAGCATGACACCGCAGGAATTTATATCATATCTTGATAAAAATGGTTTGGTTTTTGATTTGTATGATTATGCATACAAATTACACAAAGATAACGATATAGATAACGCAATTTACGCATACCGTGCATATATACAAAATGACCAGACCAAAGCTGATGCATACACCAATCTGGCAATATGCTATGCTTCAAAAGATGATTACGGTGCCGCTATAACGACACTGAATGTTGCAAAAACAAAATTTCCGGGCAATGCGGATGTTGCCAGAACAATGAAAGAAGTCAAAAACGACTACAATGCAACCAGAATATCAAGTGCTGCCGAAAGCTACAACAATAAAGAATATAAAAAAGCAATAAAACAGTATCTTGAAATTGAACCGGCAACAGAAGCTACAATACTTGGTGCAGCAGCATCTTATCAGGCATTGGGTGAATATGATAATGCCATTGAATATTATAAAAAAGCTGAAGTTATAAACCCTAAAAATTCGGAAATTCCGTACTATATCGGGTATATCTATTCCGAAAAACAAAACTGGACAGATGCTGAAATATACCTTAAAAAAGCGATTGCTTTAAATCCTCAGTCTGAAGCAAAAAATCTTTTAAGCTACGTACAGCAAAACAGTACGGTTGGTATTCTGAATCAGGGTATTGAGTTATTTGAAAAAAAGGATATTGCCAAAGCACTTGAAAAATTTAACGAAGCAATAAAAATAGATGCAAAAAATGCCTATGCTTATTACTACAGAGCTATGATTTATGATGAACAAAAACAAACAAATCAGGCGATAAACGATTATTTGTTTGTAATTAAGAATTCTGAAGAATTTCCGATTGTTAATTATATGCTTGCTATAGACTATGATTCACTAAATAACTACAAAGAAGCATACAAATATTACAAGCAGTTCTCAGTAAAATATACAACTGATGATGAATATTTAAAATATGCAAAATCAAGAATGAAAGAACTGGAATCATATGCAGGTTAAAGAGTTAATTTCTGCCCGTGTTTCTTTGGCTCCCATGGCCGGCATAACTGATTATGTGTTAAGGTCTTTGGTACGGGAAAATTCGCCATCTGCCCTGCTTACAACTGAGATGATAAGTTCGGAATTTTTAACACAGTCCAAGGGCGGAGATATTATCATGCGTAATGAAAATCATTCGCCTATTTCATATCAATTAAGCGGACACAAGCCAAAAATGATTGCCGATTGTGCAAAATATCTGGAACAATATGCTGATATGATTGACATTAATATGGGCTGTCCCGTAAACAAAGTTGTTAAAGGAACTGACGGTTGTGCGTTAATGCGTAATACGGATTTGGCATGCGAGATTGTCAAAACGGTCAAAGCAAATATATCGATTCCGCTTAGTGTAAAATTCAGGTTAGGCTATACTTTTGATGAGATGAATTATGTGGAATTCGGTCAGGCAATGCAAAATGCAGGAGCGGATTTTATAACAATTCACGCAAGAACCCGTTCGCAAATGTATGGCGGAAAAGCTGACTGGAAAAAAATTGCGGAATTAAAAAGAAATGTAGATATTCCTGTTTTTGCAAACGGAGATGTCGTATCTATAGAAACTGCAGTCGATTGTCTTGAACAATCTCAGGCAGATGGTGTTGCAATCGGTCGTGCCGCATTGGGAGATGTAACACTTATAGGCAGAATTGAACAATATCTTAATAAAGGTATTTATCTGCCACCGCCGACATTAGAAGAAAAAGTCGAAACTCTTAAAAAACATTTAACCCAAGAAGTTGAACTCAGAGGTGAAAATGTTGGTGTTAAATTTGTGAGGAAATTTTATCCGTACTATTTAAACGGATTTCAGGGTGCTTCAAAACTGAGGGGCGAGATTGTACTCATTGATAATTTAAAAGACGTATTCAAAAAACTTGACTCGGCAATACTTGTTCATAGTTAACAATATTGATTAAAAAATATGATAAGTGATAGAATTAATTTATGATTTTAGAAAATAACGATACAATCGGAATAATAGCTTTATCCGGAGAGTGTGACAGAGAAAAAGTTGAATTATCAAAAAAGTACTTTGAAACTTTGGGATACAAAGTTAAACTTTCAAAAAATATTTTTGATACAAATCGTTATTTGGCAGGAAATGACGATACAAAAGTTGATGAATTACACTCATTTTTTGAAGATAAAGATATTAAATTAATTTTATGTGCAAGGGGCGGATACGGTTGCATAAGACTTATTAACAAAATAAATTACAATATAATAAAATCAAACCCAAAACCTTTTTGCGGTTTTTCTGATATAACCGCTCTACTGCTTATGATATACAAAAATACCGGTTTGGTAACTTATCATTCTCCTATGGCTTGCAGCGATTTTGCTCTGAATATCAATGAAAAAACCAAAAATAATTTTTTCAAAGCAATTTGCGGTAACAATTTAGAATTTGAAGGAACAAAAATATACAACAACGGTTCTGCTGAAGGAATACTGTGGGGAGGAAACCTTGCAACCGTCGTATCATTATGCGGACAGGATTTTATTCCTGACGGGCACTTTTTATTTTTTGCAGAAGAACTAAATGAACCGGTTTATAAAATTGATAAAATGTTTCAGCAGTTATTAAATATTCCTCAATTTACAAAAAACTGCAAAGGTATAATTTTGGGGGATTTTTTGGATGTTGATAATGAAAGCTGGCTACAAGAATATTTTGAAGAATTGAGCAAACGCACCAAATTACCTGTTGCCGGGGGCTTTAAGATAACTCATTCGGAAGAGAAAATAACATTACCTGTCGGAAAACCGGCAAAACTTGAAGACAAAAAGCTTTATATCGGTTAAATAAAGAATAATTTATTCTATTGT
Source organism: Candidatus Gastranaerophilales bacterium (assembly GCA_016280955.1). Classification (GTDB taxonomy): domain Bacteria; phylum Cyanobacteriota; class Vampirovibrionia; order Gastranaerophilales; family Gastranaerophilaceae; genus CAG-196. The sequence continues at coordinate 75,933 of JAEEHV010000023.1, read as the reverse complement.
AACAATATTGCGATAAGCTAAAAAATCTGATATCATGAAATTGTATTAAGAATAGTTTTTATGCAAGTTAGGGCGATATCGTATTACCAACCACATTTATATAGGAGCAAATTATCTGTGTCAAAACCACAGCAGCATCATCGACCTCGAATAACTGAAGAAAATTACCTCTATTACTATTATAATATCCCATTTCAGGGTTCTACTTCGGCAGGAAAACCACTCAGAAAACTTAAGGATATAACCTGTCCGTACCGTGGAATCAAAATTATACCCGGAACAGCTCTCAGGGGTTTTGAAAAGAATCTTGAAAAATGTCATAACTCATTAGATATTGTAAGTTTACTCGGGCATTATTATGACAGCTTGCTGCCCACAGAAAAATCGATGTATGCAATATTTAAAGATTTTTCACAGTTAAATCCGGATGACGATATCAGAAATTGTTTACAAATGATTTATACTAACTGTCTTACAAAACTTAAACTTGAAGAATTGATGGTGCTTGATGATGTTGATATTATGTCTAGAAAACTCTCTCCCGGTACGGCACTAAAACTTCGGGCAAAAACCACAAAATGCAGACAAATTATTATTGATAACAAACAACAAGATACATTTAAACGTAAAATATTTTTGAATTCTTTAGAAGAGATTATTCCAAACGAGAATGAAAGAGAAATTTTTGCGGACATAAAAAATAAAGCCCTCTTTCTGCCAACATCAGGCAGCAGTAAAAACGCATTTGTTGTTAAATATTCAAGACGGGATCAGATAGAAGCGGCAAGACGTTTATTTATCGGCTCAACCGGTTCAATTGAACACGTAACTCCCGAATCTTTAGGCGGAATAAACACCATTGGTAACTTTTTACTGACAACTGCAGACGGAAACAGATACCGTGAAAACATGCCGCTTACCGAATATATCAAAAGGCATCCGAACATTCCTATATATGCTCAGCAATATATAGATGATGTCGTCAGAAATATCCATGAAGGAGGACTTCAGGGAAATGAAACATATCCGTATAAAATAAAGAAAAAGCTTATGGATGAATCAAACGGAAGGATTATGGTAAGTCTGTCAAAATACAAATATACGGAAGAAGACGCTGCAGAGGCGGTAAAGGAGTATGAAAACCGCTGGAAAAAGTATAAAGCATAGTATTTGTACTATTGTTTAAAATTTGCTAATATGTATTATAATAGTATTTATAATACAAAACGGAAGGGGAGCATTATGAAAAAGTTATTTATTACATTGGCAATATTGACTACAGGATTAATTTTAACAAACACTGCAATTGCAGAAGACGTAACAGAACCTACAACGGCAGAATCAACCTGGGAAACTGTTTCTGTTATGTCACAGGCAGCAGCTGAAAAAACTGCAGAAAGTGTAAAATCCGGTTCAAAGAAAGCAGGAAAATTTATTAAAGAAAAATCAGTAAGTGCTGCCGAAAAAGCAACTCCGCATATAAAAAGCGGTGCAGAAAAAGCAAAAAAAGCAACAGTAAGAGGAGCTAACAAAGTTTCAAATGCTACTGCCAAAGGCATCAAAAAAGCCGGAGCAAAAATGCAAAAATCTGCAGATAAAACAATAGAAAAAACCGATAAGGTTCTGGAAGAAACCGCACCAAAATGTAAATGCAAATGTTCGTGCGGAAATGATTGTAACTGCAAAGAAAATAATTCATGTGACTAAAAAGCAAAATTTTATTTTTGGTGTTTTTGTATAGGTATGATTGTATCACCTGTACAAAATATTTATGCAAGACAAAATTTTAAGGCTAACAACAGATGGATTACAGACCGTTTAGGGATTCCTATTTATAAAACCACGACTTATTGTTTTCGTGATGATATTGATTGGGAAAACTTAATAAAATTTCTGTGCATGAAATATCGTGATGTTCCGATAGTTAATGTAGTTGCACATGCCTGTTCTAATGGCATGGAACCGTTGTCATTTCTGATGGCTCTTTTGGTGCATGCCCCTCAGGATTTGAAAAAATTCACTCCAATAATCGCAAAAGATTTGAATGCAGACAACATATATATGGCTAAAAAGAATATTTTCCCCATATCTGCGGAAGATTTTTTCAGGATTCAGGAAAATACAAAATGCAAATATCTTAATTTTATTGAATTGGAGAAATATAAAAATGATGTAAATCAGGCTTTATTGATGAAACCTAAGAAAATTCTTACTGATAACATTATTTTTGAACAGGGAAATATTTTTGATGACGTTCCAAAACTTTCGCCGGAAAATACAATTTTATTCTGCCGTAATATGTGGATGTATTTAAATAAACAAGAAAAAACAAAACTTGCTGAATTACTTGGTAAAAGACTTGAAAAAAGTTCAACTGTAATTCTGGGTTATCTTGATGTATATAATGCTGAAGCTGATAAATTTTTATTAAGGGAAGGTTTCCACCGGTGCAACAATATGTACGGTACACAAAATTATCTGTTCTCAAAATAAAAATTTATACCATCTTATCTACTTTAGAACCTATTTTTACAAAATTGGAATAGTAGTAATTAAATACCAAAACTGCTATATAGGTTACAAAATAAAACTTAATTAATGTAAATATAAAGTATAATATAACGTTTGTACTTAAAAACATAGCAAACATTGATATTATTGTATGAAGAACTATTATGAATAAAAATAAAACAACATTATTTAAAAATCTGTAGCTGAACAAATCCCTAAAACATACCCAATATGCTACAAAAGGATTTTTCTTTTTGAATAATACTGCCGGAGAATAAAACATATTAATAAATGAAATTACTGTAGTTGTTCCGAAAAGCAGCAAATTCCAAGCCTCTATTTTCACTAACTGCTCATGTGTAAGTGAAGCTGCAAATTCCTTCATTGCCGTAATTGTTGTCATTGCATTATAAATCTGTTCGTATGATACATTTGGATTTCCGATAAATTTAACACCCAATATACAAGCTATAACAGTTAAAATTATACTTACAATACAAATATTGATAATTACACAGGGTATAATTAAAAAATATTCACCGACACCTGCGGGAAAATCCATAATAAGAGCATCCGCATTTTCACTGTCAGGATCTTTAACAGCCTTTGCAACCATATAAAGCCAACCGGATAAAAATGCACTGAGCATAAGGAAAAACAGAACAAATGTAATTATAGAACTTATGATTCCGTTATTTCCTGAAAATATCAGATATAAACTTGACAACAACGAGAAAAATATCAAAGGAGTTGCCAAAACCAAAAATTTGTTTGTTATTTTAAAACTGTCAGATATTATTTTCAACATTAAAACCCAAAGCCCCTTTTCATTACTTTTTTAATATACAACAAATAATTAATTATATCAATTTTTCAATATCTTGCTTTGGTGTTGAAATAATATGTATTCCGGCCAGTTCGCAAACAGATTTGATAACAGCAGGATTAATAAATGTGCAGCATTTTGTGTTCCAAAAAATATTAATATTTTTATTTTCGGATAAATATATCAAATCGGTAACGGTATGTCTTTTGCATAACGGCATAAATACACTGACTGTTTTTTTGCCTGCTGCTTTTTCCGCAATATATGAAAGAGCATAGTTGTCATAAGGAGCATTTATACTAAACAGATTATCCTTGGCTTTGCAGCAATACATTGATATTACAAAGAAATTTTCAGGGATATGCTCCTTAAGAGTTCTGTAATATTCCGTCATAAAGTTGTCGCCTTCCGGATTCCCGAGAATGACAACTCCTGTATAGGCTTCATTTTCAAAATACTGATTTAATTTATTTAAAACCTCATTATAATTAAATCCTATCAGCTCAGAGTCACAAACTTTTCCGGTTTTAAAGCCTTTTGAAGCCTCTGCGGATTGTATAACTTCGGAATAATCATTGTTTTGTATTCTAATAACTCCTCTGGAATGTACAAAATCTGTTGAAAAAAGCCGTCCTCTGTATAAATTTTCCACATTATATAACGAATTTCTGGTTAATATAATAGGACCGGGGAAAGTTGAAAAATCCAAAAGGCAGTTTTCATAACCCATACCATACTGCCCCTTTAAATTTGAATATTCTTTCAAACGAGGAAAGGTATGAGCAATAAGCATTTCATCATGAGTATAAATATCATATTCTTTTAATGCTTTAAGTATTTTTTCCAATTCAGATATATCTGAACCGACTACAAGCACAGCTTTACCTGATTTTGTAGTATATGAAACTTCCGCAGCGGTTTGTTCCCCATAATAATCTTCTTGTGCGGCACGTATTTTTTTCATTAATTCATAATCTGAATTTGCAATGTCAAAAATTTGTAATTTTATATCATCAACCCCCGCATTAAATTCAATTAGTGAATTTAGGGTAAGCAGAAGGGTTTCATAGTATTCATCCGTATTAATATTATAACTGAATGCACTGATTATATTAATACATAAACTCTTTATTATTAAGAATAAAATTTCGTAAAGATTCAATTTTTCAGCAGAAAAATTTTTACCGGATTTACTAAATTCCTTTTCGCCCAGTTTTATATAACTAATAATGTCATCATTCTTTTTACAACGGATAAAAGGTTTTAAAATATCTGCCTTACACCCTTGCTGTTTGCAGACGGATTTATATTTTGAAATAGCTGCATCCGTTGTTTTTTCAAAAGAATTTTTTAAAGAATAGAAGTCTGTTTCTGAAAATTCAATATTAGAAGCCAGAATTGACACGGAAAAAAGAATCAGTTTTTTTATATTTTCCGTTTCTTTTTCCGAATCCCTTATTTTCAGAGCATAGTATGCCAAATGCTTGATATACCTGAATATAACCCTCTGCAAAGAAGTTGTTTTCGGATTTGTTGAACAAACTCCTCTTGCAGAACAGTTATTGTACTTATATTCATTAAAATTACCGTTCATAATAAAAACAATATAGCCTTAAAAATCTTTTTTTATATTCCCGAGAAGAGTAGTTTTTCCTTTTGTAACAAAATGTGCCATATATATTGACATTATTGAGCTTTTTTAATATGTTTTATTTGTGTGTTTATTACATATAGGGTTATTCAATGAAAAAAAACATTAGCCAACTTACAAATCAATATTTTTAAAGTATAGGAAGTATGGATTGTAAGAACTTTTGAACATTTCAAAAGTAATCAGGAGAGAGAAGGGGAGAATTAAACTTTAAAGTTTAATTCTCTTTTTTTGTGCTAATATTAAAAAAAACGGAGAATTAAACATGTTTAGTACGGATATAATTTACCAAGTCGTCACATTTTCAATCGGAGATACAAAATCAGGCACAAAAATGGGAAAGCTTCAGTTGCGTGATACGGAAAATGATGAGATTCTAAACTGTATTTTGTGGGAAGAAGCACTTAACCGTATGGATGCAAAATTGTTTCGCTCCGGTAATGAATTAAGAATTGTATCCGGTTCTTTTAATGAAAAATATAACAATTGCCTGGTACAAGTACTTGAACTTGTAAAAGAAGCAAAAACAGGATTAAATGAAGAAGAACGTGAGCAGGAATATAAAGCAATTATAGAATATATAAACAAAATCAAAGATGAAAAATTGCGTAATTTTGTACTTGATATTTACACAAAAAATAAAGAAGAAATTTTAATAGCACCTGCAGCAAAACTTATGCACCACAATTACATAGGCGGACTTATGGTGCATATTCACGAATGTCTTAAATATGCAGAAACAGTGTCCGGAATGTTTTTCCAGAGAATTAATAAGGATGAGGTATTTGCTGCCTGCCTGCTTCATGATATCGGAAAAATTTATGAATACCTTGTCGATTTAGAATCCGGACTTATTGATTATGATGAAGAATTCAGAAAAGAATGGATATCACATTCACAGTACGGATTTTCTCTATGTATGAATGCAGGTTTTAAACGTGTGGCAAGAATGATTGCGGCACACCACGGACGTGCCGACTGGGGTGCAATTATAGACTTAGATTCCAAAGATTTAGAGCCTATAATGTACCTGATTCACCACATAGACGATTTGTCTGCAAAATTCGGAAAAACAAACGTTGCTATGCTTGGTTCTGATTAGGTTGATTTTCTGATGATTCCGAAGGTGTTTCCGGTGATTCGGAAACAATTTCTATTGCCTCAAAAACTTCTTTAAGATTTGTTCCGTCAAGTTTAATAAGCGGTAATTGATACTCCTCGGCAATTTTTCTGACTTTCGGATCATAATCAATTGCTATAGTTTTAACCTCGGATTTTATTCCGACAACATTTGCATGAAACCTCATTGCCACAAGATATTCCAAGCCGGAGATTCTGTCTATTACATCGTCTAATGTAAGACTCTCACATACCATAACGTTGTCTGCACCATTTTGCTTAAGCATAGTGCCGAATTTCCAGCAAATATCCGAATCGTACGAATCCTGCAAAGAAATAATTTCAAAATTTTTTTCTTTAAATTTTTGACTCAATTCTTTTGCAAGATTTTCCAAAAAATCTTTATTTTCATATAGTTGAGGGCATTCTCTTATTTGTATGCCGACTGTTCCGGTTTGATGCTTTGGTGTAATGTTCATGCCAAAAACAGGATCATTTACAAGTTCGGCATCAATTCCCCAGCTTTTCAGTAACATCTGTGATTGGAAATCACGTACTGATATCTTTTCAACATTTCTTAATACTTTTTTTGTTAAGAATTTGCCTATACGTGATTTAATAGGACCAATACCCTGTGCAAGCAACTGGACTTTTTTCCCGAAAAACAATGCCGTACATATAACACACAAATAGTAAATAAGACTTCTTAAACTGGTTACATCCTGCAATACACTGCCTCCGCCAAATATCAAAATATCGGACTCATCAATGGATTTAATAAAATTAAATCTGCCGCAGGCATCTACATCATGAAGCATTTTTGTATTGTTCGGATTTGCCGAAATCATGGTAATTTTTTCAGCACCTTCATCTTTAAGCCTTTGCGCTAATACCCTTGCAATTGCTTCATCCCCAAAATTATCGAATCCGATATAACCGGAAACAACATATTTCATACTTGTACATTCTCCATTACATTTTTCATATATGGAATCGACTGAATTGCACCATAGTTTTGTGTCTGTAAACCGGAAACAACAGATGCAAATTTTGTAGCCTCTGCAGGTGAATAACCTTTGGTTATTGCATATAAATAGCCACCGTTAAACACATCACCGGATGCGGTAACATCCACTGCTTTAGTTGTATTATAGAATTCGGTAAAACTAACCTCTCCGTTATATCCGGTGTAATAACCGTTATCAATATGTGATTTTATGACAACTATTTTTACACCTTTATTCCAGAAATGTTTCATTATCATATCAATTGAATCCATGTCATAAAGACGCACCGCATCTCCTTTAAGACTGAGAAATATTATGTCTGTAAACTCTACAATTTCTTCCATAAACTCTTTTGTGTCGGCAGAGTTCATAAAACAAGATGTATAATTAGGATCATAAGCAGTAATAACTTCGTTTTCTCTCGCAATTTTGTAACTTTCACGAACAAGCTCGCGCGAGCTTGCACTCAATGATTGCACTATACCTGTAGAATATATGAGTTTAAGATTTTTTATATATTCTTCAGGGAAATCTTCTATTGAAAGTTTTGTTGCAGCTGTTTTCCGCTTATAATACAAAAGTTCTTTTTTATCCTGATTGTAAGAAATAATATACATACCATTTTGTTCATCATTTGTTTTGATTAATGATGTATCTATATTTTCTTTTCTCAGGCTCGAAATAATAAATTCAGAGAAACCGTCATTTCCGACCTTGGTAACATAAGTACAACTGCCGCCAAGACGTGATATTGCAACTGCTGTCGTAACCGTATCACCGCCAAAATACTTGTTTAAAGTAGAACTTTCTGCCAGAGAGCCGTTAGATGTCAGTTCAATCAAACACTCGCCGATTATCCCTATATCTATTTTTTGTTCCATTTTTGATAACCTTTTATCTCTCTTAAAATATCTTTTGTCCTTTGCGTAATGACATTTGGTTCAAAACCCTGATAAAAATCACGTCCCACACCGACTGCAACTGCCCCGGCTCTTATATATGTAGCAACTTCGTTTAACTTTATATTACCCATAGGCATAAGCCTTAGAAACGGCATTTGTCTGAGTATATCTTCTATGTACCGTACACCGCCCATTGCCGCTGTTGGAAATAATTTTATTAAAGGTATTCTTGTTTTCCAAGCATTATAAGCTTCATTAGCAGTTGTTGCACCGGCAATAAACGGCACACGCTTGTTTTTTGATATTTTTATTAAACTCATTTGAAAAATGGGTGAAGAAAACATAATTGCACCGCTTTCAAAAGCGGCATCTGCCTGTAGTGATGTAATTATTCCGCCTGCACATACATGCGCAAATTTTGAAACTTCCTGTATTGCTTCATATATTGAAGGATGTTCAACATTCATTTCAATAACCCTTATACCGCCGGCAACCAATGCTTTCGCTGTCTGGACCGCAAAATCGGCATCCTTGCATCTTATAATCGGATATATTTTATCCTCCGATATCATTTGTATGTAATTATCACTCATTTGTATGTGTCCTTTTCCCCTAAAATATTATATCATAAAATTGTATTACAAAAATTCAGGAAGCTATGAACAAATTTAAGTTTGCATTATTAACATTAATAACAATTATTTTATTATGTATAGTATACTTTATTACTTACACTTTTGTCGAGCCAAAAGTGTATGATTATATGGTTAAAAATGTACTTACGGAAAAACTGCCGTTTGATAATGTCAAGAATGTCTACGGACATGACGACATTATTCTGATTATTACGGATAAAGATACGGTTAAAAAATACCGATGGCCATGGAAACGTGAATTATATTGCAAAGTACTGAATTATTTTTACGAGTATGCAAAACCAAAAGTATTTTTCCATGATTCACTTCTACTTTCACTTGATGAAGAAAATCCTGAATCCGATAAAAAATATTTTGATTCTATACATCGTTTTGAAAATATGGTAGAAGGTTTTATGCCTAATTTATTTGATTACGAAGACAAGAAAAAAGGAGCTGAATACGATAAAAACTTTACGGAAAAATATGGAATAAAAGCAGAATTAAATATAGATAAATATCCCGATTTGTACGAAAGCATTTTGATGTTTCCGCAGCCATATTTTGATGCAGTTAATAATGCAGGAAGTGTCAGGATTTTTGCAGGATTTATCACCGGAAATCTTCACTCTTACGCAAGGGATGCCGTTTACAGAAATAACGAGTATATAACTTATTATAAGGGTTCAATACTTCCTTCCGCATCAATGAAAGTATTTTTACTGGCAAATAATAATCCCAAAATGATTATCAGAAATAACTATACCGAATTCCCCGAATTAAACTATAAAATAAGACATAAAATCACTGATGAGCAAATTTTTTATCCGACCAAATATTACAAATTCAGAAAAGACAGTTCGTATTCACATATCAAATATTCGGCTTTGGATATAATGGATTCTTATGACAATATTAAACAGGGCAAGAAGCCTATCGTAGATCCATCCGTATTTAAAGATAAAATAATTGTATATGGTGCCTACGTACCTGCTGGCGACGGATTAAACGACAAGAAAACAACCCCGATGTCAAAAAATCACGCAGGTTCAGATGTTCAGGCAACAAATATTGATAATATTATTCATAATGACTTTCTGAAAATAATACCTATGTGGGTAAATATACTTTTTACAATAATTTTTATGTTGGTTGTTTATTTCAGTATAAAATCACACAAAATCATTAAAGCTATAAGCTATTCGCTGCTTGTAATACTGACAATCATTATATCCGGCAGTACCTGCTATTATTACGGAATTGTTATTCCGATAATTACCCCAATCGTAATGTGTATTGTTACAATGATTATCGCCTATGTCCACAGATATATTATTGAAGAAAAAAACAAGGAAAAAGTTGAAAATGCACTTGGAAAATACATGTCGGAAGACGTAAAGAAACGAGTTCTGCAAAACATTGATAATCTTGGTTTAGGCGGCAAAAAAAGTACGGCAACAGTATTATTTTCAGATATAAGAGGATTTACGTCACTTTCGGAAAGTATGTCCGCACAAAAAGTATCTCAGCTTCTTAATGAATATTTCTCGGCAATGGAACCGATAGTATCCAAATACAACGGTATTATTAATAAATTTATCGGTGATGCCATAATGGCAGTATTCGGCGAACCCATACAGGATGAAAATCACCCGAAAAATGCAGTAAAATGCGGATTTGAGATGCTTAATAAAGTCAAAGAACTTAATAAAAAATGGGAATCTGAAGGTAATATACCTATACAAATAGGTATTGGAATAAGTACCGGGGAAGTTTTTGTCGGAAATATAGGTTCCGAAAAACGTATGGAATATACCGTTATAGGTGATACTGTAAATTTGGCAAGCAGGCTGGAATCATATAATAAAATTTACAAAACACACATTCTTATAAGCTCCAAAACCTATGAAAATGCTGCTGATATTATTACCGTTAATAAAATATCAAATGCCGAAATCAGAGGTAAGGCTGCCAAAATTGATATTTATGAAGTTACTGACTGCAAATATAATATTTAATTAACAAAGTATATTTCAAATATTTAATAAATGTAAACAAATGTAACAATTGTTCCAAAAACACTAAAGTTTTAAAAAAAACTGCCGTTAATAGAAATATAGATATCTGCATAGCGAGACATTTAAGGAAGTAGTATGGCAAATAAAACAACAGTATTTTATCTGGGATATTGTGCAACTGCCCAATCAGCACAAGTTATTAATGATAATTCGCCGACAATAGACGATAATCCAACTCCACAACGTTCGGAAGTGAATAAAGAAGTTGTTAATGAAAAACCGACAGTACAAAATAATTATATAAATATGTATGGCAATTTAAGCGGTGGCATGAGAATATAGTTTAAATTGCAAAAAAAAGTTGTAAGTGGTTTCAGATAAGCATTCCTGAAGCCATTTTTGTATGTTTTATTCTGAAACGGCATCATTATCGGGAGCAGAATTTATTTGTCTTTTAAATGAACAGGTTCGATTTGAACAAAACTCTATTTCGCCGTTTTTAGTTGCTCTTTTCAATAATAATTCTCCGCACTCAGGACATTTATTTCCCGTGGGTTCATCCCAAAGAGCATAAGAGCATTCCGGATATCTGTTGCAGCCGAAGAAAATTTTACCATGCTTTGATTTTTTCTCAATTATTACACCTTCTCCACATTTCGGACATTTTACACCGGTTGAACGAACATATTTTTTACGGTTTCCGCATTCTTTGCACTCAAAATATTTTCCGTAAGGTCCGATTTTTATGCTCATGGCTCCGCCGCATTTATCACATTTTTCATCAGAAGTCTGTTCGGCATTTTGTTCGGAATCTTCTTCACCGGCAGTATCAAGCTCGTTCATATTATTCAGTGAGATTATTGTTTTACATTCCGGGTAGCCTGAACAACCTAAGAACTGGGTTCCGAAACGGCTTGTTTTTACAAGCATAACTCTGCCGCAGTTCGGACATTTTTTGTCACTCTCTATTGTTACACGTTTTGCATCCTTCATTACGGAAGAAACAACCTCCATAAACGGGGTGTAAAATTCCTGCAAAACAACATTCCATATCAGTTTCTTTTCTGCAATAAGGTCAAGTTTCTCTTCCATGCCGGCTGTAAACTTATAATCCATAATATTTGAGAATTGGTCAACAAGCTGCTTGCAGACAGTTCTGCCTAAAAGTGTAGGAATAAGAGCTTTATCCTTCTTTTCAACGTACTTTCTTGTCTGAATAACCGTAATTATTGTTGCATAAGTAGACGGACGTCCTATTCCGTGTTCTTCCAAGGCTTTTACAAGAGAAGCTTCATTGTATCTCGGCGGCGGCTGCGTAAAGTGCTGTTTCGGAGTCACTTCTTTGCAGATAACCTTGTCGCCTTCATTTAAGTCGGGAATCTTTGTTTCTGTTTCCTGTTCTTCCTCCTCAGCATCATTATAGAGTTTTAAGAAACCGTCAAATACAACTTTGCTCGTTCCTGCTTTCAGATTGTAATCACCCGCTTTAATATCAATGGTTTTATTGGCAATTGTAGCAGCCTGCATCTCTGAGGACATGAATTTTTCCCAGATTAATTTATACAATCTGTACTGGTCATTATCGAGGTACGGTTTTAAACTTTCCGGAGTTCTGTCAGGATAAGACGGTCTGATTGCTTCGTGTGCATCCTGAACATTTTGTTTGCCTTTTACATAAATATTTGTTTTTTCAGGATAATATTCTTTACCATAGTTATTCAAAATAAAATCTTTTGCAGCAGCATGTGCATCATCTGATATACGGACACTGTCAGTTCTCATATAGGTAATCAAACCAACAGGGGTTCCGTCTATTTCCATACCTTCATAGAGTTTTTGTGCCACCTGCATTGTTTTCTGAACTCCAAAACCGAGTTTTGTGCTTGCGGCTCTCTGAAGTGTTGACGTTATAAACGGTGCTGTAGGTTTGCGTTTTGTTTCTTTTTTGGTAACTTTTTCCACAATACATTCTGTTTGGGGATTAAGTAAAACTTCTTTTATCCTTGTTGCTTCTTCTTCGTTATTTATATCGAACTTTTTGCCCTTGTACTTATTGACTTCCGCTTCAAATAATTTACCCCCTTTGTCCATAATTGTATGAACAGACCAGTATTCTTTCGGAACAAAAGCTTCTATTTCTTCTTCTCTTTCGCAAATCATACGGAGTGCAACAGATTGAACACGTCCTGCTGAAAGGTGATAGTTGCCCAGTTGTTTCCACAGAACGGGTGAAAGTTTATAACCTACAAGTTTATCGAGAATTTGCCTTGTCTGTTGAGCTTTAACCCTGTCCATATCAATCTCCCGAGAATGTTCAACGGCATATTTTACAGCCTTTGGAGTTATTTCGTTAAACTCAATTCTCTGAACTTTTTCATCACCCACAGGAAGAAGTTCTCTAACGTGCCATGCAATAGCTTCCCCCTCACGGTCAGGGTCTGATGCAAGCAAAACTTTGTCGGAACGTTTTGCCAAATCACTCAGTTTTGCCACAACTTTTTTCTTATCCGGAATAACAACATAGGTCGGTTTAAATCCGTTATGGACATCAAAGCCTAATACATTTTCCGGCAAATTTCTTACATGTCCGAAACTTGCTTCAATCTGATAGCCTTCACCAAGAATTTTTTTTATGGTTTTGGATTTAGCCGGTGACTCGACTATTACCAAAACTTTTTCTTTTTTAGACTTAATTTCTTTCTTCTCTGCAACCGATGCTGTCATTATTATTTATTAACCCCTTTATACCTGTCTCCGTCCGTAAACTCTATTAATCCTTCGATTTCCATCATAGTCAGGGTATTTAAAAGCTCTTCCGTTTCAATATTTGTTTTAGCCTGAATTTCATCAAAACACAAAGGTTCAATACCTATTATATCAGAAATTATTTTATATACATGATTTTGTTCCAAAATCTGATTGTTGTTACATTCTGCAGATGATTTCTTTTCTTTTATTATTTGCCAGTTGAGTGCATTTAAAACATCTTCTCCCGATGTTATCATCGTTGCACCGTTTTTGAGGAGTTTATATACACCTTCCGTGTTTTTGTTATTAATTGAACCCGGAATACACATTAGTTCTCTGCCCTGTTCAAGAGTTAAATTAGCGGATATTAAGGCACCGCTCTTTATCGCAGCCTCACCAACAACGGTTCCGTATGATAAGCCGGTAACAATTCTGTTTCTTTGCGGAAATCTGAATTTTACAGGTTCAAAAGTCGGAAAATATTCGGTAACAACCGCTCCGCATCCGTGTTCAAGTTTTTCATATAAATCTCTGTTAGAAGACGGGTATTTAAAATCAAATCCGCTTGCAATTACACCTATGGTTTTAAGATTGTTTTCAATTGCACTCCTGTGAGAGGTTGCATCAATACCCTCCGCAAGACCGGAAACTATACAAATATCGGTATTTCTGAAATCATTAATTACGGATTTGATACTATCCTTGCCGTTTGAACTTGCCCTTCTCGAACCGACAAAAGCAACAGTACGTTCTAAATTGCAGGAAAATAAATCTCCTTTATAATAAAGCACCATTGGCGGATTGTGGATTTGACTTAACATATATGGATATTTTGCATCGTCAAACGTTAGTACATTTATACCACGGTTTTCAACTTCTTCATAAACTTTTTCAACATCAATTTTGTCACGCAGTTTTAAGAAAGTTTCAGCCTTTTTAACATTTAAACCTTCAATATTTTCAAAATCTTTCTTTGAACAATTAAAAGCCTGTTCAATATCGCCATAATAATTAAACAACCTTTGGATAAAAGTTGAATCAATTTGTTCTATGGAAGAAAATGCAATCCAGAATTTCTGTTTCATAAAAGAGATTGTAACATAAAATAAAAAACAGTAATTCAGGTTTTTTATTTTTAGATTTCAAAATTATTTACAAAAAAAGGTGACTTTTCAGTCACCTTTTTATTGTTTAAAAGATTTATTACAAACTAAAATCAGGTTCGGCAGGAAGAACATTAGGAATATTATTTATCCATTTCTTAGCTTCGTCACTTGCCTGAGTCCAGTTAACAGATAACAAACCTCTCTGAACCCATACAAGTTCTTTGAAAAATTCATATTGTGAATTAACTGCATCTGCTTTTGCTTTAAAATACAAATCGTGAGCATCAGCTAACTGTGTAACATTTGCTTCACCTCTTAAGTATCTTGCTTTAACCATGTCATAGTTTTCTTGTTCAGCAAACATAGCCTTATATGATTTTTCAATCATAAAGTATTTTGAGATTGCGCGGTTAACAACAGAACGAACCTGCATTTCTATTTCTGTATTAACTTCTTCCAAATATGCATTTAATTCGTTAAGTTCGGATTTACATCTTGCTATTTCCGCAATCTTATGTCCGCCTTCAATAGGTTTCCATTGAGCACCAATAAAGAATCTGAATGATTGTTCTTTAAGTCCTAAATATGGAGAATCAGCAAAGCTTGAATTAAATGCATCCGCAGCTTTATCTAATGCGTATGCGGCAGGAGCGCCACCTTTCACATAAGCAGCTTGTGTTCCTGCAGACGTAGCGGCAGCTGTTGCTCCTTTTATCTGATTATGACCTGATTCTTCATACGGTAAATGTCTGCCAAACTGTGTTTGGTACTCTAAAGACATCTTTGCATTCGGCATAAAGAATTTTTGTCCGTAATTTGACATTTCAGCTTTCTTCATAGCGATTGCAGCTTTTAACTTAGTTGTTTCAGGTGAAAGATACTGAACCTCTTTAATCAACATATCTGTAAACTGACCGAGTTTTTTAGGATCACGAACGTGGTCTATAATATGCAAATCAGATGAGAAGAAAGCCGGATCGTTTGCAGTAAGCGGTTTGAAGTTAAAGTCTTCTTTCTGGTTTTTATTCAAAAGTTTACTGATTTGAATTTTTAAGTTTTTGTATGAAGCCTGCATTGCAAGAAGTTTCTTTTCAGCTTCACTGACTTCACCTGCCCAACGGAACACTTCTTCATATCCGCATTTGCCTGTTTTTTCACGAACACGTGCCATTGCAAGGTTTTCTCTTGTTTCCTGTACGTATTCTTCCTGAATCTTTATCATATTTCCAAGCATTAAAGTTTCAATGTATAAGTTAGCTACCTGATACTCTGTGTTTGCTTTAGTTAAATCAGATTCAGCCTTATCAAATTTGAGTTTTTTATGCTTTACAATAATATTTGTTACCAAATCAGGAGAATACAAAACCTGATCCATACCGATTGTAAACGCACCTACATTTGTAGGAACATTAGAATATGAATTAGCATAACCGCTGTTGTATGTTTGATAACCCAAATCAAGTCTTAACGTAGGTAAGTATCTCAAATATGCACTTGCTACAGAACGTCTTGCCGCATTGATTAAGTAATTTTTTCTAATCATATCCAAGTTAGAATCATCCAGTGTTCTGATTAAAGAATCCAAATCATAAGTAGGCAACTGCTTATGTGAGATAACCGTTGCATTATTTAATAAACGAAGTGCAGGTGTGTATCCGAGAGCTTCGCCGGTATCAGCATTGTAGAAAATTACCTTGTCATCATAGAAAGGTATTTTTTCGTTCTTTACAGCCTGACCGTGAAGAACTCCGTGGATATTAAATGATGTAGCTTCTGCTAATTTTTTATCAACATCAGCAGTTGATGCACCTAACATAGCTCCCAAATCAACATCTTCTTTACCGACAGATGAGAAAGTGGGAAGTTTTTTTGCCAATAATTGATTATATAAATCTTTTCTTTGTGCTGAAGAAAGATTATACAAAGGTGTTATAAATGCCGAATCCACATCCTTAGGTATCTTAGAAAGTGATGCACTTATATTTGAATTAACCGGAACTACAACAAATGCCAAATCACATTTTTTATCTTTTAATTTTTTGGAAATGAATGAATTCCAGTCTGTTCTTGTTTTATAATATGTTTCGTTCATCAAAATTGCCGTCTTCTTTATTTGCGGATTAAGTGTTTTGAAAGTTACAAAATCACTTGTCATTTGCTGAACAGGATTAAAGAAATGATCACCGAAATCTCTTAAACCGTATTGGTCAATTGTAATAACATATTTTTTCTTATCTTTTTTATCTGCATAATAGTTACTTGACAGATAACCTAAAGAAATAACCATTCTGGCACGAGATGCCAAAGCCTTTTCTGATGCTGCTTTTGCTCCGGCTTCAGTCCAGTTGCCGGTAAATACTAAGTCTTTAGGAAAGTTTGCCACATAATCAGGCAGTAATTGTAACTTAATTGTTTTTTGGAACTTCTCTAAAACCTGTTGATTTTTATCAGATGGTCCGTCAAAAACAAAGGCCAATTCAATTGGCTTAGCATTCGGAGCCGCATGAATATGAGATTTTGCAGCTATTGCCATTTGCTGCATTTGCTGCTGAGCAGCTTTTTGAGAAGCGGCAGCCTGTTGTTTTGCTTTGACATGAGCATCATTCTGCTGAACCGTTGCAGCCTGAGTTGTCTGAGCGGATTTTGCCGCAATTTTATTACCGTTTTTTGATATTTTTGGAGCCGCAGATACAACACCCGTGTACATAGAAAATATCATTAACGACAGTAATGTAGTTAAAAATTTCTTCATAAATTTATACTCCCAATTTATAATTCTTATTTCTCAAAAAATATCGGTTGTATTTTACAACCATATAAAAGTATAATACAAAAAAATTTTAAGATAGAGTAATTTGTAACAAAATGTAAATAACATGGCAATTTTAACAGGGTTAAACTGTTTATATATGTAAGGGATATTCGGGAAAATGGCATTTTTTAGAGACTTAAATTTAGGATTCATTTCCGGGATGAACAACTGGTTCATGCCGACTTTGCCACGTTTTAATTATGTAATCCCCAATATTTTTCCTGTTTTCAGAGCTCCTGTATATCCTGTAATACAGCCCCTTCCGAATATTTGGTTTAACTGGCTGCCAAGACCTGTAATTATGCCGATATTTCAGTACAGAATGCCGACACCCGCTTTAAAACCACGTATAAATACGGATTTTTCATTTAATTACCATACCCCGAGAATTAGCACACCGCCTAAGCCAAAAGCTAGTAATCCTGCACCGTCAACCGGCAGCAGCAGAAGCAGTAGTAGCCAAAGCAGTATAACCCGAAGTAATACAAATTCACCATCAAGCGGAAAAAAGATAGATAATTCATATTCTTCGCTTACTAAGGCACAGGCGGAACGTAAAGCCAGTTCTGATACTAACTTAGAACGATTGAGCGGAGGAAAAAACTGGTCCGTTGCTGATACTTTCTGGACGGATATTCCCTATGCAAAAAAAGGAACGGGGCAAATTTTAGACAGAGTTTCAAACATGCTCGGAGAAAAACTCGTTATAACTTCAGCCCTGGGAACCGGACAAAAGGGAAATCCGCATGTAAGACAAGGATATAAGAGCCACCATAATGCCGAAAACCCGAAACTTGACATCAGGACAAACGGAAATGCAAGACAGTTTGCCGAGCGACTAAGAGCAACAGGTTACTTTAGCCATGTACTGCCGGAAGGAGATCATGTTGATGTACAGATTGATCCGTCTAAATTCAGACAATTCAGTACATTAGCATAAAATAATAGACTTTCCATTGTCCGAAAAGTCTATTAACCCTAAATCTCCAACCCCAAATTGTTGTTTTTCCTCAAATCTCTCTTTAATATTAATTTGGATAAATGATAAATACTTAATACTGATTTTTTTGGATTTTCTAAATCTCTCTTTTTGTTTTTTTACTTAAATCTATGAGTAAAAATTATTATTTACTCCTCCTCCTTAAGTTTAGTAGCCATCACTCCTTTCGTCTATGTGATTATAGTAATTCTGCAAAATAGATTTATCAAGTAACAAAATTCCCAAAAAATTTTACAATCGACCATGCCGCCCATGCCTATTAAGCAAAATTCAAATTAACAAAAGTTTACTTCAAATTTCATTAAAAAGTTATTGACAATTTGTTTTCGTTGATTTATATACACTCCTCAAATGTGCTTATGTTGCTTAATAGTTTGGTTTATGTTAGTATCAAGGAAAGAAATAAGAGTAAACAGTAAATTAAGGAGTTTCCTATGATTTCAGTAAACGATTTAAAAAATGGCTTAACATTAGAGCTTGATAACGGGCTTTGGACAGTAGTTGAATTTTTACATGTAAAACCCGGAAAAGGAGCAGCTTTTGTAAGAACAAAACTTAAAAACGTAGAATCTGGCAACGTTGTTGAAAGAACATTCAGAGCTGGTGAAAAAGTTGCCAAAGCTATGTTAGACAGAAGAGAAATGCAGTATCTGTATAAAGAAGGTAACGATTACGTTATGATGGATAATGAAACCTATGAACAAATACAGGTTACTGAAGAACAAGTTGGTGACGGTAAAAAATATCTTAAAGAAAACATGATTGTTCAGATATTAAAGCATGATACCAGAATTATCGGTGTTGATATACCGGCTCACGTAGAATTGGAAGTTGTTGATACTCCGCCGGCTGAAAAAGGTAATACGGCTCAGGGAGGTACAAAACCTGCAACTCTTGAAACAGGAGCTGTTGTTAACGTTCCGTTCTTCGTATCAAATGGCGATGTTATAAGAGTTGATACCAGAACAAACGAATATTTGGACAGATGCTAGGGAAAGTAAAACGGTAATTAAGTGGTTTTCGTACCACTTATTAACCTTTCCTTAAAGGAGAATAAAAATGGATTTTAAACCCGAATATATTGAAAAATTAGCTAAAATTATTACAGATAACGGTTTGACCGAAATTTCGCTTGAAGATGGCGAACAGGCAATTACAATCAGAAAAGATTTGCCGGAAGTAATAACAAGCATGCCGGCAGTATCTGCGGCAGCACCTGTTGTTCAATCCGCACCTGTTGCATCTGCAGAGCAAAAAGATGAACCGGCCGAAAACGGTAAAGCAATTACTTCACCAATGGTTGGTACGTTTTATTCAGCTCCGTCACCTGACGCATTACCGTTTGTAGAAGTCGGAACAGAAATTGCTGTAGGTGATGTTGTCTGTATAATAGAAGCAATGAAGTTAATGAACGAAATCAAGTCTGAACAAGCCGGAAAAGTTGTTAAAATATGCGTTAAAAACGGTGATCCTGTTGAATTCGGACAAGTTTTGATGTATGTAGAATAAAAAGCAGCAGCCGGAGCACAGCTACAGTAAGGTATTGTGAGAACAATGCCGACAGACAGCGGAACTCTGCGGTATAGCTGCAGTAGTATTTGATTACACAGACGGCTGCGATAGTTAACAAGGGATAATTTAAGAAAAATGTTTAAACGAGTATTAATAGCAAACAGGGGAGAAATTGCGGTAAGAGTTATAAGAGCATGCAGAGAGCTGGGGATTCCTACAGTTGCGATATATTCACAGGCTGATGCACAATCTCTTCATGTCAGGTTAGCAACAGATGCTTATTGTATAGGTCCTGCACCAAGCACACAAAGTTATTTAAATATTCCGACAATAATATCAACAGCCTTAATGGCAGGCTGTGATGCTATTCACCCCGGATACGGTTTTTTGTCAGAAAGAGCCGAATTTGCAGAAATATGCAATATGTATAATATAAAATTTATCGGACCGACGGCTGAAGCAATGAGAAAAATGGGAGATAAGGCTACAGCCCGTAAAACGATGATAGACAACAACGTGCCCGTAACACCCGGAACAGGTATAGTCAAAACCGCACAAGAAGTTATGGATTTTGCCCACAAGGTCGGATATCCTATCATTCTTAAAGCTACCGCAGGCGGCGGCGGAAAAGGCATGAGAGTTGTAAGAGAGGATGACGAAGTAGAAGCAAACCTCAATTTATGCAGACAGGAAGCAGAAAATTTCTTTGGTAATCCTGATGTATATGCAGAAAAATTTCTTGAAAATCCAAGACATATTGAAGTACAAATTTTAGGTGACTCTTTCGGTAACGTAATTCACCTCGGAGAACGTGATTGTTCTATTCAAAGACGACACCAAAAACTTTTAGAAGAAGCTCCTTCTCCGGCAATAGATGAAGAAACTCGTAAAGAAATGGGTGCTGCTGCAGTTAGGGCTGCAAAAGCAATTAACTATGAAGGAGCAGGTACATGCGAATTTTTGCTTGACCATGACGGAAAATGGTATTTTATGGAAATGAATACCAGAGTTCAGGTTGAACACTGTGTAACTGAAATGATTTCTCAAATAGATATTGTCAGAGAACAAATACTTATTGCCTCAGGAGAAAAGCTCGGATATACGCAGGATGATGTTAAATTAAGAGGGCATGCTATTGAATGCCGTATTAATGCGGAAGATTCTGAAAATGATTTTATGCCATGTCCGGGAAAAATTGACGGTTATTTTGCACCCGGAGGATTTGGCATAAGAGTTGATTCTCATATTTATCCGGGATATTCAATTCCGCCATATTATGATTCAATGCTCGGAAAACTCATTTGCTGGGGTGAGAACAGAAAACAGGCAAGAAGAAGAATGTATCAGGCATTAAAAGAGTATGTTATAACCGGTGTAAAAACAACAATTCCTTTCCATCAACAGATTATTGAGGACGAAGTTTTTAAAAGCGGTAAATTTAATACCGGATTCATTGAAGAGTTTTATAAAAGAAAAGAAAAAGAAGAATAAAGCCGGTAAACGTTTAAAATATCGTTTTAAGTTGCCCTAAGAATACTATACTGGTATAATATACCCATAGAAGAGGTTTATTATGAAAAAAACATTGGTAAAATATCCGTTTTTAACGAACGAAGTAGAGATATATGAGCAGGATAACGGACATAAGATAGTTTTAGCCCACAAAGACGGTGATATGGTTAATGTTTCATCCTGGGTAAAAACAGGTTCTATAAACGAAAATGATAAAAATAACGGAATCTCTCATTTTCTTGAACATTTAATGTTTAAGGGAACACATAAGCATAAAGCAGGTGAGTTTGATAAGATTTTAGAGTCAAAAGGTGCAATAGTTAATGCTGCAACCTGGAAAGACTATACGTTTTATTATGTTACCTTGCCAAAGGGTGACGGTGATGAAAACTTCAATACTGCAATAGAACTCCATGCAGATATGATGACTGATCCTGTAATACCTGATTATGAAATGGGAGCAGTATTTGATATAAATGATAAAAGTGTAACGGATAAGAGAGAACGTCACGTTGTTATTGAAGAAATCAGAATGAGAAAAGATCAGCCATGGACAAAGGTCTATAATGCGGTTAATAATTCAATGTATTCTTCACACCCATACAAACGTGATGTTATAGGTACTCCTGAAATAATTTCTCAAATTTCCAGAGATGAAATAATGAATTATTACAGAACCTATTATTCACCAAAAAATGTTACAACAATTGTTGTTGGTGATTTTGATTCCGAAACAATATTACAAAAAGTCATAAATGAATTTCATTGGGGGGAAAGACCTGAACCGCCTGAACGAAACATAACTCCTGATGAGCCCGTACAAGAAACCGTATATGTAGAAAATGATGCTAATATCAATTCTATGTTTATGATGTATGGATTTTTAGGACCTCAGGCAAAAGATTTAAAAAATGTTATTGCACTTGAAATGCTTGCAATAATACTGGGCGAAGGAACAAGTTCAAGACTGTACCAAAACTTAATAGAAAATCAAACAGAACAGATTTTTAACATTATTGATGCAGAAAATTATACTTTCCGTGACGGATGTAATTTGTTTATTCAGGCAAACTTAAATCCTGAATATAAGGATAAGGCTATTGAACTTATTAATAAAGAAATAGAATTATTAAAAGAAAATATTACAGAACGGGAATTAAACAAAGCAAAGAAAAAATTGAAATCACGTTTTGCATGTGATATTGAAACAGTTTCTGATATAGGAGAAACCATCGGTTATTATATGACTGTATGTGATGATTTGGCTTTGGCAGAATCATATATTCCTGTTTGTGAAAGTATTACAAAAGAGTATTTGCAGGATACAGCAAAGCAATATCTTGGTTTGAATAATGCGGTTATTTCAATTCTGCATCCTCAAAAGCAGCAATAACAAAGAATTTTAAGCACGATAGCAGGTTGTTATTTCACCGTTTTTATTTTTGATAAATTCAATCTGATTAAGGTATTGTCCGAATTCGTTATAAACTATTGTTCTGCCTGATTCGGGGTTATAGTAACAAATTCTTCTTTGTATGTTGTTATTATCATCATAGAATTTTACAAACGTAAGCTTTCCTTCGTTAATATTTTTAACTCTTGCCTTGTTTTCCAAATGTTCAAGAGTTGGTTTAATGCCTTTCAGCATTTTTATATCTTTCTCCGCATTACCGAAACGGAATGCTTCAGCATATAATTTATCATTGCTCTTCTTAACAATACCGGGGAGCTTTTGACTGGGTTCTGTCTGTTCGCAATAACTTGTTTCTCTGAATGCACCGGCATACAAATCCCATTCTTTTTTGTCATAACCTATAATATTTCCGTCTTTATCGGATACAAATTTGCAAGTTACAATATTTTTCTCGTTTAAATTATTTGCATCCAAATTAGCCCGTAGCTTGTAAAGAGTTTTTTCAACTGCATCATAATAAAATGCATTGTCGTTGATGTAAAACATTTCAGTATATATATCACTTTCGGGAACCTTTTTTGATAAACATACAAAAGCTCCGACGTGTTGAGCATCAGTGATTTTCGGATTCAGCTCGTATGTGGAAATGTCTACTGCGCGCATCATAATATCCTGCCGTTTTAAATCGTTAACACAGTCTATATATGCACCAAGACTGTTGAATTCTTTCGGATTATATACTAAGCGCTTTGCAACATAATCCCGAAGATATTCTTTAGGGACTTCATAAGGACTTGTTATCGTGAAAAATCCTTTCTGACCGGTTGCTATATCTATTTTTAATCCGTTGTTGTTTATATATGTAATACCTTTTTGTTTTATTAACTCTTGCGGTTTTAATGATTCTTCAACCCTTTTTTTTGCATAATCTGCAACTTCTTTTACTGTTCCTACAAGCGGAGCAGCTGTTTCTTTTATTGCATCGGATAATTTTCCTTTACCATATATCATTTCTTTTCTGATATAGTAATCTTTTTTGTTTGCACAAAAATTTGGTTGCTTGTTTTGTTGATATAAATTAATTGGTGATATAAACATATTAAGTTCCTGTTATATAGCTATTTGATATTATATAAAAACAAAAAAAATTTTTTTTGCTAGTTTGCATAAAAAAATACGATATCAGCAGATATCGTATTTTTTTGTATTAAATGATTTTTCTTATATATGAACATGAATCTTTTCCTGAATATTCTCCTGAGCTTTTCGTGAAAAATCTGACGGCATAGACATTGTCCCGACACTTGTTCTTGGTGCTGTATGAGATTCTTCAACAGGGGTATATTCAACAAGATTTTCTTCAGCTTTTGTTTCAATCGGCTGACTGACCTGTGCTGAACCTAAAGATGAATGGAATGTTCTTGAGATTACATCATCCTGCTGCTCTTTTGTAAGCTTAATAAAATTAACTGCATATCCTGAAACACGAACGGTTAATTGCGGATATTTTTCCGGATGTGCCTGTGCGTCAAGCAGAGTTTCTCTGTTAAATACATTGACATTAAGATGGTGTCCGCCTTTTTCTACATATCCGTCAAGTAAATTTATTAAATTTTCTTCCTGTTGAGTTATCATTTTATTCTCCTTTTATATTATCTATTCAAGTCCTTTAACCCCTTCACAACAACCGCAGTCAAGTGAAATATCCAAATCACCCATAAATACTTCATCTTTACCCAAAGCATTTGGAATAATTGAGAAGGTATTTGATATACCGTCTTGCGCATCTGCAAACGGAAGTTTTGCGACGGATGCAAGAGATGCAACAGCACCGTTTGTATCTCGTCCGTGCATCGGATTTGCTCCCGGGGCAAGCGGAACACCTTGTTTTCTGCCATCAGGTGTACAGCCTGTTTTCTTTCCGTAAACAACATTTGATGTAATTGTCAGAATCGACATTGTAGGAATTGAATTTCTGTATGTTTCATGAGTTCGTATCATGTTCATAAACTTATGAACAATATCAACTGCAATAGAATCTACTCTGTCATCGTTGTTTCCGTATTTGGGGTAATCTCCTTCGACTTCATAATCAACAACTATACCGTTTTCGTCACGTATTGTTTTAACTTTTGCATACTTAATTGCTGAAAGTGAATCGGCAACAACCGACAAGCCGGCAATACCTGTTGCAAAATACCTTTTTACATCCCTGTCATGAAGTGCCATTTGAGCACGTTCATAACAATATTTGTCATGCATATAATGAATAACATTTAAAGTATTGACGTACAACCAGGAAAGCCAATCAAGCATGCTGTCATACCTTTCCATTACTTCATCATAATCAAGGTATTCTGAAGTTATCGGTCTGTATTTTGGTCCTACTTGCTCTTTCAGTCTTTCATCAACACCGCCGTTAATTGCATACAACAAACATTTTGCAAGGTTTGCTCTTGCACCAAAGAACTGCATTTCTTTACCGACTACCATTGAAGATACACAGCAGGCAATTGCATAATCATCACCATGAACCTGACGCATCATATCATCATTTTCGTACTGAATAGATGATGTTTTTATAGAAATATGTGCTGCATATTGTTTAAAGTTCTGCGGCAATCTTGTTGACCAAAGAACTGTTAAATTTGGCTCAGGTGCTGTTCCGAGATTTTCAAGTGTGTGAAGATAACGGAAGGAGTTTTTTGTAACCATATGTCTGCCATCAACACCAATTCCGCCGATAGATTCCGTAACCCACGTCGGATCGCCCGAGAAAAGTGCGTTATACTCAGGAGTTCTTGCAAACTTTATCAATCTTAACTTCATAATAAAATGATCTATAAGCTCCTGAGCCTCTTCTTCGGTTATAATACCGTCACGCAAATCTCTTTCAATAAATATATCGAGGAAGGTAGAAGTTCTTCCGATACTCATAGCAGCACCGTTTTGTTCTTTTACTGCTGACAGGTAACCAAAATATAACCATTGAACAGCTTCTCGTGCATTTCTTGCAGGCTTTGAAATATCCAAACCGTATATATTACCAAGCTCCTTCATTTCATGAAGTGCTCTGATTTGCTCTGCAAGTTCTTCTTTTAATTGTATTTTTTCAGGTGTCATTGTACCGTGGACAGAGGCATGCTGCTCCATTTTATCTTCAATTAATCTGTCAATACCATAAAGAGCAACCCTTCTGTAATCACCTATAATTCTTCCTCTGCCGTACGCATCAGGAAGCCCTGTTAAAATTCCTGCATGGCGAGCCGCACGCATTTCAGGTGTATAAACATCAAATACACCCTGATTATGAGTTTTTCTGTACTTTCTGAAAATCTCGGAGATTTCACTGTCAACCTTATAGTCATAAGCTTCACATGCGCTTTCAGCCATTCTTATTCCGCCAAACGGTTGAAGTGCGCGTTTAAGCGGTTTATCAGTTTGTAAACCTACAATTTTTTCAAGCGGTTTATCAATGTATCCGGCTTCGTGAGAAGTTATTGTAGATACGATTTTTGTATCCATATCAAGAACACCCATATTTTCACGTTCCTGCTTGAATAATTCGCAGCATTCTTCCCACAATTTTTTGGTAGCTTCTGTAGGTTCTGCCAAAAAACTTGAATCACCATCGTACGGTGTATAGTTCTTCTGTATAAAATCCCTTACATTAATCTCTTTTTGCCATTTACCGCCAATAAATTCTGTTGTGGAATATCTTTCGGTACTTTCTTCTTCCATTGTTATCATTTTATGTTTTTCTCCTTAACCCCCAAATGTTAATGGTCTTTTATTATAACATTTCAGGTTTATTTTTTCAAAGATTATTAACTTATATAAATTGTCAATTTTACAATTATCATTTAAGACATGCTTGCCGTTAACAACATTTCTGTTTCTTTTTCATCAAAAACAAAATTACCGTTGTGTTCGTCTTCGCATTTTCTGCAAAGTCCTCTGAAGGTTATATCCATTGAAGTTATTTTACAGTCCGTAAATTCTTCTGCCTTGGCAATCAAGTCCTTTCCAATATTCATTGGAATATCATAAATTTTTCCGCAGCAACTGCAAATAAAGTGATAATGCGGTTCAAGGCAGCTGTCAAAATGAGAAGAACCGTCTAAACCTACAATTTTTCGTATAATTCCTTTTTCAGCAAACTTATTAAGATTACGATATACTGTAGCAACACCGATTTCGGCATGCTCTTTATGAATATATTGATATAATTCATCAGCTGTCGGATGAATTTTATGCTCATCTAAAGCACGCAAAATTATATCTTTTTGCTTTGAGTTCCTCATAATCTCACTTCCCATAATGATAATTATTATCATTATCATTATTGTTGAAATTTTAGTTTTTGTCAATAGAATATTAAAAATTGTTATAATTTGAAATTAATAGGTTGCTACTGCAATTAAAGGGGAACTTAGCGAAACCTCGATTGGTGTGGAAGCAGGGATTTCCGCATCCGGTCCTTTTTGGCACAGTTTCGTTATTCCTGAGCATGCCCCGCATGTTACTGCTATTGCACCAATTACTATTCCGGCTCCGCCTGTTAAAACCGTGCAGGCACCAATTATTGCAATCTCAATAACGGAACGTGCAATAACAGACCACTTGCCGGATTCTGAAATTATAAATTCTACTGCTTTTGTTGATATTGTATAAACTTGTTTTTCCGTAGTTATAATTTTATTGAATTTGATTTTTATTTTTCCGCCCCTCATACATCCTGAGCCGCGTCTTGCCGTAGTAATATTTCCTGATATTATACTTCCTTTTTTTGCTACAACAGCCCCGTCAACTTTCAAATCTTCATCGAGTATTGCTTCTACGGTATCGTTTTTCTGTGCGGAAAGAGTGTCAAGCTGTGTCTGTAATGTAACGGGCAAGGTTGTTCCTTTATCTATTTTTACAACTTTACCGCTCATATTATCATCAAAAAATACATATTTTGATGTTTCTTCCGGTTTATTTGCCTGCTGAATATCCTTATCATCGGTTAATGCATAGCTATTGGTAACAGTAAGCAGAATTATCAAAAACAAAAGAACTAAACGCATAATTACCCCACCTTTTTCACATACTATATCTAATATAACGATTTTCTTAATCAAATGTTCAAAAAAATTTTTTATGTAAATATTTGTAAAAATCTTATTCATTATAAGCAAATTTTTATATTGATAGGTTTTAATAGAAATGAAAATGTGTAGTTTTGAAAGGAATATATAGTATGGTACAACCTGTTGATTTTACAAAGCCGATTTATAATGCAGTAAACATTAATATTAAGAAGCCGGAAGTTAATGCGGAAAACAAAGTTACAAACCCGTTAGAAGTTAATTTTGATAACGGCATATATAATGCGGTAAAAATAGATATAGACAATCCGCGCGTTAATACTCAGCCAAAACAAATTTATGAATACCCGCAGGCAAATGAAATTATAACCTATGATATGCTTAATATACAGCCGTTAGAACTGCCAAACGGCACAGCTAAATGCGAAGGGGAAAATTGTAAGCAGGAACAAAAAACAGAAGAACTCTCAAATGAAGAAGTTCCTTCGTTTTTTTTACCTGAAGCAAACTACACAACATTAGAAGCGGAAAAAGCTCCCGCACAAGAAGAAGACAAAACAGAAAACGCAGCAGCTGAAGTTTCATTTCACGGAGCAGCACAGGATGTAAAAAGACCTGAAATAATTCCTTCAGTAGATATTCTTCCGAATGTTGATATCTCAGTAGTTACATCTAACCTTGCTAATCCGGACAAAGATGTACAGGCACTTCAAATGGAAGAAATTGTAAGATTGTACGGTACCGATAAAAAACTTGCAAAAGATTTTGTTGTAAGTGATGTATTTACAAATCTTATAAATATAACAAAAGAAGACTCTTCTCATTTGGCTCCTCCTACAAAAAAACAACAAGAACTTCGTTTAAAGTATTTCGCAAACTTTGTTGCTGAAAAACAGGACGAAAAAGCAAAAGATAATCCGCCATATAAATTAACGGATAAAGAAAAAGCTTATGCTCTTCAGTTGTCTCCGCTTGAACTTGTAGAACGCAATAAAGACTATGCATTAACCTGCCTTGGAGCATTAGCGGATTTATTTATTGAAGATTATAAAGAAAAAGAAGGAAAAATTATTCCTATAACAGATACACCGGGTGTTTCCGCTATTGTTGATTCTCTCAGAAAGAGTACGGATACCGGAGTTAAACTTGCCGCAATAGATGCTTTAAGAAATATAGAACGTCCTGAATATAAAAAGGAACTGGAAGCTATATTTACAATTGCATCTACAGACAAAGATATTGTGGTTTCAAAATCAGCATCAAGAGCTCTTGCTGAACTGAAACAAATTCAATAAATTTACTTTCATTACACGCTACACATTTATAGAACCTGTACCCATCCGGTACAGGTTTCTTAACAATTTTCAAAACATATACATTTACTTCATTTTGAGATAGAATTATCACATAAATAATTTGCCAAAGGAGATTATTATGATAATGATAACCGTTAGTATGCTGCTAAGTTTGGTATTATGCCTGCTTTTTGGCATTCCGTATATAGATTTTTTAAGAAAAAAAACAATAGGACAGTATGTTCTTGACCTTGCACCCGAAGCTCATGCAAAAAAGCAAGGAACACCCACAACAGGCGGTGTTTTTATTATAGCAGCCATCATTTTAAGTTCGATAATAACTCTGTATATGGCACAAATAATGGGAAATTCTGCATGGATTATTCTGATAACTCTCACTTTTATGGCTTTTGCAGGACTGCAAGATGATTATTTAAAAATAAAAGGCAAAGAAAATAAGGGTTTAAGCCCCAGAGGAAAGCTTGTTAGACAGATATTAATTGCACTTATCCCTTCATTGTATGCAATGCAGCACTACGGAACAGTAATAACATTGGGTTCTTTGAGCTTTGATATCGGTTTCTTTTATCCTATCTTGGCAGTATTTATAATAACCGGAGCCTCTAACGCATATAATCTTACCGACGGATTAGACGGACTTGCCGCATCAACAGGGATTCCTGCATTTATTGCCTGCGGGATTCTGGCATTCTTTAACGGACACAATGATGTTGCAATAATTTCAGCATCAGTAATCGGTGCATTAATTGGTTTTTTAAAGTACAACAAACCAAAAGCAGAAGTTTTTATGGGTGATACCGGTTCTCTTGCTCTTGGAGGGCTTTTGGGTACATTGGCAGTTATAGGACGATTTGAACTTTTACTTGCGGTTTTCGGCGGAGTTTTTGTAATGGAAACACTGTCTGTTATTATACAGGTTACAAGCTATAAACTGACAGGGAAAAGGGTTTTTAAAATGTCTCCGATACATCACCATTTCGAACTGTGCGGACACAGTGAGATAAGAATTGTTAATGAATTTACTGCCGTATCACTGATTCTGGCTATCGTTGCAATAGCTTTAAATCTTTATATATAAAAGATTATATATTATTTGGTGTGTTAAATAATGGTTTATGTAAAAACTTTTGCCCTCACTTTATAGGGTGAGGGATAGGGTGGGGGCTGTTTTTGTTAATGGTATATCCCCCAACCGAGTTTCCAGGTTTCGAAACAAAGTTTCTCAACAGGAATCTCTGCCTTCCCCCATCAGGAGAAGGAAAGTATTATTTCTGAAAAAATTAAATAATAATATTATAAAAATAAAAAAGGGGTGGCATTCCGCCACCCCTTTTTTGTAATTCATACTACAGTTCTGAAGTACAATGCGGACATCTTTTTGCATTGATAGGAATCTGTGTGCAGCAATACGGACATTCTTTTTCAGTTGCCGCTTCTTCTGCTGCTTCTTCTTTACAAGCTTTGTCTTTAATCGTATTAACAAATTTGATTATTGCAAAAATAGCACAAGCAACGATTAAAAAGCTGATTACAGTATTCAGGAACAAACCGTAATTAATAGTTACCGCACCTGCTGCTGTTGCCGCATCAAGACTGTCATATTTTGTTCCCATAGGATAAATTTGGAAATATAAGCTTGAAAAATCTACTTTTCCCAAAAGAACACCTATCGGAGGCATAATAATGTCTTTTACAAGAGAGTCAACTATCTTACCGAATGCAGCACCAATTATAATACCGACTGCCATGTCCATAACATTTCCGCGTAAGATAAAATCTCTTAATTCTTTTCCTAAATTTTTAAACATAAAAAACTCCTAATATTCTGCTACCATCTAATATTAACAAAAATTATTATAACATTCAATCCAAAAAAATTCATCAAAAAAACACATTATGTAAAAATGTATCGATGTGATATAATTTAAACTATGATAGAACTTTTAATTTTATTTGAACTAAACAAAAGTGTTTTAACAATGTATGGTGTTTCTAAAGAGATTAGAGGCGATTTTTCCGTACTGACAACCCCAAGTTACGGAACAATAAAACCGGCTCTGAGACGTCTTGAAAAGAACGGGTTTGTTAAAACTCAGAAAACAATATCCTCGGGCGGCAGACCTTCGACTTACTATTCGATTACAAAAGACGGAGTAGAAGAACTAAAACGTCTGATTATGGAGCCGCCGCTTGAAAATCCTATTCAGTTTTTGCCGATGGCAAGAGTGAAAATAGCATGTGCCGATATTCTCGAACCCCAAAACCAATTAGAAATGATTCGGAATCTGAAAACAAAAGCCGAAAGCATACTTATTGATACACAAAACCTTATAGCTTTCAAAGATTTATCTTTTTTCCCAAAAATGGTTTTTGATAATTTAATTTGTGAATGTAAAAATTTCATATCATTATTAGAAGGATTTGAAAATGCCTGCTCTGGTAAGTGATATTATTTCCGGTTCAATTGCAGAAGAACTTGAAATAGAGAAAGGTGATATCGTTCTCTCCATTGATGGAGAGAAAATGCAGGACATGATTGATTATAAGTTTTTGTGCAAAAACGAACTTATAACAATTGAAATTCAAAAACAAAACGGTGAAATTGAAGAAATTGAACTCGAAAAAGATTATGACGAAGATTTGGGAATTGTTTTTGAGAGTGCTGTTTTTGATAAAGTTAAACCTTGCCTGAATAATTGTATTTTTTGTTTTGTATCACAGCAGCCAAAAGGGCTCAGAAATACCTTATATGTAAAAGACGATGACTACAGATTATCATATCTTCAGGGAACATATATAACTACAACAAACTTAACCGAAGCCGACAAAGAAAGAATTGCAAGACTTCATTTGGGACCTTTTTACATATCGGTACATACAACCAACCCGGATTTAAGGGTTAAAATGCTTAAAAATCCCAATGCCGGAAAAATAATGGAAAATCTTAAATGGTTTAAAAAAAATAAAATCCCATTCCATGTACAGATAGTTTTGTGTCCCGGATATAATGACGGAACAGAGCTTGAAAGGACACTAAAAGACCTGTCAACACTGGGAAGTTCGCTTTTATCAGTCGCAATCGTTCCTGTAGGAATTACCCAATTCAGAAAAGATGAACTGAAAACCGTTGATTCAAAAGTTGCAGAAAAAACATTGGAAATTGCATCCAAATACAAAAAAGTTTGCTGTTCAGACGAATTCTTTTTACTGAGCGGTAAACCTATTCCGAATAGTAAATATTACGGAAATTTTTCGCAACTTGATGACGGAGTCGGTTCTCTGAGAACAATTATGGATGATTTTGACTGTCTGGAACTTCCGAAAGCCATAAAAAAACCTTTAACAATTTGTTTCGCCTGTTCGATGGCGGCAGAAACCGCATTTGATTATATTTCAAAAGGTCTTAATAAAGTAAAAAATCTTACATGTTTTGTAAACCCCGTAAAATCTACATACTGGGGTAAAAATATTACTGTTGCGGGACTTATTACTTCAGAAGATTTAATTAACTCAATAAAAGATGTCAAAGCAGATTATATTTTTGTTCCCGCAGTAATGCTAAAACCATATACAAACCTGTTTCTTGACGGAAATTCACTTGATTATGTAAAGGAAAAGACAGGTAAAAATATTGTTGTAACGTACAATAATTATTCCGTAGCAGAAATTTTAGATTATCTAGGATAAGAAAATTCAGGAAACTATATAAAATACGACAGCATAAGTCTTTACTATACCGGCAGACTATAGCAATTTTATAAACCTCGGTAAATAATTTATCGGAATAAAAAATATCTGATTGAAAAATTTTTTTCATTTAATACACAAGTTGTGTAAAGTTTTGTAACAATTTTTTATTATTTCTGAAATTTTTAAAAATTATAATACTTTATATATATGTATAGAAAAATAGGTATAATTTCATGGGCTACGAAAATTCAGTACAATTCTATAGCAATCAAAATCCATATGATAAATGGAATGCTGCTTATGCAAACTATAATCAGCATAAAATTGATACTGAAAAAGGTCAAACCGGATATACTCCGGCAGTAGATCCGTTAAGTTCGAACTTCTTTGTTAATCCGACGGCTATATATACAGGCGGTAATGGAGGTTATGGCAGTGTTGCAGATGACCGTAGACCGAATATTGAAAACTTCGCTCAGAAAACATACTATACAAATGGTGAAGGAGCTTTTGAATTTACAAAAACTCTGATTGCTTAAAAAGAAATTGTGTTAATTGATAATTGTAAAAAGACCTCGAAAGAGGTTTTTTTATTGCATGAATAACTCGCTTATCCTAAAATTTAGATATGTTCAGTTATGAAGAAGCAATAGAGTTTATTACAAGTAAGGATAATTTTTATATTGATTTGGGTTTGGAAAGAATCTCAAAAGTCCTTGAGATGTTTGGGAATCCTCAGGAAAGTCTGAAAATTATTCATGTTGCGGGTACAAACGGCAAAGGCTCTGTCTGTGCAATGCTTGAAAGTATATTAAGGGAAGCAGGATATAAAACTGGTTTATACACAAGTCCGCACATTTGGGAATACACGGAAAGAATTCAGATATGCGGAAGGCAGATTCCGAAAGAAGATTTTGCGTATTATGTTGATAAAATAAGTAACTGTAAAATACATTTAACCGAATTTGAAATCTTAACAGTTATTATGTTTTTATACTTTAAAGAGCAGGGAATTGATGTTGCCGTTATAGAAACAGGTCTTGGTGGACGGCTTGATGCAACAAATGTAATTAAAAAGAATCTCTGTTCAATAATAACTCATATCGATTTAGACCATACAGACCGACTTGGTGACACCAAAGACAAAATCGCTTATGAAAAAGCAGGAATAATAAAACCCGATTGTCCCGTTATTACAAGCATGGGATATGAAGTTATAAAAGACAGGGCAGACGAGTTAAACTCATTACTTATATTTGTTTCACCATTTGTTCAACAGGAATTTACTGATGCACTTTCTCTTAAAGGGCAGCATCAGATTGAAAATCTTGCACTTGCGATTACGGCAATTCAGCATTTATTCCCTGAAATATCAAACAAAACAATTATTGAAGGACTGAAAAAAGTTAAGCACCCATGCCGGTTTGAATATATAAAAGACAAAAACTTAATCATTGATGCTTCACATAACCCAAACGGAATACAGGCTTTAAGAGATAATCTTGATACATATTTCCCTAATCCGTCGAGAAGATTTGTTTTTGGCTGCCTTAAAACAAAAGACTACAAAAAAATGATGGAAATTCTTTTTCGTCCTGAGGATGAAATATACTTAAATGAATTTGACTATCCTAATGCCTGTACTTATAAAGAACTGGCGGAATCGTGTCCTTATGAAGCAAAAAAGTATTGTAATTCTTATTTACCCCCGACAGATAAATTGAATATTATATGCGGTTCTTTTTATATGATAAGTCAAATGAGATTCATAGCAATTAATTAATTTACACCTGCACATTTACCACCACATATTTATTTTCCCTCCCCACATATTTACCCCCAAAATATTTACCCCCAAAAAATATTTACCCCCACCAAAAAAAATATTTACCCCCCCCCCGGACACTTGAGGTTTTAAAATGAGTGTGTTAAAATGCCGGTGTGGATTTATATTACAATAGTGTGGTTTATTTATAGGAGTTAATGTATGGAAATTAAACATTATGACTATGATACGTTTGAAAATGAATCTGAAATCAGCGGCATTGTTGAAAAAAATAAGTCTAAAATTTTTGACTATGTAAGCCAGCCTGATTTGTGGAACACACCAATCAGAGTTTCAGCCAAAAAGAAAATTGTATTTAGTCATTAATATTAAATTTTATGCATTCCGGATGTTTTTTACAGTAGCTTGTTAACCTCATCATTCTGTCAAGAATGGTTTGCGATACGATATGCTCAATTTTGCATCCGTTTTCTTCTGCCTCATCAGGAGAAACTAATAACACTATTTCAAAAAAATCTTTGAGAATATTGTGCTTGCTGTAAACTTTTATGGCCTCCTCTTTACCGAGAGGTGTCAGGGTAATAATTCCATAGCTTTTGTACTCAATAAGTTTCCTCTCAACCAGCTTTGAGAGTGCTTCTGAGACTGACGCACGGGAGATATTGAGATTGCGCGCCAGCCCTGCACCCTTCAGTTGTGTCTTATTAAGTTCTGCAATGTAGATTGCTTCAATATAATCTTCCAATCCTGATGATAAATTTTTACTGTTCATATTTTGATTATATTGTAAGGCATGCCTAACACTTTGTCAAGTAAAAATTTTTTGTTTGTATACAAACAAAAACTGCCGTAATAACGAGCAATTACGACAGAATGTGTACTATATAAATAACTTCACACTATTTATGTTACCCAGAATTTCGTAGAACCCTGAAGGTTTGATGAATTATTAAACTGCATATTTACACTCGGTGCAGCAGTTTCCTGATTATTAGAAATTGACTTGTCGCTTACAGCATTTATTGCTGCACTTGAATTTATAGATTTTAAGTATTTATTAATATCCAGATTATTTAGCATTAATACTCCTGTGTATATATAATTTATATACGGCACAAATTCAAAAAACTTTAGGGTTTTCGGCCGGAGTATATAATTTTTGTTACAATACTTTACAAAAAACATCAAAATACCGCATTTTTCAAACATACGGTTTAAACAGGAGATGATGCAGCAAGGCACACTATATCCGAAATATTTTCGCTTTTAAGAGTTTTTATCATTTCTTCGAAAGTGGAACCTGTCGAGCAAATATCATCAATAATTAATATTGGCATATCTAATAACTTTTCTTTATTAACTTTGAATGCACCGGAAAGATTCTTTATTCTTTCCGGACGGGATAATTTATACTGTGGTTTCGTATCTTTTATGCGTTCTATTAATTCATTATTAAAAGTAAAACCTGTTAATTTACAGAATTCCTCTGCTATAAGCTCTGTTTGATTATATTTTCGTTTTCTTTTTCTGCTTTTGTGCATAGGAACCGGAACAACCTGAAATTGTTTTTCAATTCCGGTCTGTTCAAAGTATTCATACATAAATTTTGCCAAATAATATGCAAGTTCTTTTTGATTATGGTATTTTATGCCCCTGATAAGTTTTTGAAGGTATTTGTCATATACTCCGCAGGAATATACATTTATACCGCTAATAATCCGCTGAACCTGAATATCAGCGAAATAAAGCTCGTTGTAGCAATCAGAACACATTTTTACAGATTGTTTGGATTTACCGCAAAAATAACATTTCTTTCTGTAAATTAAATCTATAATTGAGTTTAAGAACTTTATCATAATACTATTTTTAATTATATTGTTTATTTATTATATTAAAATCTTCATCCCAAACCAGTTCGCCTTTTGGTTCTATTCCGTGATATACATACGTATTTTCTATAAATTTAGGGTTAAACAGATTTTTCCGTCCAAGAATTTTAATAATTTCCGGCAGCAGTTTTGTACTTCCTGCAAGAGTTCCGGCTGCAGATTTTGCTTCTTTTCCGTCATAATAAATAGCAGAATCGGCAAAAATTGTTTCTTTTATATCACTATAAGTAATTGGTAATGCATCACTGATTAATAAAATTTTATTTACCGGTTTGGTTTTAAATATAAGTTTTAAAGCATCGTCAATTACATGAACTCCGTCAGCAATAACTTCCGTATAAACTTCATCGTCCAAAAGTGCCGATAAAGCTGTTGAAGGCATTTTATGGGATATACCCGACATTGCATTAAACATATGCGTTACACCGTCCGGTTTTAATTCGCCGGATGCCCAACCGGTACAGTGTCCTGCCTGAACTTTTACCCCATTACTTTTCAAATACATAATCAAACCTTTGTCTGATTCGGGAGCTAAGGTTACAATTTTAATAAATTCATCCTCAATTTTTTTATAATTATCTTCTGTTAAAGGTAAAAAATGTTCTGCATTGTGGATTCCGCGTTTTTCAGGATTAAGAAAAATTCCTTCAAGGTGAATACCCAATATTCCGCTGCTTTTTTTTGAAGCTTGCTTTATAACATCAATTTGTTTTTTGGTATTTTCAACAGAATCTGTCACAAGTGTAGGGAAAAAACCTGCAATACCGATTTCTCTTAATTTATATGAAAGCTCTATTATTTCATCCGCACCGGCTTTGTTAAAATCAACACCGTACGCACCATGAAAATGCTGTTCTATGATAGGTAAAGTTTTCATTATTCACCAATAAATATTTCTCTGACTTTTTCTCTGTCATCAAAATGTATTGTTTCATTTGCAAGAATCTGATAATCTTCATGTCCCTTGCCTGCAACAATAACAACATCATTAGCATTTGCAAGCTTGTATGCCTGTTTTATGGCAAGCTCTCTGTCCGGCTCCACTAT
This sequence comes from Candidatus Gastranaerophilales bacterium, assembly GCA_016280955.1. Classification (GTDB taxonomy): domain Bacteria; phylum Cyanobacteriota; class Vampirovibrionia; order Gastranaerophilales; family Gastranaerophilaceae; genus CAG-196. The sequence continues at coordinate 38,342 of JAEEHV010000023.1, read as the reverse complement.
AACATTGCTTACACTCTTGAACCCTGCAAGAATATCAGTAATAATTTGCTGCGGATCTTCTGAACGAGGATTATCACTGGTAACAATAACCTTGTCGGCCAGCTCCTCTGCAATAGCACCCATTTTTGGACGTTTTGTTGCATCTCTGTCTCCGCCGCATCCGAAAATGCAAATCAGTTCGCCACCCTGCGGAGTTATACCTCTTGCCGCATTTAAAACATTCTGCAAGCCGTCAGGTGTATGAGCATAATCCACAATTACGGTAGGTTTATTTACAACTATTTCAAATCTTCCGGCAACACCTTTAACCTGCTCAAGTGTTTTGATTGAATTTTCTATATTAAATCCTAATGCATAAGCAGCCGTCAAAGCAGCAAGAACGTTATAAACCGAGAACATTCCGTTCATCTGAAGGCTTATATCATATTTTTTACCCTGAATATCGCAGACAAACTTAGCTCCGTCATTGTTAAATTCGATAGATATCGCTCTTACATCAGCTTCGGATTTTATACCGTATGTTAAAAGTCTTGCTTTTGGTGAAACTACCTGCATAAATTTTCCGGCATATTCATCATCCGCATTGATAATTGCAAAGTCACCGGTATATAAGTCTTCAAATAATTTTGCTTTAGCTTTAAAATAATTATTCATTGTTATATGGAAATCAAGATGATCCTGAGTTAAATTTGTCAGGATTGCACCGTTAAAATCACAATAGTCAACCCTGTGTTGAGCAAGAGCATGCGAACTTACTTCCATGACAACATTTGGTATATTCTTTTTATAAATAGTGTAGAACAATTCCTGTAATTCAGGTGCCTGCGGAGTTGTGTGTTTTACATCGTGATATGTATCATCAGAACTGTATTTATTACCAAGTGTACCAATAAGAGCACATTTAAGATTTTCGGCTTCATACAATTTCTGAATAAGATGTGTTACTGTTGTTTTGCCGTTTGTTCCGGTTACACCGATTAAATTTAATTTTTGAGACGGAGAAACATAAAATATATCAGCGATTTGAGCAAGTGCTTCCTGTGTATTTGAAACAACAATCTGCGGAATATCAAGATTAAGCCTTCTTTCTACAATACATATACATGCACCGTTTGTAACAGCTTCTTCTGCATATTCATGCCCGTCAACATGCTCACCTGTCAAACAAACGAAAACATAGTCACGTTGTGTATTTTTTGAGTTATATGAAATACCCTGAATTTCAGTACAGAATCCATCTATATCAACAAGCTCCAGATAATCAATATTATCTATTATCGTTCTCAATCTCATTTTTTATCCCTTTCATAAAACAATTATATTATAATTTATTATACCCTAAATTCACCAATTTTGTCTGGTTGTAAATTCAAAATTCGCGCAATCTGAGTGGAAATTTCTTTAAATATAGGTGCGGCAACGGTGTTACCCCAAATTTCACCACCCTGAGCAGAGTCAACTATTACATAAATTAAAACCTGAGGATTTGTTGAAGGCATATATCCTACAATAGAAGTATATAATTTATTGGTATAACCTGCACCGTTTTCTTTTGGCTTAATTGAAGTACCGGTTTTTGCCGCAATGTTGTAACTCGGATTTTTAATAGGCGAATGACCGCGATTAATGCTTTCTGTAAGAAGTTCCGTAACAATTCTTGCATTTTCGGGTGCCATTACCTGAACCTTTTTAATTTTTTCAGCCGCTTCTTCGGGAGAATATTTTATTACATGCGGTGTAACACGAACTCCGTCATTAGCAAGTGCCGATACAGCAGATACCATCTGTATTGCCGTTACGGACGAACCATATCCGTAGCCCATTGAAGCATGGTCTGATGCATCCCACCTTGAAGGTGCTTTTAGCAAACCTACAGATTCACCCGGTAAATCTATGCCGGTTTTGTCCCCAAAACCGAATTTTTTAAGCATATTGTAATATTCGTGTTTTTCCATCATCTGTGCAATCATTACCGAAGCAACGTTGCTTGAATGTTCAAATAAATATACCAAATCTATAAGCCCCGGATTCGGACGTCTTGCATAATCGTAATTTTTTATCGTCCACCAGCCAACTTTAATTTTTCCTGTGTCGTTTATACGTGAGTATTTATTAATTTTCCCCAGTTCTATTGCAGATGCAACTGTAATGGTTTTAAATGTTGAACCGGGCGGAAATACATCTGTCAGAGTCCAGTTTTTTGTCTGAAAAACTGATGCACTCTTAAAATTGTTCGGATCAAAATACGGATAAACCGCATAAGCTAATATTTCACCATTTCTGGGATTCATAACTATAACAGCACCACGCAGAGCATGAAACTTTTCTATAGATTTCATTAATTCTTTTTCACAAACATGTTGAACTGCAGCATCAATAGTCAGTGTAATATCACTCCCTCTTACAGGTTTTGTAGCAGCTACAGGATCAGTTGTAATATTATAGATAACTTTACCGCCCGGAGTCATTTCAAATTCCGCTGTTTTTTTAACACTTTCCAGTTTATCTGCAGCTGTTTGTTCAACTCCGGCAGCAACATCGGCATCGAAATTATAATATCCGAGAACATGGGCAGCAAGCGAACCCTGCGGATACGTTCTTACACTTTTTTTATCCATCGGGATTTCCCTGAGATTAAGTTTTGCTATTTCATCTTTTGTATGCCTGTCAACATTTTTCTTTAATGAAACCAATGATGTATTTTGCCGTAATTTTTCGGTTAAATCGTACTGAGAAATTTTAAGTATCGGAGCCAGCAATTTTGCAAGTTCTTCCGGTTTATGTACGTAATCTGCACGACGAGCAAAAATATCATAATAAACGGTATCAGTTGCAAGTTTTATTCCATTTCGGTCATAAATATCTCCGCGCATAACAAAAGAACTTGCTCTTCTCTGTTTTCTTGCCTTGTCACGATATCCTTTATAATCAAGTATCTGCACAAAGAACAGGTATGCAATAAACCAGATTAACAGGATCAGAAAAAATATCTGGAACCCGAAAAGGCGGTTTAAAAACATTTTATTTTTACCGTTGTTATTGCTATTTCGTCTGTTAATCCCCATAACTACATAATATCACAACAGAAGTTAAAGGTTAATATGTTAAAGATAATTAAGCAAGTCTAACTGTGCTATTATTTTTCCGCCAAACAAAATTACTCCGATTGAAATACTTACCACAGTTGCAAACATTACAGCTCCGGCAGAAATATCTTTTGCCATACCGACCATTCTGGAATAACGATTATGATAAATCGAATCAAGAGCAAATTCTATTGCCGTATTAAGCATCTCGGTACAAATTACCATAGCAATTGCAATAAGAAGGATACAGTATTCGACACCCGTAAATTCCAGCATAAAACCGGCTAAAAGGACAATGGCAGCAACCGTAACATGGACACGAATATTAACTTCACTTCTTACTGCAAGATTAAATCCTTTTCTGGCATTCTTAAATGTGTTATTAAAACCCTGAGATTTAAATTTTGTCATATTCAATACACCCGAGAGCTTTCTTTTGTTCTTCTACAACAAAATTGTACTCCTCTTCGCTTTGATGGTCAAACCCTAATAAATGCATAAGTCCGTGACTTATCAAAAACATAAGCTCCTGTTTTTCATTTTTTGAACCGCTTATATCACGGTTTGTCCCTTCAAGAACTTTATCCATTGCAATTATTATTTCACCCAGATTTATATCACCGTCAAAAATAAAACTGTTTTCATCGTCCGCAAAAATAGCAAACGTTATAATATCAGCCGGATAATCTTTATTTCTGTATTCTCTGTTCAGTTCGTGTGTTTTTTCCGAATCACAAAAAACAATATCCAAAGTTATTGAATCAAATTCCTTTTTATAAAGACAGGATTTGCTGCCGATATCGGATATAAAAAACTCTAAAAGATGTCTTGTTTTTTCTATAACATCTCTTTCGTCAAGACTATAATTTTCATAAATGTTTTCTGTAAAAATATTTATTTCAGTCATTTATTAAGTTTTGCATAAACAAAAATTAAAATATAGTGGAAATTTAAATTTTTGGTGTATAATATAAACAATAGAAATCCACGTTTTATGTGTGTATCATTAAAATTTAAAATAACATTTACAAATCAAATTATGGAGTATCAACTATGCAAATTCAACGAATCAACAACTCAACCAATTTTAAAGGTCTTGACATTGAAAATGTCAGCGTTCTGGACAGAGAATTTTTTGTAAGAGGTAATTATAGAGAACTTTCCCGGCTCGGCAATGATTATGACATTTGTCTTACATCTTTTGAAAGCAAAAAAACCGGGCTTGCATACATTAATGTAATAGTAAAACCTCTAAAAAAAGGTATGGGCTTTTTTAAGCAATTGTTCAGACCTGAAGGGGAAAGCAATTTTAAATTATCTTTTAACACAGAAGAAGCTCATGCAGGAATAATTAGTTCTGTTAAGGATGCTATTAAAGATTTACATTTAAAAGTTAATCATATTGGCAAAAAACTTTAAAATACTTAGCGATTTTGTTTAAGGACAATTCTCTTTTATTATAGTTGTTGGTAAAATTCACAAGCCGATGTATAAGATGTGCAAAGATATACAATGTCCCCAAACAAAAATATCAATATACGAACAGGGCTTTTTTCCCTGGTAAAAAGAAGAACGGAACTTTGTTTCGAAACTTGGAAGCTCGGTTGGGGAATATACCATTAACAAAATCAGCCTCCACCCTATCCCTCCCCCTATAAAGGGAGGGCAAAAGTCTTTACATACAACACAACACCTAAATATATAACTTAATACATTATTTCTTAATTTCAAAATATATTAAGTTGCAGAATGGTATTAGTTCTTGTATAATAAACTGTGATATGAATAACGGGAAGAAACTATCACTTGCTATTTATTGGCATATGCATCAACCGGTTTATGAACTGGAAGGAACATATCTTTTGCCATGGGTAAGACTTCACGCAGTAAAAGATTATTTGGATATGGCACTTTACCTTGAAAAATTCCCGAAACTAAAATTAAATTTTAACATTGTCCCTGCTCTTTTGGATGCAATTATTGACTACGGTGAAAAAGATTATAAAGATATACATTCAGTATTAACTGCGACAGATACGGATAATCTGAGCGATGACGAAAAGTCATTTATTATAAATAACTTTTTCAACGCAAAATTTGAAACAATGGTTTACAAAAATGAAACTTTCAGAAATCTTTACCAAAAAAGATTTTCTAAAGAAAATTTTTCTATAAATGATTTTAACTCTCAGGAATATGCGGATTTAATGGCTGTATTTAACCTTGTATGGATAGATCCGATGCATTACGAAAGATATCCCAGATTAAAGGAGTTAGCCGACAAAAAGAATTGTTACACCTTAGAGGACAGAATCGAAATACTCGAAATTCAAAAGCAGATAATTAGAGAAATTATCCCAACCTACAAAAAATACATTCGGGAAGGAAGGGTAGAATTAACTACAAGTCCTTATTATCATACAATTTTACCGATTCTTATTGATGTAAAAAGCTCTGCCAAAACCGGTTTAACAACAGCAGGATTGCCTAATAGTCTCGGAATGCTTGATGATGCAAAACTGCAAATTAAAGCAGGACTGGACAGAATTGAAGATGTTTTTGGAATTCGTCCGAAAGGAATGTGGCCTCCCGAACTTTGTATCGGCCCAAAAACACTTTCATTATTTGCAAGAGAAGGTATTAAATGGACAATCTCTGATGAAGGTGTACTCTCAAATTCTATTAATTTTGATTTTATTAGAGATTTTAAAGGAAATCTGAGCGATCCGTATCACTTGCTGAAGATTTATCAGTATAAAACCCGAGGTGCCAATATTGATATAGTTTTCCGTGACCGTTCTATTCCGCATCTTATAAATTTTGAATATGCCGGTATAAATCCGGATATGGCAGCAAGTGATTTTTATGAAAAAATTAAAACAATACAAAATAAACTACTGGTTTCTCCCGATAATTCGCATCTGCTCACAATTGCTGCAGATTGTGAAAATTGCTGGGAAAATTATCAGAATGACGGAATTGAATTCCTTGAAAAAATATATTCCCAAATTGAAAATGATGAAAGTCTGGAAACAGTTTTAATAAGTGACTATATCGAAAATGAAAAACACAAAAAAGAACTTAAAAAGATATTTTCTGGCTCATGGATTGATAAAACTTTTCAGTATTGGATTGGAGAACCGGAAAAAAATAAAGCCTGGTTATATTTGAAAAATACAAAAGATGCACTCAATAACTTTATAAAACATAACAAAAACCATCCGGCAATACCTCAGGCAACAAGAGAGCTGCTGATATCCGAAGGAAGTGACTGGTTCTGGTGGTACGGAGAACCTAATAACTCAGGACAGGATTTTTTGTTTGATTATATGTTCAGAGAACGGCTAAAACATGTATATACAACACTTGGAATTGATTATCCGGAATATTTGAACAATACAATTATTACCAAAATAGAAGTTCCGTTTAAGTATCCCAAAAAAAATATTTCGCCGAGTATGGACGGTCTAAACAAAAGCTCTGATGAGTGGTACAACGCAGGAACAATAAGCCTGCTTGACGGTCCTGTTTTCAGAGAAAACAAAAATGTTGATAAAATTGATTTCGGGTGTGATACAGATAACATATATTTCAGGCTTTATGTGAATAAAGGTGCCGGAGATATAAGTTTTGTTGAAAGAATAAATCAGTTTTATATTTATACACGTAATGCCTCAAAAGTAGGCAATAGAGCCCATATAAGACTTATAAGCCGGACTGATAACCCTTATCCTATTCTTACGGAAAAATTTGAACACGAATTAACTTTAACACTTGTAAAAGATACTTTGTATCCGCTCAGGCTGACAACGGTAATTCATCCTGATATATGGACTCTTGATAATCCGGAAGGAATCAAAATGACTTATGAAGATGTTATAGACGTCTTAATTCCTTTTGAAAAATTAGGTATTGATAAGGGCGAAACAGTGGAATTTTTTATGGCTAATACTGATTCTGCCGTTAAAAATACATATCTTCCCCAAGAGGTTTTACTTTCTATGTCAAGAGATTACTAAACAGTTTGATGTGTTGTCTTTTTTTGTTAACATGTAATTTATGAGATATAAATGGCTTCATAAATATAACAATAAAAAAGTTATCATTTTTTTTAACGGCTGGGGGATGGATGAAAGTGTTGTAAAACATCTCGATAATGAAGATTTCGACATATTAATGTTTTATGATTACAACACAATCGACACTGATTTTGACAGGAATGAACTAAACAACTATTCTCAAAAATATTTGGTATCATGGTCAATGGGTGTTATGACGGCAACATTATTTGATATTGAATATCAGTCAAAAACCGCTATAAACGGCACATTAAAACCTATAGACGACCGGTACGGAATCCCCGAAAGAATTTATAATTTAACATTAAAAGGATTCTCGCCAAAAGGAGCAGAACGTTTCATCAAATCAATGTTTTATGAAGATTGTGTACTTCCTGAAGTTAAAAGAGAGTTTGAAAATCAAAAATCAGAACTTGAAGCACTAACACATTACCACTCTGATTTGAACTTCAGATACGATAAAATTATTATATCCGAGTATGATAAAATAATTCCTGCAAAAAACCAGACTTCATTTTGGAATATTGAACCTAACATTAAAAGCGGACACGCTCCGTTTATTTGTTTTAAAAAGTGGGGCGAACTTTTATGAACAAGGAGCTTATAAAACAACGTTTTAACAAAAAACTTAATTTATATAATGAAAATGCGAGGATTCAAAAACAGATGGCAGAAAAACTGCTGAGTTATTTGCCGGAAAATGATTATGGTTCGGTATTAGAGATTGGCTGCGGAACAGGTTTACTTACTGAATATGCCTGTAAAAAAATAAACAGTACCTCATATTATGCTCTTGATATCGTTTCAGATTGCGAAAAATATATAAAAAAAATCAACAGCAACATTAAATTTATATCATCAGATATTGAAGAATATGCAAAAAATTCTGATAAAAAATTTGATTTGATAGTTTCAAATGCATCACTTCAATGGATTGATAACCTGCCGGATTTTATTTTAAAACTAGCCGGTATGCTTAATACAGACGGAACATTATTATTTTCGACATTCGGAATTGAAAATTTTCGGGAGATATTCTATGTTTTGGGAAAAACTCTGCCATACTACACGATAAAAGAACTAAACAATTTTTTTAAAAAATTCAATCCGGTTATTGAAGAAGAAATACGTATAATGGCTTTTAAAACCCCTAAAGATGTCTTAAAACACATACAAAATACCGGTGTCAATGCTATATCAACAGAAGTGTGGACAAAAAAAGACTTATCGGATTTTGAGAAAAAATACAATAATTTTTGTTCAAACAGACCAACGTTAACATATAATCCTGTTTACATAATGTTAAAAGCATAACATTTAACACTGTGAAAATGCTTGCACCAAAAGAGTTTTAGGCAAACAGACAATCATCTGTTTGTAAATTTTTGTAACAAAAAACAAATAAACTCTAAAGTTTTTCTAAAAAATGCCGATAACAAAAATGTAAGTAAAAAGATGAATGAAAAATCAAGTATAGTTGTTTTTTAGGGAAAACGTAAATAGGTAGTAGTACAGTCAAATTTAAGGAGCAAACAAATGGGACACCACGATGAATATGAAATGTTAATTCAATATTCCGAGATGACCACATTTGATTTCAATTCGGAGGAATTTCAAAAGGTCAGAAAAGATTACATTGATTGCAAAAATGCAATCAGTAATTTTGCAGAAAATTTCAAATCTTTGTTTAAGAGATTCAGACCAAACAGAATTTACTAAAATATTATAAATGAGGATACAGTGTATGTCTAAAAAAGAATTTAACAATAACTGTTTCTCGCCTAATTGGCTTGAAATAGACACAAATGGGGCGGAAAGCTACCGGACTGAAGTAAATAAGGAGGAACGCCTAGAGAGTAAACAACGCAAAGATTTAAAAACTTTATTAAAAGAACTTGATGAAATCAAGGAAAACATTGAAAGAGCTGTTGAAAAACAGCGACGTCTGGCAAATCTTATGGGATTTTATACCGGAGAACTCGCGAGATAACCTGTAATTTGTCAGAGCAAAATTTAAGCGAAAGCAGACGGAAGTTATGAGATTCCGTCTGTTTTTGTGTTATGATTGCTGAAAAGAGGGTTATGTTTTGTCTGAGTGTATGCTGAATTTGCTAACAAAAAAAAGTGTTAATCCGGATAATACCGGGAATATTTATATAGAGGGAGATAATATTGATGCTCTCAGAATATTACTGAACACTCACAAAAACAAAATAAGGGTTATATATATTGATCCTCCCTATAATACAGGAAAACGATTTATTTATAAGGATTTTCATAAAGATTGGCATGATATGATTCTTGCAAGGCTTGAACTTGCACAACAACTGCTCAGTGACGACGGAATTATATTTATATCTATTGATGAAAACGAAGTACATAAACTTAAAGAAATATGCAATAAAATTTTCGGAAAAGAAAATTTTATAACAACATTTATCTGGGAAAAAACACAGCATTTCGGCAGACAAAAACTTAATTCATATTCTAATGCGGAATATATAATTTGTTATGCAAAAAAATTGTACAATAAAAAGACAAAAGAACTGCTTGTTGAGAGAATCAGCGACAGCTTACTGGATGCACCATTATATAATGCCTCAAATAATATAACAACAGTAACATTTCCCAAGGGAACCGTTAAATTTAATATTAAAGACGGAATCTATAAAAAAACAAATTCAAAGTTGTATGAATTAACTACACCGGTTAAGGTTTTAAACGGTTTTAATTCAGACTCCTTTTCTTTAAGATTTCGTTCCAGATGGTCAGCTGAGAATGTTATTAAAGAGATAAAGAAAGGAACAACTTTTTGGATAAAGACAGAGGCTTTTGCTGTTCGTGCCGTATATGGCAATAACAAGTTTACCAAAATAGCTCCTAAGCAAATAATATTTACTAATCAAAAAAACGGACAATGTACTTATTCCCGATTCGGAGAAAGAGTTACAACAACCGAAACCGCTACAAGTGAATTAAGCAAAATCATGGATTCGGCTTTGTTTGATTATCCAAAACCGCTTTCGCTTATATCGTACTTGTTGTCTTTAATTTTTGATGAAAAAAGTAATAACTTTTCTAAGGATTTTACCGTTTTGGATTTTTTCTCAGGCTCAGGTACAACAGCCCATGCCTGTATGCACTTAAATTCCCTTGACGGTGGAAAAAGACAATTTATACTGGTTCAAAGACCTGATATTATAGATGAAAAAAATAAGAGCTCAAATAACAAATATAAAACTTTATGTGATATCGGAGAAGAAAGAATAAAAAAAGCCGGAAAAATTATAAGTAATAATTTTCCGAAAGTTGATACCGGCTTCAGGGTATATGAAATTAAAAAAACATAGGTATCAGTTGTTTATAAAACCGTTTATTACGGCTGATACGACAACTCTTTGACTTATATTTGCAATTGTGTTTATAATCGTATAGGAGCATATTATGAAAGAGATTAAGGCACAGCATTACGTTGATACAGTAATATTTTCAATAGACCACATTATACGTAATCTAAAACGTGAATTAAAACAAAAAATTGACAGTCTTAATATCGGTATTACGGGAGAACAGTTTGTAGTTTTGGACACAATAGACTGTTTTAATGAAATTTATCAACAGAAATTGTCGGAATTGTTAATGAAAGATAAATCAAACACCACAAGAATTTTAAAAGTTCTTGAAAATAAAGGTTTAATTGCACGTTCAGCAGGAAATGTAAATAACCGCCTTGTTTATTTTTTACATGTTACCGACAAAGGAAAAAAAATAGTTAGTGATAATATGCCCAAAATTAAACAGTTTATAACAGATATTTTTGAAAATATATCTGATGAAGAAATTGATTTATTGCATGTACTGAGTACAAAATTCCAATCAGACTTATCTAATATTCAGGATATTAATTAATCGCTTGAATTATTATTTTTTATGATTCTGAAAATATACAACAAGGTACCGATTGTCAAAATTGCCCCGATAATTTCTGCTGTCTTAAGCGGAAGATTAAATCCGATTTTTTCGGAAAATATAAATGACATTGTAATAAACACATAAAAAAGAGCCGGGAGCAACGTTATAAGATAATTTTTTTTGTTTTTGGCAAGAAAAATTGTTCCGCAGCATAATACAGGAATCGCAATCAGCTGATTAAAGAAGGTAAAATATCTCCAAATCAGAGAAAAGCTGTTCGCATTTGTTTTTGCCCAAATAAGTATTGACAAAACACATATAATTATAGGAATTACAATAATTAATCGATTACTTATTTTTTTCTGTTCAATTTTTAACGCATCCGCAATTGTAATTCGCAACCCTCTGAGTGCTGTATCACCTGATGTAACAGGCAATATTATTATCGCAAGTGTTACAAGAAAAGCCAGGTTAAGCGGCACAAATTTATTTGCAATAATATTAACAACGTTAACCGTTCCTACAATATTTGCCGGCACAAGATTAAGACTATAAACATCCATAGCAGCTGCTGCCCAAATAATGGCAATTAGTGACTCTAAGCACATCATTCCGTAGAAAATTATTTTTCCGTCTTTTTCATTATTGACCGTTCTGGATATAATTGTAGCCTGTGTCGAATGAAACCCTGATAAAAGACCGCAGCTTACAGTCATAAAAAACATCGGAATCAGAGGAAGATTATTCGGGTGCAGATTATATTTTGCCAAACTGAAATTTTGCAAATTTACACCGTTTATAAAAAATCCTGCTAACACAAGCCCCGTTCCGAGAATAAGCATTAAACCCAATACGGGATAAAATTTCCCGATAATTTTATCTATAGGAAACAGAGTTGCCATAATAAAATAAAGCAAAATGGTAATATAAGTTCCCAAAACAACCGGATTTGTTATAACAAATTCTTTTATACCAAAAAATCTTTCCGCAAATAAATCACCTGCAGTATATACAAAAACAGTAGCAAGCAAAAGAAGCATAACGGCAACAATTACCATAAATATTTTAAAAACTTTCTCTCCAAGATATATTTTTATTAATCCCGTAATTTGTGCTCCTTTATGCCTTATAGAAAGCATTCCGGCAAAATAATCATGGACACCGCCTGCAACAATACATCCCAAAGGAATGAGAATAAATGCAACAGGTCCGAAAAGAATCCCCTGAATTGCACCAATAATCGGTCCCATGCCTGCAATATTAAGCAAATGAATTAAAGCATTCCTTCCTTTAGACATCGGAACATAGTCTACACCGTCTTTCATAGTATTAGCAGGTGTACTCTCATCTGACGGAGAAAAGATTTTTTCAATAAATTTTGAATAAAAAATATACCCAAAGAATAAAATAAAAATTCCAAATAAAAAAGTTTTCATAACAACATTATATATAAGAATCAGATTTGAAACAATAATAACTCTTGCAAAGATAAAAATATTCTTTTAAAATTAAAACAAGACAAGAACATCTGTATATCAGACTTTTTTATTGTCGGAAAAGGGGTTTTTATGACAGAGAAAAAAAGAATATTAATAGTTGATGATGATACCGAAATCAGAGATTTGCTTGAATTTGATATTTCTTCAAGCGGATATTTTACCGATACTGCCGTAGATGGTATGGACGGATTAAATAAAGCCCTGAATAATAAATATGACCTGATTCTTTTAGATGTTATGATGCCAAAAATGAACGGATTTGATGTTTGCAAAAATATTCGTCAGGCAAAAATTAATGTACCTATATTAATGCTCACTGCAAAAGGAACTATAGGAGATAAAACAAGTGGGTTTGACAGCGGTGCCGATGATTATCTGGTAAAACCTTTCGATATACAGGAAGTTTTATTAAGAATAAGAGTGTTGCTCAGGCGGAATCAGCCGGTACCTGAAACATCTGCTATTTCAGAGATTCTTGAAGCAGGTGATATAGAAATATTACCGGATACTCTGGAAACTGTTATTCTGAACAAAAAAATTAAACTTACCCCGACAGAATTTGAAATACTTTATTGTCTGATGCAGCATTTTAATAAATCTGTTACTTTGGCAACTTTGCTTGAGGAGGTTTGGGGTTACTCAAGCGACGAAGATGTCAGAATGCTGAGAGTTCATGTAGGTGCATTAAGAAATAAAATAGAACCTGATGCAAAAAGTCCAAAATATCTTCATACGGTAACAAATGTCGGATATAAATTAACACCGTTCGGAGAATAATTACAGATACAAGGAGAAAATATGGAGCTGAACAAATACATTGAACATACACTTTTGAAGCAGGATGCACAACAAAATGAAATAAAAAAACTTTTGGATGAGGCTGTAAAATATAAATTTTTAGGTGTGTGCGTAAATCCGTGCAATGTAGCTTTTGCAAAAGAATATTTAAACGGAACGAATGTTAAAGTTGTTACGGTTATAGGTTTTCCTCTTGGTCAGTCAACAACGGAAGTCAAAATTCTGGAAACAATCGATGCGATTAAAAACGGTGCTGATGAAATTGACATGGTACTTAACTGCGGAAAGTTAAAAGAAGGAAAATATGATTATATTGTTGATGAAATATCCAAGATTAAGTTTGCCTGCCAGGGACATGCCTTAAAGGTTATACTGGAAACAGATTTATTATCAAAAGAAGAAATTGTCAAAGCTTGCGAATTATGCATTAAGGGAAATGCAGATTTTGTAAAAACTTCTACAGGATTTGTTAAAAACGGTGTAGGTGCTAAACCTGAAGACGTAGCATTGATGTATAGTATCGTGAAGGATTCCGGCTTGGGAGTAAAGGCATCCGGAGGAATCCGTGATAAAGAAGCCGCTTTAAAGATGATAGAAGCAGGGGCGGTAAGACTGGGAACAAGCTCCGGAGTCAGCATCTGCAGCTCATCAAATTAAAAATTATGATAAAAAAAGCAGTATTGTCATTAATATGGATATATCAAAAAGTTACTTCATTTATGCCGCACAGATGCAGATTTTATCCGTCCTGTTCGGAATATATGAAAATTGCTATAATGCGTTTTGGACTGCTAAAAGGCGGATGGCTCGGAGTTAAGAGAATATGCAGATGCCACCCGTTAAATGAAGGCGGATACGATCCTGTTCCGGAGGAGGCTTAAACATGGCAGATAAGATAATTATTTTTTCAGGGAAACAATATTCAGGCAAAGATACTGCAGCAAAAATTTTAATGCAGGAAATGCCGGATTTTAAAAGATGTGCTATGGGAGATATTATTAAAATTGAATATGGAAAACTGCATAATATTTCATTTGCAGAAATTGAAAATAACAAATCTAAATATCGTCAGGGGTTAATTGACTTGGGCAATCTCGGCAGGGCAAAAAATCCTGACTACTGGCTTGAAAAAATTATTTCACAGAGCGGTAACATTGTTGTAACAGATGTTCGTATGAAACATGAATATGAAGTTTTTAAATCTGCCGGTGCAATTTCCATAAGAATAGAGGCTGACCGTGATATAAGAGAAAAACGCGGCGGAAAACTTGTCGGCGAAGATGATGTTACGGAAACAGAGCTTGATAACATTAAAGACTGGAATTTTATAATCGATAATAATAATGACTATGAAACACTGCAGAAAGCAGTTTTGGGTATAAAAAACCAAATAATAGCATACGGCAACTAGTGTATATTATTTTGTTAATAAATATGTTATAATAAATAAAGTTTAAAAGTTGGAGTTTTATATGCCTAACATTGATTTAGATGATGAATTCTTAGAATTGTTTTATAGCGTAACCAGTTCCAAAGTTCCTGCTGATATTAATATTCAGCAATTAAAGTTACAGCTTATAGACATAATTGATATCATTAGAGAATTAAATGCTAATGCAAAAAAACCATACAAAAGTGAAGCTCTCGGCAACATGGAAGATGAAGAAGCTACAGGACCGGCAATTTTGGTTGTTGATGATTTAGGTGTAATAACATATCAGCTTAAAGTCCTCCTTTCCAAATTTGAACTGGATGTCGACTGCTCACAGGAAATCTATGATGCGGTTAACAAATATAAAAAACGCAAATATGATTATGTTGTTATGGATTTGTTTATTCCGACCGAAAGAGAAGGTTTTATTCTTTTAACAGAACTGCGTAAACTGGCAGCAAGTTATGATGTAAAAACTGTTATCGGTGTAATAACTGCGTCTTCAAGAAAAGAAATTGAGCAACAATGCCGTTCAAGAGGTGCCGACTTCTTCCTTGAAAAAAATAATGAATGGCAGACAAAACTTTTCAGCATTATGGACGGATACATAAATGCCGACAAAGAACCGGATGACGATTTTTAGAAAATCCTTCCTGCATTTATTACATATTTAGTTATATTGATACTGACATTTTTGTACTGTAAAATTATGGTATAATTATTATTGCAGTTGATAAAAAATTTTTATATTACTTGTCACAAGTGAGGGAAAATGCAGCGAGAAGAATTTATAAAAGCCAAAAGAATTGTCATAAAACTGGGTACAAATATTATCAGAAATGAGGTTGGAGAGGTTGCTCTTTCAAGAATATACTCCTTCATAGAAGATATCTCAAAACTGGTCAAACAGGGAAAAGAAGTAATTCTTGTAACTTCCGGTGCAGTAGGTTTGGGCAAGAAAAAACTCAACCTTGACTCAACTGCGGATGAAGGTGTAAAACAGGCTTGTGCCGCTATCGGTCAGAGCAAATTAATGTCATTTTATGAAAGCGGTTTTGGTGTATATGATATTCCTATTGCACAAATTCTTTTAACAGAAGATGATTTTTCACTCAGACATAAATATTTAAGTTTGCGAACAACAATGAATAAACTTTTGGAATTTGGTGTTGTTCCTGTTATAAATCAAAATGACACAGTTACACCCATACAAGCAAGTGCTGTTAATGCAGGTATGAAAGTAAACTTTTCCGACAATGATAAACTTTCCGCACTTGTTGCAAGCGAACTGGATGCTGACTTGTTAATTCTTTTGACAGATATTGACGGTTTATACACGTCTAATCCGAAAGAAAATAGTGATGCCGAACTTATCAAAGAAGTTGAAGCCGTTACGGATGATGTCTTAAAACTCGGAACAGATGCATCAGAAGGCGGCAGAGGCGGAATGAGAACAAAACTTGAAGCTGCAAAACTCGTAACACGTTTTGGCGGCAAAGTCCTTATCGCAAACGGCAAAGTTCCTTCTGTTATTTCCAAAATATTCAACGGTGAAGAACTTGGAACAATGTTTCTTCCCGCAAAAGGAAATCTGGCAGATAAAAAAAGATGGATTGGTTATGCAACCAACATCTTTGGCGGTCTGATTGTTAATGACGGAGCAAAAAAAGCTATTCTGGAACAGTTTTCCAGTCTGCTTCCTATCGGTATCATCAGTGTAGTCAATGAATTTAAGCAGGGTGAAGTTGTTTCAATCATGGATGAAAACAATATAGAATTTGCAAGAGGTATGGCAAATTACAGTTCTGCAGAATGCCGCAAAATTGTAGGCTCACATTCAAATGACATCGAAAACATACTCGGTTACAAAAACTACGATGCAGTAATAACACGTGATAATATTACAGAACTTGTTTAATCTATGACAAGAATGATGAGAATTGATTTTGCATTTCTGCAATCATCATATCCATAGAGGAGAATTTATTTTCAAGTCGTTTTCTGTATTTTTCAATTGCTGCAGTACCTTTAACAATTTTCTTTGAATAGTTTTCTTTCTGAGTGTTATAAGATCTGTTTGCAGATTCAAAATATCCGCTTGAAGATAATGCTCTGAATACATCTTTATATACTTCACCAAGTATTCCAACATTAGCCTCAGTACCATCACCTATTAACAAAAGCCTTACACCTTCTTCATCAGCATCAAAGGCGCGCATAAATTCTTCTTTATCAATAGAAAGCATTGTAATGTCACTGTTCGCTGTAGAAATATTATTGGCTGCCGCATTAGCCGTTTTAATACCTATCTGTGAAAGGTTTCTGTATGATGTTGTCAAACCTGAATAAGAACTCATTATTTTTGTACGTATGTCATTTCTGATAAGTTTTAACATTGACTGGCTTTTTAATTGTCCGGTTTTAGAAATAACCGAATCTACATTAGACATCAACTCATTATATCCGTCAATTACATTCTCAAGTGCATTTGATAATGTTTCTTTGTCACGTTTTACAGTCAGTTGTACAACAGAACCGTTTGATAATCCTTTAAGATTTATTGTCAAACCTTCTATATTTGTAGCATCTTTTGTGACTGTATTAGTAAATGATGTATAACGGGAGCCGTTTATTGTTATTATGGCATTTGAACCGATTTTTTGATTATCCATAACAAGAATATCACCATCAGTTAATCCCAAAAGTTCTGTAATGTTTGTAGTTCCGGATTCAATATTTACCGCAGAAGCACCTGTTACGGATGATTTTATAACAAGTTTACCGTCAATATTATCCCAGTATGCAGTTGCAAGAGAATTTTCACTGGAATTAATTTGTGAAACAATATCTGAAATAGTTGTTACACCTTCTGTTATATAAATATTTTCATCACCGACTTTGAAATAACCGTCAAGTACTTTCTGGAACAATTGTTTTGAACTGATTTTTCCGTCAACGGAAGAGCCTGTTAATCCTGTCGCAGTAACAAAGTTAGATGCTTCTGAACCGGTAGTGCTGCTGAAAGATAAAGATGCACCGTTTGTTGAATATATCTGCAAACATCCGTCTCTCAGACGGTCTTTTGCATCAAAATCTATATGAACATCACTGAACTGTGAGTTAATTTTTGTTTGAAGTGTTTCAAACGTATCACCGTCTTCAATTGTGATTGTCCTTTGTGTTCCATTTCTGTTTATATTGAACGTACCGCTTGTTATACCTACAGTACTCAATAAAGTACTCTTTTTCGCCGAAGTTCTGAACAAACCTTCTTCATCAAGAGAGGTTTTGTCATTAACTTTATACAGTTGTCTTGAACTTTCCAGTACGTTATTTTTTGCAGATGTCATACCTGTAATTGCAACGAAGTTACAAGTATCGCTTGTTGAACCTATACTTATATTTGCATTTGCATCAGAAGATTTAATTCTCAGATAACCGTCTTTCAGGAAACCGTTTTCATCAATATCAAAACTTAAATCATTGAATTTTTCACTTATTCTGGATTGCAGAGTTGCAACAGTATCGGTTTCATAAACATCTATGGTTTTCTTTTGACCATTTCTATATAATGAGAATTGACCTGTAGATATTGATAAAGTGCTCAATTTTGTTTGCAAACCGGCATAATTCGCTGCGGAAAGTTTGTCTTCTTTTTCTGTAACTACTTTTTCCAGAACTTGTTTATTATTTTGCGTTGATGAAAATCCACCCAGAGCCATCGGACCACTAAGTCCTATGAAGTCAGCAAATTTAGAAGTCGATTGGTCTGAAATAAAGTTTACGTCATCATATCCGCTTGAAATATAGAAGTTACCCTGCGTCATATATGCATTTATGCCAACAGCACCTAATTTTTCAATAAGAGAATTATAAGTATCGTCTTCCTCAACATTAACTGTTTTATAGTATCCGTTTACGGTAAATACAAGAGAGCCGGTAAATGCAGACGTTCCGGTAGTTGCAGCTGTTACCGTAGTTCCGTTTATTTGAATTGTTGAATTAATTCTGTCTGAACCTTTTGCAGCTTCTGTTTCTACCGTAACAATAGTATATCCGAGATTTGATGTATCCCAAACGTGATTTCCGCTGTATGTTTGCTGTTTAGGTGTTAATTTCAGTGCCGTCAATATTTGTGAGCCGCCTGCTATCTGCTCAAGATAAATATTACTGTCAGATGTCAAATAGGCTTTACCGTCTGATAATATGTTTCCTGTTATACCATATTGTGCCAGACCAATAATCTCATTATTGATAAATTCTTCCAGAGTAAGAGTTGAGTCAACCGTAATTGTTGTTGTTTCACCGTTTTGATGAAGTAATATCTGACCGTTACCGTGGCTATATCCGTTTATAGAACTTATTACGGTACCGCCGTTAATCTCAACTGCATCATCACCGTATCTCAAATAACCCGAATCAGTATTAGAATATACATTAATAGTTGTTGAGTCGTATGAATAATCTTCACCGACACTTAACTTCAAAGCTGTTTGTAAAACAGAACTCATACCTTTTATGTATGCACCGCTTTCTTCTAATTCACTGAGTCTAACCTTGTTGCCTACAATTTCAGCCTTTATACCATAGTTACTGTTATTAATTTTATCACAGAACCCCTGAACGGTAAGTTCTTTATTTATGTTAACGGAAACAATACCATATACAGGAGAATATATTACTACAGAACCGTCACTTGACATATTGTGTAAAGCAGTGGTCAGATTTATATCTGTGGTGGAAGTCATAGTCGTCGGTGCTGTTGTATAATATGTTTCTGCTACCGGCTGGAGAATACCTATATTTGTAGCAATATTACCGTCAACAAAATTACCGCTTGTTGAATTAAGCTTAATAACACCGTCATCAATAGTTCCTGTTATTCCGTATGAAGTAAGGATATTAAATAAATCCTGAACCGTAGAATCTCCTGTTAATGAAGTAATAGTGTCAACTACTTCACCTCCGTCACACTCTCTTATTACAAGTGTGTCGCCGGCATTTCTTACGGCACCTATCTGAGAAAGTGTTGAATCACGATGTACAAGCGTATCCTGCGTTGAATATACAATAGCCGTAGATGTCATTTTTGTCAGTGATACATGCGGTTTTTCGACCATTGACAATCCCATAGCTGTTGCTAAATTTCCGGCAAGCACATTCCCTTCCGTTCCGGAAGAGAATGTTATTACACCGTCTGCATCAATGGATGCTGAAATTCCGTATTCGGTTTGAAGTATATTGAATGCTTGTTCTAATGTGGTATCTTCTGTAAACAGACGACTTGTTCCGGTTGGTGTAATTGTAGTATTATCATTAGTAACAATTTTATAATTTAAGTTACTGCCTGTAATACCCATGTCTTTAAACTTTGTAGAAAGTTTAACTGCACCGTTATCTTCTGTTCTGGTAACAATCTCAATTGTATTTTCTGTTTTATATCCGGTATTAACATCCTGCAAATTGAATGCCTGCATTACACCTGATGCATCACTAACCAGTTTTATGCTTGCGTTTTCAGTATTTGCTGTTGCCATATTAATTGAAAATATACCGGTAGATTCATTATAGCTTGCTGCAATACCAATACTGTCAAGATTGTCAATAAAACTGGCTATTGTAGAATTTTCGTCTACTGAAATTGTACGCAGATGGTTATCAACAGAGAATGTAATATCAGCAGCATGAACATCTGTACTGCCATACTCATCTGTTATCAAATTAAATAATCTGGTATCCATTCTTGCGTATGGAGTTTCTGTTACTGTATAGCTCTTTTTAATTCCGCTGTTAACTTCTGTTGCGGAAGCTAACTGGTTTACTTCAATATTGTACGTTGTATTTTCGGCGGTATTGCTGGCAGTAGCGGTTAAAACAGATACATTGCTTGATTCGGCAATGTTTGAAGTAAATAAATCTCTTTGTGAAAACTTATTTGAATCGGTAATATTTAATAAAAGACTTTCAAAAGAACTGAAATAACTTTTTATGTTATTCAGCACAGACTGAGCTTCTGAAATCGCCGTTTTACTGGATTCAAGTTTTGTTATTTCTGCCTGTTTAACAGAAACAAGTGCTTCTACCCAAGAAGACGTATCCATGCCTGATGCTAAACCGCTGAAAGAGATTGCCATAATTACCTTTCTGTTTTAGATTATTGTGTTATTTAAAGTATACCTGATATTGAGTTTGTATGTTACTGTTCAATATGTTCATAGACATATATTTTTTCTCAAGTCGCTCACGGTATTTTTCTATTGCAGCATTACCTTTAACAATCTTATTATCTATTCTTTCAATCTGCTTGTCAAAGGAATTTTCTGTTCTTTCGAAATAACCGCCCGCACTGTCGAGAGTTTCATCAATAAAGGCTTCTAATCTGGTTAAAACACCTTCTTCAATGAGTTCGCCATCTTCATTAACTTTACCGATAAGTAATGTTCTTACGCTTTCTGAATCTGATTCAAATGCTTTTGCAAATTTATCATAATCCAGAGCGAGTTTGAAGATACCGCTTCCTACTGACAGATTTGTTGCATCTGCAGTATTTGTTACAATACCGATTGCAACAATATTTCTGAATGCAGAAGAGTTCTTGTTGGTACCGGTCAGAATTGATTTTATCTGATTTCTTATACGTTTCAACTCTGTATCATTCTGAAGTTCGCTCTTTGATGTTAATGTGCTGTTGATATTGTCAACTAATGCGTTATATCCGTCAATAACATCACTAATTGCAAGTGCCAGTGACTGAACATCTTTCTTAACGGATATTACGGTAGAGCTGCCTGCTGACATTCCTCTCAGGCTCAGTGTCATACCATCAATACCTGTTACATCGCTGCCCATTGTATTTGTAACAGCTGTGTATGTTGCACCGTTAATTGTAACTTTAGCATTCTTACCGTTTATCTGAGAATCAGTATTGATTGATGATACATTTTCACCGGTATCTTCATCAACATAACTCTTTGTAAATCCGAGAACATCAGTAATATTGCTTGAGCCTGATTCAAAGTTAATGTAGAAATCACCTGTATTTTTAGATTTGAATCTGAATTCGCCGGCAATATTATCCCAGTATGCAGTTACATTGGAATCAGGATTTGTATTAATCATGGAAACAAGTTCACCGATTGTTGTTGTTTCATCAATTGTAACTGTTGCATCACCTATAACGAAGTCACCTGTAGTAATATCACCATTTCTGAATAATCCGGATTCTGTAAGTTTGGAATTTTCATTAGCCTTATAGAAGGATCTTGTACTTGCAGTTGAACCGGTGCCATCACCCATAATACCTGTTATTGCACCAAAGTTACTTGTATCTTCGTTAGAACCGACAATGATATTTGAACCTTTCTGATAGATTTTTATAAATCCGTCTTCTAATTTAACGTTGATATTATTTTCATCGTCACCATTTACGTTCTGACCTAATGCTGCACGTAAACTATCCTGAATATCTTTAACAGTATCAGCTTTGTTGACCTGTATAGTTGCTTTTCTGCCGTCTTTGTATACACTCAGAGTACCGGTGCTGATATTGAATGCGCCCATTTTGGTTGTATCGTCCGCATAATTTACAACAGACAATGCTTTGGTTTCTGAGTATGTTGTTGTTGATATAATAGTTTTCGAACGGTCTGTCATAGAATATCCGCTGACGGAAGAATTCTGAACCAAACCAATCATTGCTGCCAGATTAGATGATGTAGCAGCCTGAACGATAGATACTGTATCAAAACCGCCTGTGAATGAGAATCTGCCGGCTTCTAATTTTGCACGTAAGCCTTTTTCTTCAAGTTTGTTAATTAAGGTTCCAAAAGTATCTTCCTGGTTAATTGTAACTGATTTATACTTGTCGTTAACACGGAAGGTAATTACACCGTTTGCTTCAAGCATACCTTCTGCAAATTCACTGAGCAGAGTATCTTCGGTTGCATAGTATGTGGTTTCACCGCTGATTGTTGTTGTCAGAGTCTTAGAATTCATTACGGTTGTACCTTCAACCTTAATTGAAACATCTGACATATTCAGTACATCAAGCAGGTTAGAACCGCCTTCTGCGCTCTTGACGTAAGTACCATCGTTTGATTTGAATGTAACTCTGCCGCCTGCAAGAACTTCTGCTTCTACACCATAATCGTGTAATACATTGAACAATTGTCCTAATGTCATTGAAGCTCTTACACTTATATTCTGTTCAAGTCCGTCTGCATAGTGGACAGTAATGTTACCATTTCCGCCTTCATATCCGTTCAGTTTTGATATTCTGGTGTTAAGTTTTGCGGTAACAGATTCATCTACATACTGAAGATTTCTTGAATTAGAGTTATCAAAGTTATCTAAGACACTTGTTTCTAAAGTACCGAGTGTAGAAGTTACATCATGGTAGATTGTTGTAGTGTATGTTCCTGCTTTAGAACCGGCAATAATCTGTTCGGAATCATAAGTATATACACCGTTTTCACCGGTAATAACTTTAAGAGCACCTTTCATTTCCGTATCCATACCGAGGATATAATATCCTTCATCGGCACGTGTCGGAGTGAATGTAATTCTTCCGGTGTGGTCTTCGATTGTTACATCAATACCATAGTCGCTGAACAGACGTTCTTTGAGTTCCTGCATTGTTGTATCGTGGTCGATTTCAATACTCTTACCACCTTCAGGAGTTGCAAGTGTCATTGTCATGTCTGCAAATATACTAAAGTTATCCAACCGCGTATCGTAGTTCAACAGAGTTGTATTCTGTCTTGTATAACCATCGCTGTTGAAGTTTATACTATAATCATACGATTCATAGTAATGACCGTCACCGACCTGATTTGATATCTTGAACTTATCCTGTATTTCCGAAGATATACCAAGAATATAAGTATATTCGTTACCGGTAAGGGTTATTTTGTTATTTGAATCAATATTAACCTGTATTCCGTATATATCATTACCTAAGACAGCACTCGCCTGCGTCTGCAGATTATGTATAGAACCGTAATTTTCAAGTTCAAACCTGAGTTCTTCGAAGGTTTCACCATCACGAACACCGTTGTCATTATTGTTGTATCCGCTGCCCGTCAACGTATGACCTGTACTTCCTGCAGTCCAGGTAATTACATAAGTTGAAGTTGTCTTTTGCATAAATACAGTATTATTTTTAATAATTCTGTCATCTGTTGAATCAGCAACAAAGGTTGTGTTGTTGTGTGTAACGATTGTAATATACTGATTCTGATAAATATCAAAGTTCTGCAGCCTCATGTTGTCATAGTTGACATAAGTGTATTCATTTACATTATTTGTAGTATTAGCATACTCTACGGTATAATTATATGACTTACCGTAAGAGGTGCCTTCTTTTGTACACGTGTCAATTTTAAGTTTTTGAGCAAGTGCATCGCTGACTTTGTTAACATAGGTGTATTCATCACCGGTAAAGTGCAGTTTGCCTTCACCATCTACATAAGCATCTATACTATAGTCTTCACTAATATTAAACATTTGACCGTATTCTGTAGATGCTGCCAGAAGTGACCTGTTAATGTCATCAAGGAATTCGCCCAAAGTTTCAGGTTTAGCATCTGAATCTTCCGTACCTAATGCACCTGCTGTCCAAGTAACTGTTATTGTTCGTGTTACCTTATTAACAGCACCATTACTTCTTGCCTGCTGTTCCCAACCGGTTTTTGTTGTATCCTGAGCATAAGTGTTGTTCAGGTGGATAACAATATCAACCGTTTGTGATTGGTTAATTGACATGTTTGCAAGAGTTGTATTTCTTTCGTTAAGGTATGTATAGTCTTTATAAGTATCGGCATTTGCACGATATATGATATCGTAACCATACGATGAACCGTAAGTTCCGTTTTCTTTCTTGTCACCTGATAAGTACATGAAGTTTTCAAGCGAATCGCTTACGTCATATAAATATGTAAATTCATTACCGACTGCTTTCAACTTACCGTTTTCGGGATCAACCGAGAATTGCATAAAGTAACCGGTGTCGATTGTTGTTGTATAAGTTTCATTTGTATCACCCGGTTTTACGGTTACGGTATGAACGGAGTGAGCAATATTGTTTGGAGCACCGTATTGGTCATATATATTTTTAAGTGCCTGGTTAACTTTTAATTCGTATTCGGAAAGGTTTTCGCCTTGTTCCCAAGTTACGGTGATTGTGTGGGTAACGTGTGATACACTTGTCATACCATCGGTGTTATCCTGAGCGAAGGTGTTATTCGTGTGGACAACAAAGGTCATTGACTGGTTGCCTGTAACCTGTGTTTTGTTACCAAGGTGGTCATAACGGATAAGGTTGCTAAGACG
Source organism: Candidatus Gastranaerophilales bacterium (assembly GCA_016280955.1). GTDB lineage: Bacteria > Cyanobacteriota > Vampirovibrionia > Gastranaerophilales > Gastranaerophilaceae > CAG-196. The sequence continues at coordinate 13,207 of JAEEHV010000023.1, read as the reverse complement.
GGTATTTCTTTCGTTCATGTATGTGTAATCTCTTGCGTTTTCACCGTCTTTTGCAAGAGTATCGGAATCCGCACGATATGCAATAGTATAATTATACTGTTGTGTCTGAGCATTCAAATGTATATCATTTGTAAAGAAGCTGCCAAGGTTCTGAATATACGTATATTCATTACCCTTAATACTCAATTTTCCGTTTTGCGGGTCAACTCCGAATTCTAAGAAGTAAGCCGTGTCAAAACTCGTTGTATAATTATCTGTTGTAACACCCGGTTTGACCGTCATTGTATGAACGGAGTGAGCTATATCCTGCGGTGCGCCATATTGGTCATACAGAGCTTTCAGTTGTGTATTTACTCTATATTCAAATTCGCTGAGGCTTTCACCTTCTGTCCAAGTGAATTTTTGTGTGTATGTTACACCAACAGTATAGCTAGTGCTGGTAGCATCTGTGTTATCCTGAGTGAAGGTTTTGTGTGTATGAATTACAACATCAAAACTTCTTGCTGCAGCATTAGCAAGCGAATTTGTAGTGCCGATAGTGAAGTTGTTTACGGTACTGTTTCGTTCGTTCAGGAACGCATATTCAACTTCTTTGTCAGCATCGGAACGGTAATTAACGGTATAAGTATATGAATCGTTGTAATTGCCGTCTAAGTGCATAGCATTTTGAAGTACTCCGGATATAGACTGAACATAGGTGTATTCGTTACCCGTAAATTTCCATTTACCGGTGTTTGCATCAACTTCAAAGTGAATTGAATATCCGCTGTTTTTATAATCATCACAATGACTTTCATCAAGCTCTTTAACCTCAGTGCCCGAAGCCAGAGTTGTACCGAAGTTATCATTATCAGTTGGGATGCTGTATGGAATATCATCGTATTGTTCATATAAATGATACAAAGTTTCATTGACTTTATCTTCAAATTGTTCAAGAGTTTCACTTGTTGTCCAGGTAACTGTAATTGTTTTAGTTACATCTTTTGCTCTGACAACAGATGATTCGCTGACAGTTCCGCTGTTTGAAACGCCGGAAATAACTGAATCCGTGAAGTCCTGAGCAAAAGTATTATTTGTATGTATTACAAATGTCATTGTCTGATTAGAAGTAATGCTCAGGTTACCAAGTTTGGTATTTCTTCTGTTGAGGAAGGTTTGTTCTTGTACGTTATCTGCTTTATCGGTGTAGATAACATCATAACTATATTTGTCATGCTTGCTTTCGTCGTATTTCAGACCTGTTTTCTGAGTTAATCCTGCACTTACGCCTGACAGATATGCCCATTCATTTGTTTCAAGGTGTAAAACACCGTCTTTTTCAACCGTCAAATGAACTCCGCCTTCAGCCATTGTACCGACCATAGCATTTTCAATTTTTCTTTCAAAGTCGTACAAGCTTTCGCCGAGATCCCAAGTAACGGTGATTGTTTGTGTTGTATTTGAAGCATTTGTGTTGTCAGTCATGAAGGTTGAGTTGTTGTGAACAACAAATGTTAATGACTGAGCTGAAGAAAGTCCCATATTTGAGAGCTGGAATGTGTTTTCTGAACCGTTAGAATCGTTCAGGAAGATACTTTCAGCTGTGTTGTCGGATGCATCAGTGTAAACAATACTATAATCTTTTGTTTTCTGTTTGCTTGTATCATATTTAAGACCTGTTTTATCAATTAATCCCTGACTTGTACCGGTCATATATGCCCATTCGCCGGTCTTAACAGTGATATAACCATCTTTAGCGGTAATGCTTACCTGACCGTCATTCAGCGGATTGATAGCTTTCAGGGCATTTTCAACTTTCTTTTCAAACTGATACAAAGTTTCACCCGTTGTCCAGGTTAATGTGGTTGTTGTTACAACACTATGAGCATTTTTGTTGTCTGTTACAAAGTCTGCGTTATTATGCGTTGCAAATGTTATGGTTTGATCTGAATTTAAACCTAATTTTGACAGCGTCATTGTGTTTATGCTCTCGTTTGTATCATCAAGAAATGCTTTGTTTACAGTACCGTTTGAAGAAGCAATATATGCAATATTATAGTTATATCGTTTGTTGTTGCTGTCTTTGTATACCAAACCTGTTTTATTTGCCAATTGCGTGCTGACGCCTTCTAAGTATGCCCATTTACCGGTTGTTAAATGTAATTGACCATCTCCCTGAACAGTTAAATGTACATCACCTTCAGCATTAGTGCCTACCATAGCATTTTCGATTTTTCTTTCAAAGTCATATAAGCTTTCGGTAGTAGTCCAATCAACTGTAATAGTCTTAAGAACATTCTGAGCATTAGTGTTGTCTGTTGTAAAGGTCGTGTTCTCGTGTACAACAAATATTAATGACTGATTTGAAGAAATTCCCATATTTGAGAGCTGGAATGAGTTACCTGTGCCGTTCTCATCGTTCAGACGAATACTTTCAGCTTTTTGGTCATCCGCATCGGTTTTAACCATGCTATAACTTGTATCGACATTGTATTTTACCGCCAGTCCGAGAGTGTTCGTAAATCCGCTGCTTGCGGCAGACAAATATGCCCATTTGCCTGTAGTAACAGTTATTTTGCCGTCTTGAGCGGTTATACTGAAATTATTATAAGCAGCAACACCTTCATTATTCAGGGCATTTCTTACTTCTTTTTCAAAAGCACCCAGAGTTTCGTTGGTATTCCAAGTTAAAGTAATGGTTTTTGTTGTATTTTTAGCATTATCATTGTCTGTAACAAAGTTTTCGTTTTTGTGTACAACAAAAGTCAGAGTTTGGTCAGTAAGACCTAATTTTTTCAATGTACTTGTGCTATAATCAGGATCGTTTATTCCGATAGGACCGCGAGTATCATCAAGGTAACTCTGGTTACCGTTTCCTTTCGAGGAAGCGGTGTATTCCATTTCATAATCATCGGTTTGCCAGTTTGGTTTCAAACCTGTTTTAGTTCGCAATTCAGTACTTACACCTGTCAGATATGACCATTTACCTGTTTTAATGTTCAATCTGCCGTCAACTACCTCTCCGAATGTTACATCAGAAACACCATTGTGCTGAATAGTATTTTGTACTTTGGCTTCAAACTCAGCCAGAGTTTCTGATGTTGTCCATGTTACGGTAACAGTGCTAACAACCTTGTTAGCATTTGTGTTATCTACCGTAAATGTGCTGTTATTGTGTACAACAAATGTCAAAGTCTGCGCATTATTTATTCTGATATCGCTCAGCTTTATGTCCATATCACGCGGGTTCAGTAACATAGGTTCTGTAACTTTATCATCATCCTTTGCATACCTGACGGTGTAGTTGTAGGAAGAAGTGCCTAATGATGATAAATTCAGAGCACTCATAAGAGATGATGACATGCTCTCTACATATAAATGTTCACTGCCAAATATTCTGAATCTGCTGGGTGCTCCTTTTGTTCCAATACGTCCAAAACCTATACCGTTATCACTATTTTGTCCCCATGTATATGAAATTCCGGCATTGTCGAGTGCGGTCGTTATTTTAGTTTTCATATCAGCCGTAGTTTCATTGACACCCCAAGTGAAAGTAAATTTCTTTACACAATTATTTGCTTTGGTATTATCCTGAGCATAAGTATTGTTAGTGTGTGCAACAATGGTAAATGTCTGGGCTGAGTTGATTCCCAAATCTTTCAGTGTTGTAATTGCACCGTTGTAACTTGCTTTCACACCCGTTTTGTTGGAACTTGCTGTTGTAACAATACTGTAAGTAGTATTATTAGTATAGTAGCTGCTTGCTGATGTAGCAAGTTTTAATGCCGAGGCTAGGCTGCTGCTGATGCTTGAAACGAACGCTCTGTTACTACCGGTGAGTGTAACTTTGCCGGCAGAAAAATCATTGCTTGCTGAGAAGTCAGTTATTCCGTTGAGTGTACTGATTAAATCACCAACTTTTGTAGATGAGGTAAAGGTTTTTGTAATAGTTTCTGTTGCAATAGCTGTTTGTGTACCGGAATGCTCACTGTCTTTATAACGTGTAACCGATACTGATGTATTAGAGGTTACACCCAAATCATCAAGTGTTGTCTGACTGTTGAGTGTTGCATAGTTTGAAGCTCCGCTTGATTTTGCAGTTAGCGGCTTTAATGTCGTTGTCTGGGTAGATGTACCGAGTTTCAAAACATTACTTGAACCGGCAGAGCTCAGATATGCACCGCTGCCATTCGGACTAACCGTTACTTTGCCGTTACTCAAAGACATGGTCAGACCACCAACATTATTAAATGCAGACATAAAGTCGCCAAATGTCTGGCTTGTACTCCAGGTAACATTGGTTGATTGAACAGAGCCAAAATCAACATTATTGGTGTGTTTGGTTATTGTAAATACCTGATTTGAGCTTATACCTAATTCAGATAATTTTGTTGAAGTCTTTAATTCAACAACTGAGGTTGTTGTTGTATTTTCTACAGTTGTTGTTACAATCTTGGTTTTTACTCCGCTTTTTGTTTCAGTGGCGGAGGTATCGTATGAAAGTAAACTGATAGTTGACCAAGCACTGCCGTCTGAGTCTGACAGGCTGTAACCCAGCATTTTTTCCAGAACAACTCCGGTGTATTTCAGGAAGCCGGAATCTACACCCGAATTTTTATGTGATAATTTTACCTTGCCGCCTGATACTGATGCACTGATGCCCGGTGTTGAATTTAATATATTTAATGCATCCTGTACGGTAGTAGAATCTGTTACATTAATTGTAAGGTCAGGTTTAGTTTCCCAGGTAACACCGTTATATGTTCTGTGCCAGCCGGCAAGGGTTTGAGTACCTGTTGAAACACCTAAATCTACAAGTTTTGTAGAAGAACTTAGTGATACATTACCTGTGTTAGATTTTGTTATTCTGGCACTTAAACCACCTTTGTATTCAGTCGAAGATATAGATGATGTACCACCTTCAATACCAACGGCAGCACGCATAACACTACCGTTATAGGTTTCAGTCCAACCCGTAAATATTTTTAAAGTTCCGTTGTCCATGGAGATTGAAGTATTTACTCCATCACTTGCAAGCCAATTTTTAAAATCATCCCAAGTATGATCACCTACAGTATATGTTTTTAAAGTTTTTTGGGTACCTGAACCGTTAGAACCGCCATCCCAGTAATAATAGCATAAGCTAATCGTATTACCGCTAAAACCAGCCGTATCTTTAATTTTTGAACTGCCGGTTGCACTTCCTTCTATTGTTATTGTTTTTGTAACAGTTGTCGGAACAGTAATCGTATATTTTATTTTATCACTGCTTGTTGTGCTCTTACCATAGGTATATGTTGTATTGTTATCTTTACTGCCTAATCCGACTTTGCTTGCAATATCTCCCGATACATATCTGTTTTTGCTGCTTGACGCACTAAATGAACCATTAGCACCTACACTCATACTAATGTCATAGCCGCTAAGCCAGCTTTGTATATCTTTGAATGTACTTGACTCACCGAATGTTTTTGTTGCAATTACTGTTACAGTGGTTGTTGGTGTAGCACCCGTTGTAACAAGTCTGCTCTCATATATACTGAGGGTTTTATTAATACTGCTCCATTCGTTGGAGAAACGTTCATATATTGTGTCATTAATGTCAATTGCATAAGTAACAGCACTTGAACTTGTCTGGGTGTTACCGATTGTATGGGTATATGTTGTTTTGGTTGAACCTAAGCCCATTATGTCAACAACAGTACTAGCATTGCTGGTATCACCTTTAAATACAACATAGGCGCCTTTACTGGATAAACTTACATTACCATCGGTTACACTTAATGATATTGTGTATGCACTAAGCATTTCAGCATATTGTCTGATAGTTGTTTCCGCATTAAACTGTATATTACCTAATTTGCGTTCTTTTGTTTCGTGTGTTGCATAATCATAATACATTTCATAAATGTCTGCACCTAACATAATCGTATCATGATCACGCTTTAACTCTATAACTCTGCAATCCATATTGGCATCATACCAGATGCCTGAAGTGCTTTCTGTTACATTTGCACCATAGGTCCAAGTCTGTGAAATAACAGATTTACTTAAGCCGAACCAGGTGGCAATTTCACCTTCTACATAGTTATTACAATCAGAATCAATATTGATTACACCATCATCCAGTGACATAGAGATACCGTTTGCAGTAAGCCAGGTATCTAAATCGTCAAATGTTGTAGTCTCAGTAACTGTATAGTGTGCTACATGAGTTGTTTTGGTGGTTCCATTAGCATGGTCACGTTCGTCATGTCTGATAATCAGTTCTTTGTTTGTAACATTCCAGTTAGCTTTAGTAAATGTATCGGAAATACGGTCTGTTCCTCTCCTTGCTTTGAAGGTTACAGGAGTTGTTCCGGTTGCATCTGTGCCGTATGTCCAGGTTTGACTTGCTTTTGAAACATCAAAGCCCAAATCTTTAATAACAGAAGTAGCTATACCGTCTGCAAAATATATTACACCGTCTTTCGGTGTTGAACTTATATTTAATGAACCATTACTCTCGTTTATTGTCATGGTTATGTTATAATTTGCAAGGAATGTTTGTAAATCAGAATATTTGGTGGTATCTGTTATTACAAATGATGCTTTAGTCTCTGTTCCTTCTGTTAAGGTGCCAACATCATACGATGAAGTTTTGATATAAACTGTCTTTTGCTCAGTAGTTTTACTTGCCCATTCTGCATCTTTATACTTGTCCTGAATATAGTCATCTATATATATTCTATATTTGTTTTCTCCGGAGGTGGTACTTGTATTGGATGTCCAGGTCTGACTGACAGCTCCGTATGTCGGAGCAGAAACACCCCAGTGATCGGCAATTGCACCGGTCATAAAGAAGATATCCTGATATTGTACACCATCAACGGTTCTGATATTCTGAGCCTTAGAACTCATTGTTACGGCACCGTTTTTAATAGTTAAAGATATACCATAACCGCTAAGCCAATCAGCCAAGCCCTGGAATGTGGTTGTATCCGTTGCTGTCATAGTTGCCGTAGCCAGTATTGTTGTACTGCTTGTACTAGTCTGTATAAGTGATTCATATTTGACAACTATTTTCTTATCGACATTTGTCCATTCACTCTTAGAGAAAGAGTTTTTGATATAGTCATCCATTTGGATACCTGTACCGCCAGTAGGACCATCGCCGGTACCACCTGTATATATACCGGATATGCCTGTAACATCGGTTCCATATATCCATGTCTGGTCTGTTGTTGTATTTTGGAAGCCTAAACCATTTGTAACAACACCGTCTATAAAATAGATATTACCGTCTGAATGCGGTGCAGAACTTACTGCTATAGTACCGTTACTATTTACATTCATGGTAATGCTGAAATTGTCTGCCAATGCTTTTTTAAGTGATGTTTTGGTTTTTGTTTGACCGTTTACTATAATTGATGAGTTTACATCTTCACCAAATTTAGTAGTATCCGTCAGTGTCATTGTACCCAAGATTGTAGTAACGGCGACACCTCTATTGACATCAAAATAAGAACTTTTTACATAAATAGTTTTGTCTACAGCTGCCCAATCCTCATCAGTGTACACATCCTGAACAAAGTCATCATCTCTGATTAAATATTTGTATAATTTGGTTGATGTATTATCAGTTGCATAAGTCCAGGTTTGTGAAATAGTACCGTAGGTTGTAGCTGAAATACCCCAGTGGTCAGGAATATCACCTGTTGCATAACAAATAGCCTGATGAGTTACACCGCCGGTAACTTGTGTTCCAATAGCATCAGATGCCATTTTTACGGCACCATTTTCAATAGTCAGAGTAATGCCGTAATCAGCCAAAGCTGTTTTAAGAGATTTACCATTTTTTGTTTGACCGTTTACTATAACAGTTGAGTCTACATCCTGACCGAATTTGGTTGTATCAGTTGCCGTAATGGTTGCTGTTATAAGTACTGTTGTAGATGCACTTGTTCCGTTATGAACAAGTGTAGAATATTTGATTACTATATTTTTGTTTGTACTATTTTTCCAAACATCTTCATAGAATGTATCTTTGATATAGTCGTCATACTGAATACCGCTTCCGGGAGAACCGCCGCTTCCGGCAAATTGTGAAGAAACACCAGTTGTATCGGTACCAAATGTCCAACTCTGACTTACTCTGCCTAATTCCATTGCGGATATACCATAGTGGTCAGGAATGTCACCGGTTATATAGTAAATGTGTCCGTCAGGTCCTTTAGCAGAACTCATGACAACTTTACCGCCTGAAACGGACAAAGTTATACCATAATCACTTAATGCTTTTGCAAGTGAAGTACCGGTTTTTGTAACACCGTTTACTTTAAGACTTGAATCGTAATTATCAGTTAATCTTGTTTCATAATCGACGGTAATTGTTGAAGCTGCAACTGTAACAGTCTGGTGTGTATCATGGTCGAGGTAAGAATATCTGACTACAATATCATGGTTAATCTCAGACCAGTTAGTGTTATCTATACCGTGATAATTATAGTCGGAATTGTAGGAGAACGTATCTGCGATTTTATCCGTACCTTTAATATCATACGTTACATTAGCACCACTGGATTCTGCTGTACTAAGTGTCCAGGTCTGAGTAAACGAATCAACTTTTGAACCAACATGGTCTATTACAGCACCCAGAGCATAGTACATTTGGTTGCTGTCTGCTGCTACTCTGTCTGAATTTAAGGTTACTATACCGTTCTTAACATCTAATGTTATACCGTATCTGGCTAATTCGGTAGCTAATGATGCACCTTTTTTCAATACACCGTCAACTATGATTTCAGATTCACTGGTGTCTTTGAATTTTGTATTGTCTGTAATTGTAAGGGTTGTATTAACTGTTGTTGTTGTGACTGTATGATTATCGTGGTTAAGCTGCTCATATACAATCTTAATGTTTTTGTTTGTACCATTCCAATCATTCTGTGTGAATGTATCTTTGATATAATCGCCGTTGCTGGTCTTGTATGTGATAGGAGCTGAACTTTGTGTTGTAATTGCACCGTGTGTCCAGGTCATTTGCTTAGTATCGAAGGTTACACCGTAATGGTTCGGAATACTTCCTTCTATCCAGCAGCAGTTTGAATCAAGAGTTAACACACCGTTTGTGATTCCCATTGTAATATTCAGTCTGGAATCAGTATTTGAGATTTCAGTACAACTTACACCAAGTGTATTAATCGTAGCAAGGAAATCACGTAAGTCTTCAAATTTTGTATTTTCATCTACGGTAAAGTTTGCGATGTTTTCGATTTTCATCGTTTGAGTTTCGTGATCCAAATAGTTATGCATTATCGCAATAGTTTTACCGCTATGACTTTTGCCTGAACTGTCAGTATATGATGCCAAACTGTTCCAATCGCTTAGTGTGAAGGTGTCTGACATATAATCGGTCATCTGAATAGCATGAAATACTGCAGCAGTACTTTCTGTTGCAGCAGTACCGGTTGTCCAGCTCTGATGCAAGGTACTTGTTGTCATACCATAGTGTCCGAGCATTTGTGTTACACCGGAAGGACCTGTGCCCGGAGTCATAATAGTAACACCGTTTTGGACTGTATAGTTTTGGAACGGTTCTTCAACCAAATAGTTCGTAATGCCTGAATCGATTGTTACTATACCGTCATTAATAGTTAAGTGGATATCATAACCTTCCAGAAAATCAGCCAAATCGTTAAATGTGGTTTGTTCATCAATCGTTATCTCTGTTACTTTCTGCTGAATGGTAACCTGATAAACACTGTTTCCGTCACCGCCGTCCTGGTGGTCAATATAGCTGGTGTATATTGACAATGTTTTATTAACATGTCCCCATTCATCATCGGTATAAGTATCCGATATATAGTCTGTCATTTTGACAGCATAAGTTACACTTGCATAACTGGTGGTTTCTTCAAGACCTTGTGTCCAAGTCTGACCGACAGTACCGATTCCCAAGTGTAAATCGGTTATTGCACGACCTTCCAGGTGGAACGTATCATTTGAATCAATTGAAATTGTACCGTCATTATTAATTGCAAAAGATGCGGTTGTATCAATGGTTTCTGTGTACCATCTTGCAAAGTCTTCAAATGTTGTTCCAACCTGCATTGTTACAGAATTACCATCAGCAGTTCCGTCTTCCAGAATTGTTGTGATACTCGGCTTGATAGTAAATGTTCCTACTAATGTCTGAACCGTATGCTGATAAGTAGCATCACCCGCCGTATGGTCAACTGTCAGGCTGTATGCAGAAATAACCTTATCAGCATCAGAGTAGCTGTTCCAGCCGTTATCCCACAATACATCGGATATATAGTCAGTTTTTCTTACACGATAAGATACGGTATCCGTACTTACAACAGTAGTTGATGCACCGTGTGTCCATGTATATGTATCTGTGTGCCCTGTAATACCTAAGTATTCCGCAATCTTACCTTCAAAGTAGAAACAGTCGTTTGAATCAATAAATATCTGACCGTTATCATTAAACTTGAATGTTGATGTCGGATCTTTTTCTTTATACCAATTTATTAAATCCTGGAATTGTGTTCCTTTTTGTACGGAACCGTCAGAACCAATAGAATTCTTTTCTATTACGGTATAATAATAAGTTTGATTAGTGCCGTATCTGTCAGTGTGAGTAACTTTAAGAATTTTATCAGCATCACTGTAGCTATCCCAAACATCCCATAAACAGTCTGATACCCAGTCTGTCGCACTTGCAACATATGAAACCATTGATGTTGAAGTTGTGCTTTGACCTTCCTTGATTGTAGTTGAATATTGATAATTTGTAGCAATTCCCATATTTTCGGCAATTGCACCGCCTATAATATTACCCGTATTGGATTCAAGAACAACAACGTTATTTTGTAATGCCGCAGCAATACCGTGTTGTGCCAAAACTGCAAATAAATCATCAACAGATGATTCCGCCGTCAATGTAGTTATTTCACTAATAAGTTCGTTATTTGCATTTAAAATCCTCAGTGTATCGGCATTTGATGTTACGGCACCTATATCTCCCAAAGAAGATGAGAAGTCTACCATCATCGTTTCCGTAGAATATGCCCCGACAGTAGAATAAGATTTTGTATCCGTTTGATAAGAATTATCGGTTACAATAATTCCCAGCTGTTCGGCTAATCCGCCTGAAATGGTATTGCCGTTCTCTGATTCAATCAGTATTGAACCGTTTTCATCAAAAGTTGCACGCATACCATTCTCAGCTAATATACTGAATAAATCAGCAAATGTACCGTTCAAATCAATTGTGTGAGTTGTGAAACCACCATTTGCATCATTAATGATAAACTCAGCTTCAGTAATGCCAAAATCACTAATTGTAGCGGTTTCTGTTGCTATAACGGTGTTTGTAAAGTATGACAACATCTCCAATAAATCACTCATATATGAGGAATTTATGTTTGTCAAAGCCAAAGCCTCTACAATACCGGTATTTTTAATTCCGTCACCATCAATATCATCATTGATATTGTCGGCACTCAAGTCTACGGCAAACCAACCGTTTACCGCATCATAACTTGCACTGACACCAATTTTTTCAAATTTTTCAATCAATGTAGCTATTGTGTCATTGCTCTGTATTGTAATTGTTCTGGTTCCCTCTACTCCGTCAATATTAACTCCGAATACCCCTGCACTAATCCCTATACTGCTTAATAACGAGTCGTGTGAAGCAGTTGATTGTGTTGTAGTTATAATATTAGTAAAAAAGTTGCTTACAGCTTGCGTTTCAGTTGCCAGCTGATCTACAAAAACTTCGTAAGAAGCCTCTTGTGCTTCTGTTGTAACGGTTGCACTTGCAATCTCCGCATTGGTAGTTTCTGCTAAATTTTGTATAAATAAATCTAAAGAAGAAATCCCTAAATTTGAATTCGTAACTGTTGAAATAACACCCTTAAAAGACGCAAAGAAACTCTTGACGTTGTCCAAAATACTTGCAGTAGCTTCAAGTGTTTCTTTCTTCGCCTGATATGTATCCAAGCTGGCTTGTTTCATTTGAACAAGAGCTTCTATCCATGCTGATGTATCAACTCCGGACGCTTGTCCGCCGAATGATATAGACATTTTTCCTCGGGGGTTTTATGTATTACGTAACCATAGCTCAATACTTCGTCAACCGGACTCTGTATTAGTGGGGATAAGTTTTACAATCCATTTGCTAATCTAAGACAAAATACTATAACTACATGTACATTATACCATGTTTTTAACCTTTTTCAACATGTAAAATTAATAATTTTAAATTTTTGTTAAGAAATGTTAACGCAATTTATTTCTATTAAGCACACAGTGCATTTCGCCGGACAAATTTTTGAAAGTTTACATATATGTTTTCGGAGTTGATTTTTCGAAAAACTTTCTGATTCCGGATTTCAGACCGTCAACATCCTTTAAAAAACCCTGCATTATATCTTCTGCGTGGTATCGGTAACTTTCGTCTAAAAATGTACAGTAATGCGGATCACCATAGAATTTTACTGTTGTAAAATTGATTACATTTTTCCGATTTTCAATGTTCATTTCATTAAGTTTTGTAGCATATATTTCTACATCCAAGCCAGAACGTATGAAATTGGTGTGTTTCGGTTTTATATTAACCCAGACATCATTTTTTTTGCATAATTCCTGAAAGTATTTATTTTCGTTAAATGCTTTCAGGAGTTTTTGTTCGATTTTTTCTCCCGCATCACCTATAATCGGTTTTAAATTTTTGCTGCATTCAAAGCTCTTTAATGCGTGAAATGATGTTTGATTATTTTGTATTCGTTGTACCTGCATCTTTTATATTTACCTCTTTACCACAGTTATCTATTTACCCCCTAAAACGGCGGCAAATCATCACCATATTCAGCACGAAGTCTTTCTTCTTCGGCTTTACTTATAGCTTCCCATTCGGCTTTTGCTTTTTCCATTCGTTCAAAGTATGCTTTTTTATCAACTTCTATTCTATTCCACAAATCTTCTATCAGTTCTTTTTGGTATTTCAAAATATCATCAAGTTGTTTTGATTCATTTTCACTTAATTCTGTTTTTGATGCGATATCATTAAACTTTTGGGCATTACGGCTGATTACTTGTTGAGCACGTTTTGGAATACTGTTCAACAATTCATAATCAGCTTCGGTAAATAAACCGTTTTGATATAAATTTTCTGCCTTATTAACAGCCTCTTCTATTTGCGGAAAATATTTTTTATGCCGCTCCATACCACGTTCAG
>JAEEHV010000022.1 GCA_016280955.1 Candidatus Gastranaerophilales bacterium | reverse complement strand
CTCAATTGCACGATTAAGTGATGAAGTTGCTTTAGTCAAATTTGACTGTACAATCATAGATGAGAGGTTTGTGTTAATAGTAAGTGCCATGTGATACTCCTTTCTGGCTATTTTTTCTCATGTGCATCCTTGCACACTCATTACATATGCTTAGTTCCACATCCCGAAAAAAAAATAACAAAATCTGCTAAAAACTTTACAAAACTTTACAAACAAGGGCTATTTATATGCTGTTTATATATAAATATAAAACGGTTAAAGTTAGTAATATATAACCTCTAACAAGGTTTGTTAAGTTTTGTAAACATTTCTGTAATGTTTGAAATTTGGTTGACTTTATAGCCTTTATATATATAAAGTATAGAAAAACTAAGGTGAGAAATGAGAAAAGTAAAATTTGACGTTAAGCTACCTACAAAAAATCTTGAAACACTGACACAAAATGCCAAATTTGATTATTCGAGAGTGGATGATGAACTAAAAGCTGTGTTTAAAGTTTTTGACAGTGACAGTGACGGCGAAGAGAATGTGCTTTCCGGTGATGAAATTAAAGACGCACTGCAATATTTTGCGAAAATGGAAAGCCAAATTGCCAGATGCGGTAAACGCAATGACAACGTGATATCATATTTAGACTTTGAAGAAATAGCCAAAGATGAAAAGTTTAAAGATGTAGCAGAACACATTGATAATAACTCAAGAAAATACACATCCGGCGAGTCTATTGCTTACGTTGCAAATTATCTTGCATCATTAACCAGTCCGAATACTAAGATAGATATTATTAATACATCAATGTATTTTTCATCTGATATTTATGGCAGATGCTCAAGCAGATATTTATATCCGGAACAATACGGTAACTCTAAAATAATTAACGGTGAAGTAATAACAGCAATCACAAAAGGTGCCGGAATATACAAAGCAAAGAACGGACGTGGTAATTATGTTTCTGATCCGGCAATAGTTGCACAAATTCACGGATTAACCGAGGATAAATCTATAGGTTACAAATTAGGACGTTTTCTTAAGACCAAAAATCCGGCATTCTATTCCAAACAACTTGGTGCGCAAAAAACTGAAAAAATACGTTATGAGTGGGATGAATGTCAGCTGGCACTGGTAAAACAGGATTAATTCAAACTAAAAATATAATAAAAAGCCGTATATTAAATTATATACGGCTTTTTTATTATTTAATTATAATAATTTGAGTTGAATGTTAATCAGGTTTATGTTAGTTTAAATTTGATTGACTAATAAAAAGGGATTAAAGACAATGAGAGTTAAAGAACAAAGTGCCATGTGGCAATCAAATACAATGGGAGTTTTAGACGGATTAAAACTTCAGCTTAATAATTTTATAATTGACCAGACTATTAATTATCTGGGAAATAATTTTTCAAAAAATAAACTTGTTAACTTAGCAAAAATATTTGAAAAAATTGCAGGTTCAAAAGGCGGTATAAATCATGCAAGAAGAATGCAGTGGCTTTTTGAATCCGAACATGCACATCTTTTCTGGTGGAAAAGAATTTTGACGGAACTTCACCCTAATTGCAGAAATAAATGGATTAAAAACTTTTTTGTTAACGGATATTATGGTGATAATTTAAGAAAACGTACGGAATTCAATCAAAAGAACGGATTTTTCCCACCTACGGTTTTACTTGCAAGTATTACAAAACGATGCAACTTTAACTGTAAAGGATGCTGGGCTCATGAATATACGGTTGATGAAGATTTAACCAAAGATAAATGGAGAGAAATCTTTACTGAAGCACGTGATGTTATGGGTATTCATATATTCCCGATAGTAGGCGGCGAACCCTTTGCGAGAAAAGAATTTTTGGAACTGTGCGAAGAATTTAATGATTGCACATTTATAACCTTTACAAACGGCTCTTTAATTACTGAAAAAACAGTTGAAACATTAAAGAGAATCGGCAATGTTCAGCCAATGTTTTCTATAGGCGGATTAAAAGAAAATACGGATGCAATTCGCGGTGAAGGCTGTTTTGATATGGTTATGGAAAAAATGGATATGCTCAAAAAAGCAGGTATTTTCTTTGGTGCATCAATAACCGCAACAAGTAAAAATTGTGACGAAGTTACATCTGATGAATTTATGCAAATGTTATCAGATAAAGGCTGTCTGTGGAGTTGGTTCTTCCACTATGTACCTGTAGGTGACAGTCCTGATATAAGCTTAACTCCAAATGCGGAGCAGAGAAGACAGATATTAAAAGCTGTTTATAATGCAAGAAATACTCTTCCAATGATGACTGTTGACTTCTGGGGTGACGGACCTGAAATGATGGGTTGTATTGCAGGCGGCAGACAGTATGTTCATGTTAATCCGAAAGGTGATGTTGAACCTTGTACTTTTGTCCACCTTGCAACTCATAACGTTAAAAACTGTACTTTGACGGAAGCTCTTGCTTCACCGTTTATGAAGGCAATCAGAAATGGTATTCCGTACGAAGACGGAAATATGCTCAGACCTTGTATGATTGTAGACAGACCTGATGTATTGAGAAAATACTATGAAGAATTTAAACCTTATGAAACTCACGAAAATGCTGCAGCATATTTAACAGATCCTAAAATTACTTCCGAAATCGATAAATACTCATCTGAAGTAAAAGAAATTCTGGATAAGGACTGGAGAGAAAACCTCTGGATGACAATTTTCCCGCTTGAAGGTGAATATTATGTTGACAGAGATCACTTCTGTTCAACCGAAAAACCGGTGATAAATAATAATTCCTGTAACGGTCAGTGTGCAGGATGCGGTTGTCATTAAGACAATTTAATTTTCATATTATAAGTAAACAGGCAGCGGTAAATTTAAAATTTACCGCTGCCTGTTATATATATTATATTGTAACAATTACTTAATATAACCTAAAGTTTTTTAAATGAATGCCGTAAATATATATATAAATCTCTTTAAACATGAAGGAGTTATTATGGGAATAGATAATGTAAGTAACCAGAATTCAAACTATGACAATATTGTTATTAAAATTGAAGATAATCAGGGGAATGAACAACAGGTAAAATTAAGTTTATTTGTTGAAGGTATGGCAATAGCAGCCGATACCCAATCTGCATTATCCGTTTTTGATACTAACAAAGACGGAAAAATCAGCAGTAACGAAGCGTTTGTACTAAAGAAAGTTATATCGGATTATGCAGGCAGTGATAAAACTCTTGATGACAAAGAAATTCTTAAAATATTCAATACTGATAGTTCCCATAACTCTGCAGCCAAAATTTTAAAACAATTTAAAACCATGGTTGAAAGACAATTCAAAGGAAAATTAGCAACAACCGTTCAGACAACGGATGGCAGAAAAATAACATCCGATTTTAGCAGAGATGGTTCAGGAACCACTGTAACAGAAGAAAAGAACGGAACAGTTACTACCTGTACATACGATACAGGTAAGATTTTAAGAAAAAAAGAAATAGTAGATTCGGAAGGTAAGAAAACCACTATTGAATATGATTATGATGATAACAATAAATTAATAAAAACAACTACAAAATTATATAATAAAATTGGTCGTTTAAAAGAATCAAAAACAGTAAAAAATAACTATAATCAAACAACAGGAAAATTAGAAAGTTCCGAAACAATGATTAAAACTGCCGGTAAACCGGCAAGAAAACTTACGACTACATATAACTATGATGCTGAAACAGGAAAATTAACCGATGAGGTAACGGAAGAAATTCTTGGCGGTAAACCGATGGTTCTTCCTAACGGTCAGAATGTTCAAAAGAAAAAAACAACAAATGTGCATTATGACTACGATGCTAACGGAAAAGTTTCAAAAAAGACAACAACTAAAAGCCCTGAAGGTATAGTGACTGTTGCCGAATTTCAGGACGGAAAATTAAAAAAACAAACTACAACCGAACACAGAATAGCATTCAAAATAGACAACGGGAAATTAATACCTGCGTATAAAGATTCTTCGTCTGTTATGGAGTATTTTTATCATGATAATGGTAATAAGCAATCAGTAACTTTCCACAGTGAAGACAGTTACGGCAAAGCAACGGATGCTGTTTATCGATATGATGAAAACGGTAAAATGACCTATGCCACCAAATCATATTTTCAGCGAGGTGCCTATGTTGAAGAAAAATATGAGGGTGCAAACCTTGAAAACAGAGTAGCAGGCAGTGTTGCAAGTGAAATAATTATATACGAAGATGCCGAAAAAACAAAAATTAAACAAAAAATTGTTAATATATTTGATGAAGACGGTATTCTTATCGGAGATGAAATATATGACGGAGATGGTAATAAAATAGCTGAACACGATTTTTCCAAATTAGACGGAAAATTTGACACTGCATATCAAAAAGGCAGAGGAGATTGTTATTTGCTTGCGGCTATTAATTCTCTGGCAAGCAGTGAAGCTGGAGCAAAACTGCTTGAAGATAAAATTGCAGCAGACGGTGATAATTTTATTGTAAAATTACCCGGTGCAAAAATTGCAAGAGAACAGCTTATAAAAGATTTAAAAGCAAAAGATCCTAATTTCGATGAATCTAAAATAGATATACCGGATGAATATACGATTACGGCAGATGAACTTAAGCAGGCAATGTTAAAGTCCGGTTCAAAATATTCAATTGGGGATAAAGATGTTTTACTGATGGAAATTGCATACGAAAGGTATCGTGAATCAGTTGCCGAAACACTTGATGAAAATAATCTGAAACCGTCCGATTACATGAAAGGATTAAGTTTGAATATTAACGGTGATGATTATTTAAGTTCCGGAACAACGGCTGAAGCAATATTTATAATGACAGGAAAAACATCCGAAGTTTATATAACTCAGAATATGGATAATGTTCCGGTTTGCTATATTGATTCTGATTTCCAAATGCATGTTGCCGGCAAAAGCGGTGAATTGGCTGAGGCAGATACTTCATATAAAGCAATCGCGCCTGCATTAGATGCTGATAAAAAACAAATTATTGAAAAATTAAAGAAAGCAACCGTAGACGGAACAATACAAAATTATGCAGCAACGGCAAGCTTTATAGTAAGCTCACAGGAAGTTAACGGTAAAGTAATTAAGAACGGCAACCATGCATTTACAATTAAAAGTGTAACCGATGAACAGGTTATATTAGCTAACCCCTGGAATCCTGATGTAGATGTTGTAATGTCAATGGATGATTTCTTAAAATCCGCATTCAGAATACAGATTGCAGATTTAAACAACAACGAGTCAAATTCCGGCAACGGCGGAACAAATGTAAATAACGGAAATATCAACGGAAATAACAACAATGGCGGAGTTTCTGTTAATGAGCCTCCTGCACCATCAATACCAGAAAATCAAAATGAGAACCATAAACCAAATTATAAAGTTCCGAAAGGAAAAGGTTTTATTACACTTATGAAAGAAAAATTGATTGAACAGGGCATAAGACCTACAAGAGATAACATACAAAAGGCTAAAGCACAATTCAAAGCAGCAAATCCGGGAGCTGTAAAAGTATATAACGGTTCAAAACAAGAATGGAAAGGCAACGAATATTTGCTACAAGATGCAGAAGTATTCATTCCGCAGTTTAAAACAGACGAAGCCGGAAATGTTTTATAAATATAGTTTATATTTGCTTTTAAATTTTAAAACTGTAAAATATTATATGAGAGTATGAAAAAAGCAATAATATTAATTACAGTATTTATACTTTACACAATTATTATCAAGATTTGTCCTGCAATTACTTTGTGGGACAAATCGGTTATTGTTCACATACAGGCTTTGCTCAGAGAATTACCCTTGTATCTGCCACTTCTTCCTGATTGCAAGCTGTATTCATTAATGATTGCAATACCCCTGATTTCCGGCTCGGTATATTTTTTGAAAAAAAGAGAGTGGCTGAAAGCCGGTTTTATCTGCTCAATTCCGCTTGTAACTTTTTTGCTTAATTGTATAATAAAACCGCTGATTCACAGGGTAAGACCTCCGTTTGAGCTTCAGCAGGTAATTCATCCTCACAGTTTCAGCTATGTTTCCAGCCATAGTCTTGTTACATTTGCATTATACGGAATGATAATTTATTATTTTTATAAATATTGCCAAAATAAATTTATCAAATATTCCGTAATTACTCTTTCCCTGTGCTGGATATTGTTTGTCGGTTTAAGCAGAATCTGGCTCGGTGTGCATTATCCTACAGATGTATTAGGTGCATACATTTTGGGGTTTATTTTATTAATGTTTTATTCTAAAATACGGGTATGATGAATTGCGTCCTGATAGTAACAAACTTTAATGCCGGAAGAAAAAAGGCAATAAAGTATAAAAAACAGGTGATTGATTTTGTACTTAAACATACAAAGTCATTTAAGTTTGTTGACATTGACGAACTTAAAGAACTTGACGTATCACCATTTGATACAATTTTGGCAATGGGTGGTGACGGAACCGTTAACAGGGTGCTTCCGTATCTTGTTAATACAGATAAGGTTCTCGGTATAATACCATGCGGAACGGCAAATCTGCTTGCTGCAAAATTAGGACTTTCAACTAATCTGAATAAAAATTTAAGAATTATTGAAAAGAATATAGTTAAAAAAATTGATACCATGAGCATAAATGATCATTTGTCAATATTAAGATGCGGTTTTGGATATGATTCCGATATTATTTGTAAAACTCCGCAGTCATTAAAAAACAAATTCGGATACTTTGCTTATTTTATTGCAGGGATTTTATTTGCTCTAAGGTTAAAAAAGAAAATGTTTCAGTTTAAGATTGACGAGGATATGCGTGAAATAAATGCTTCATCAATTATCTTTGCTAATGCATCAAATATGTATAAAAATCTGGTTTCGGTTGCAAAAAACTCAACCCTCGATGACGGTTTAATTGATATTTTTATTCTTAAAACAACAAATCCTGTAATATTTTTCTTTGAATTTTTGGGAATTGTTTTTAATATTAAGCGGAATTCCAAAAATGTTGAATTTATGCAAGCACAAAATATATTAATTAATAATAATTGGCAGGTTTGCCATATTGATGGTGAAAAGGTAAATTTAAAAGAAGATATATATATTAATATAATTAAAAATTCAGTTAATGTATTCACTTACCGGAAATAATATATCCGACAAAAAAGCCAATAAATATTTATTTACTCGTTTCGGTTGCGGTTTCTTGCACATCAAACGGAATCAGACTATAATGTAACAAAGAAAACAAAATTTACAGGCAGGTAATTTAGTACAATGTATATATGTAAGGAATGCGGAAAAGAATACGAAGAAAAACCGGATTATTGTGATTGCGGAAATGATGAATTTGATATTTCTGCCCCAGAAAAGATAAAACAGGCAGACATTAATAAAGAAACTCCATCAGAACAACCGAAAACAGAAAAAACGGTTGTTCGGGAAGAAAAAATAAAACCGCAGCCGGCACCTTCATACAAAACCTTTAATAACATACCAAAGAAGAAAACTTTTAAGGAGCAATATCCGGCTCTAAGCAGATTTTTCAGTTCAATAGAGCTTGTTTCGGCAGTGTTTTTCTGTATATGTTTAATTACTGCTTTTTATATACTTTTTTATGCCTGGAATCCCGAAGAAAACGACCTGAAAATTCAGGAAAAACAAGAAACCGTTTCATCTAAAACAATTCCGTCTATAGACAAGTTTTGGAATAATACTCCGCCAGCACCAAAACCGCAGGCTGCAAATACACAAAAAACCGAACAAAAAGAGGTTCAGCCCGTCCAGGTACAGACAAAACCTGCCGAGAAGAAAACGGTAACAATTCCGCTTGTAAATAATACTGTAAAAAAGAACGAAACAAAAACTGCTCAGACAAAAGTATCTCAGCCGAAATCAACTCAAAATAAAACAAAGCAAACAGTAACGACACAGAAACAAAAGACTGATAAAGCAGCACAGGAAGCTGCAAAAAAGAAAGCGGCAGAAGAAGCTGCAAAGCAAAAAGCCGCACAGGATGCTCAGGCTAAAAAACTTGCGGAAGAACAGGCACGTCTAGCTGCACAAAAGAAGGCAGAACAAGAAGCTCAGGCTAAAAAAGCAGCAGAAGAAGCTGCAAAACAAAAAGCTGCGAAGTCTGCGGCAGAAAAACAAGAGCTTGCAAACTATAAAGCAAATCTGAGAAATGCAATCGGAAGGAAAATTGATTTTACCAAGGTTATCGGTGACGGTTCATGTACTGTTGCATTTAAAATAAACTCCTCAGGAAAGCTGGTAAGCCGTTCATTTGCACAACAGTCATCAAATATGACACTTAATGATGCGGTTTATGCCGCTGTTATGGCAACTCCGACATTTAATCCGCCGCCATCCGGATACAGAGACGAAACTCTGAAACTATATATCCGCTTTTATAACGGTAATTTTGAAATATCATTACCGTAAAATCGGGTTTTAATCAGATTTTTTATTAAAGTAGCTTCGTTTCAGAATAATTAAAATTATTGAAAAAACACCGATATTTATAAAAATATCACTGATATTGAAAACAGGGAAATTTATGAAATTCAGTTTTATATAATCTCTCACATACCCGTATATTAAGCGTTCAAACATATTAGTGAAAATACCTGATACGAGCATTGAAGTAAAAAACAATAAAAATACCGAAAATTTTTCAATCTTTTTTACGGCATATATCATCAGTCCGACTGCGGCAGCAACCGAAAAGATTATTAAAAACCACCGACATCCGTCAAATATATTAAAAGCCGCTCCCTGATTTTTTATATAAATTAAATCAAAAACGGGGTTTTCAGCAAGCATATAACCGTTGTTCAGAATATAATCAGTTAAAAATAAATTCAGTAAAATAAAAAATATTAAAGATAAAAATAAATATATAATTTTACTTGTTTTGGACATCTTTGGTTACATTTGCCTCTTCAGGTTTTGTCTCGCTCTCGGAAAGCTTGTCTACAACATTAACTCTTATAATCTGGTATCCAAAGCCGGTCAGGCTGAGTTTTATGCTTAAATCTTTAATGTCGGCTCTTGTTAAACCGATTGATGCTATTATATACTCATTTGCATTATCTTTGTTTGAGACAAACAACCTTTCCAGTATATTGTCTTCCGGCATTTTCCTGAATACTTCAGGAGCCTGCTTTTGCGGATATTCAACTTTATCCTTTGCTATTGATGCCACTGCAAAAGTATCTTTAGGAGGTACAAATTCTAAAGATGCACAATATTCATACCCCGGAGTAACTTCTTTTGGCGCACTGAGTTTTATATCGAGATTTGCAGCCTCTCCGTACAGCATTGATGTTACTTCATCAATAACCTTGTCTGAGGTTACTTTCCATTTCCCGTCAACCTTCTTTAAGTAATAAATGCTGTTAGCTTCACTGTTCAATATACCGCTCATTTTTTTTGTTACCGGAATATCAGCATGTGAATATTCAGAAAGTTCAACCGTTGCGGTATCATCTTCGTTAAATGTTATATTTTTAATCTTTATTCCGTATTTAATATTATTGTAATTGCTCCATAAATCCTTTACCAGCTTGGAATAAATCTCTAAATCATATCCGTCGGCATTTTTGTAATCGCTTGAATAGGTTGCAATAAATTTATCAAAATCAGCTTTGTTAGCATACTTTATCTGGTTATTTAATAAATTCCTGACACTTCTTGTATTCTTGTTAAAAATATCTGCATCTGACAATTTGTGTATATCAAAAGCTTGGCTCTGTCCGCAAAAAGTTATAATTAAACATAAAACTAATAATATTTTTTTCATACAAAACATTATACATTAATCATAAAAAAACATAAATAATACAAATAAAGGACTTCGTCCGCTTTTAAATGCCTTTAAATTTAGGCAATTATTATTACCATATTATACAGAAATCAATTATAAACTACACTTAAACAATTCTTTTTTCTTTAAAATTTCTCGAATTGTAACGAAATGTAAAATATAAAAATGAGAGTTTTTTTTGCTTAACATTTGTTACATTTTTCACAAATCCCCGGAATGCTCATATTTATTGATTTACAGAAACTTCTTTAACCGGTTTGTAAACAATTGTTACAAAAATCTTCGTTTACTGTCAAGTTTTTCAAAAGGTTGCCGATGAAAAAATCAACAAGTTGATTAGTAGAACATTAAGAGTTGATTAGGAGCTTTAAGTATGAAAAAACTAATGGTATTATTTGCGGCATTCGTTTTCTTGTCGCTTAACCAAGCATTTGCCTACAGGGCAACAGATTTTTCTTCCGATACGAAGATTGTCGCAGCTATTAATTTATTGGAACAATCAGGTGAAACTGACGTATTAAGAAACTTACAAAAAGGTGCAATAAGAGTTTCTTTTGATGATTTAACAAACTACACTTACAATGCAAGCAAAGCTTTTGCAGTAAGTACCTACAACAGATACGGCACAAGAGTTATTATGATTAACTCAATCTATAGAAATGCACCGACAGAACAGATTGCTTGTTTAATCGCTCACGAAAGCATGCACAAAAAAAGAGTTGCTGACCTTGAAGAAGAAACAATCGCTACTCAAAAAGAAGCAGCAACCTGGGTTAGATTAAGAAATGCATCAAGAGCATATCCCGATACAAAATTAACAAGAAGACTTGATAAGTTAGGCGGTATGTACCTCGCATCTTCAAACGGTAATAACATTATCCAAAACAAAATTGCATCTAACGGTTTTTACAGAACACAACTTGGACTTAACTAATATCAACAACATTAAATAAACACAAATTCCTAATCAACCCCCGCGGATGCGGGGGTTGATTAATTTTATTTCTTTTTTCCCCATATATATTTACACGCACCGTAATATTCGTATGAGTATAATAAATATTCAACTTTTGTTCCGGTTGTCTGATAAAAAGCACCTAATCTGTATGAACTTATTTGTCCGGAGTGTTCTCTTAGTGCATTCGATAACTCTTTGAGTTTTACATCATCAAAATAACAGATTTTGTAATCTTTCCATTCGTTTTCGTTCTTTTTTAACCACTGGTTATACTGTGTTTTGTATTTGCAAGTGCCGTTTTTTTCCCTGCCTTCAATTATATATTTGTACGTTCCCGTCCAATCCACATACCAGTATGGTTTACAGTGTTCAAAATCATCAATAAAATACGGATCAAACTCATTTGGCATCAAATGTTTTCCGTATTTTGTATAAGAATTGCGTGTAACTGCAAATGCTGATGTTACACAAAATACTAATATCAAAAAAACTAATATAACCCGTAGCTGTTTCATAGCATTATTGTCATACTTTTTGGAAAATCATTACGTATTCGTGTTTGAATATATAGAATCCGCCGGCTAAAGCTCTGTATCTCCAAAGGTTTGCAGTTTTACCCTTAGCTCGTTCATTTCCCTGCATATCTTTTATAATAATTGCTTTTGTTATAAATCCGAGTTTATTCATTCTCGCCATACATTCAAAACCCAACGGTATGTGTTGCGAGTTTGCGTATTTATCACCGATTATTAAGCAGGCAAATCTGCCTTTTTCCAGTAAGTCATATCCGTTTTTTGCAACTTTTTCAAATAAATCATAAAATTCTTCTGTTGTTGCACAGTTTGACAAATCTTCTTTTTTATCCGAAAACTTAATAATATCGTCATACGGCGGATGCAGCATTAAAAGCTGTGCCTGCTTTTTACCCATAATATCAAGTCTTGCTTTTACTTTTTCTTTTGCAATTTCGCTGGCTGAATCTGCACAAATTATATTTACATCAGTTACAAGCTGTTTTGGTGTAAACTTTTGAGATACTGATTCTGCAAGGTCATCCTTTAATTCTACACCGATACAGCGGCGATTCATATTTATAGCTTCTATGCCGGATGTGCCTGAACCGAAAAATAAATCAAGCACTACGTCATCTTTCTTGGTGTATCGTTCATAAATCTGTTGTGCTATTTGGGGAATATAGTTGCCGTGATACTCATTAGAATGTCCGCCTTCTTTTAATCTTGAAGGAAATTCCCATAACGTATCAGTTTTTACGTGGTCATATTCTTTCCATTTATTCAGGTTAATATCACTGTACTTTGTTGTCTTGACGGCATTTTTATCTACAACTTTAAGGTTGTTTTTCTTCTCCGTAGTTTTGACATTTAAATTCGATTTAGCCATATCTCTCCCCATTATCCTTTAAATACAGTCTATTAAATTTTTCATGTTTTGCCATCAAGCATTTAGAGGATTTCTGGGGGGGAGGGGTAAATATATTTTGGTTGGTTGAACATATTACAAGATTAATGTGATGGTGTAAATTTATTTGGGTGGGTTGATTAGACTACAGGGTTAATGTGGAGGAGGGTAAATGTATTTTGATTGGTTGAACATATTACAAGATTAATGTGATGGTGTAAATGTATTTGGGTGGGTTGAACAGCAACAAGATTAATATTGGCGGGCAGGCAATAAAAAACGGCTGCCGATTAAAATTATCGGCAGCCGTTTTTAATTATTATAATTAATCTCTCAATTTAACACCGGTAACTTTTGAGATACCTTTTTCTTTTTGGGTAACACCAATTGTTCTGTTTGCGGATTCTATCATTGGTTTTCTGTGACTTACAACTATAAACTGAGTTTTATCTGCCTGTGACTGTACAATTTGTGCAAGTTTTTCAACATTTATACCGTCAAGGCTGGCATCGACTTCATCCAGTGCATAAAACGGTGCCGGCATATATTTTTGAATTGCAAACACAAAAGATAATGCTGTTAATGCTTTTTCTCCGCCTGACATACCCATCAGTCTTTGTTTCTTTTTATCTCTCGGCTGTGCTTCAATATCTAAACCACCTTCAAACGGATTTTCTTCATTTTCAAGGATAAGAGTTCCTTCTCCGTCAGATAATTTGTGGAATACATCCTTAAAGTTTTCATTAATCATATTGTATGTTTTCAGGAATGTTTCTTTCTTTAAATCCTCATAACCTTTCATTCTGTCTAAGATTTGCAAACGTTCTTTACTGAGAGTTTCAATTTTTTCCTGAAGTTCTTTTTGCCGCTCGGCAACTTCTTCATAGTCTTGCAGAGCTTTCATATTAACTGCACCCATATCATCCATACGTTTCTGTAAACGTTGAATTTTTGCGGTTATTTCATCAATGGACATTTCTACCGGATTAAGTTCATTAACATTGATTCCTGCATCGGTAAGCTCTGTTCTGGTTTGTTCGAGCATAGGCTCTAACTCACGTCTGCGGGCTTTGAACGATTCTATCTGCTCGGCAATACTTTCTATTTCTGAAGCTTTAAGATTTTTATCTGTTTCAAGCTTAACTAAATCCTTATGAATGCCGTCACGTTCATTAAAAAGTTCCTGCAGTTTTACACTGATTTCTTCTATTTGTACATTCAAAGCTTCAAGACGTTCATTCAATGCTTTGATTTCTTCTTCCGCTTTTGCTTTGTCAACTGCGAACTCACGGTTAGCCTGTAAATTTGATGCAATTGTATCGTTGTGAGTTTTTATTGTTGAATGGTTAAATTCAATTCTTTGATTTAAACTTTCAATCTCGTTATTTGCATCAGCTTTATTTTTTTCATAACGTTTAATCTCAGCCTCGACATCTGCCGTTCTTTCTTTTAATTTCTTCAAATCGGCATCATCCATCAGCTTGTCAATTTCATCAATTGAAGTCTGAACTTCTGTCATTTTTTCAGCCAGACCAAAATGTTCATTCTCTATTTTATCAAGGCTTTTCTCTATTTTTTCAATCTCCGGGACGGTATCTTTTATAAACTGTTGTTTTTCGTCAAGCAGAGACTGAGTATTTGCAAATGTTGTATTAAGTGAATTTAATTCAAGATTTGCTTTATTAAGCTCTGTCATAGAGGATGAATTACTTTCCCTCAAAGTATTAAGCTTTGTTTCCAGATTGTTGCGTTTTGCAACCATGCCGGAATACTTGTCTTCCATTTCCCTTAGTTTTGCACGGTAACTGTCGATTTCCTTATCCGAATTTTGTGCGAATTTAAGCCCGTTACGTTTAACGGAGCCGCCGGTAATAGAACCGGATTTTTCGAATAAGTCACCGGATAATGTAACCATGCGGTATTTACCGATTAATTTGTGCGCAGCCTCTCTGTCTTCAACAATCAGAGTTTCTCCGACAGCATAATAAAATGCGTCAAGATATCTGTCATCAAAGTCAATAAGGTTTATTGCAAAATCGATAACACCTTTATCTTTGGGTAAATTTAAACTTTTGGGACATCTGACAACCTTGTTCAGCGGAACAAACGTTGCTCTTCCGTCGCCGGTTGATTTCAGGAGTTCGATACAAGCAGCTGCCACGTGCTCATCGTCGACTACGATGTGTGCCATTCTTCCTCCTACGGCAATTTCCATAGCAGCGGCATATTCTTCGTCTACTTGACCGAGTTTCATAATCGGTGCATGTACACCTCTTATGTTTGCTCCTATAACTCTATCAACCGCACGTCCGATGTTAGCTTCTTCGTTCGCTCGTTTAGTTGCTTCAAGCTGAGTAATTTTGTTACGTGCTTTTTGAAGGTCGAAGTCATAGTCTGTGATTTCATTTTTAACTTTGTCCAACTCATACATTGTATCTTTAAGGATTTTTTTGAAATCGTCAAGTTCTTTTTGCAAATCTCCTATTAATAGTTCTTTTGAGGATTTTGTTTCGTCATAATTTTTCTTGAATTCATTTAGCTCAACCAGCTTTTGTTCAGCCTCTTGAACCTGTTTCTTTTTGAGCGAAAGCTCCGCTTCAAGGGGAGATTTCTTTTGTATAAGTATGGTTTCTTTGTCTTTGTATTCTTCCAGTTCTTTTCTCAGATTATTTCTTTTTTCAATCTGCTTTTCCGCATTTTCGGTTAAGCCTGACATATCCGCAAGAATTTTGTTATAAATTTCCTGCTGTTCTTTAATATTGTTTTCAATACCGGTTATTTCGTCACGTTTAAGCTGAATTTTCAATTCGGCATCTTTAATTTTTTCTTCCTGAAGTGCGATACCGTTTTTGTTGTTTTCAATTGTTTTAAGATTACTGAGAATCTGCTTGTCAGCATAATCAATTGCCGAATGTTTTCTTGAGATATCACCTTTAAGTTCTTCTGCCTGTTTTTTTAGTTCAAGCTGATGCCCTTCGCCTTTTTCTTTTATAGTCTCGGAGATTTCTTCATACTTTTCTCTTATTAATTTAAGCCGTTCTTCAATATCTTTTGAGTTAAGTTCTTCTTCTTTTTTCTTTTTGGTAAATTGCAGAATGTTTTCGTGTGCCTTTTCAAGATTACGTTTTAAGTCGAAAAACTTAACGGTATTAATTTGACTCTCAAGCCCCGTTTTTTCTTCTTTCAGTTTTTGATATTTGAGAGCGACTTCTCTCTCTTCCTTGAGTTTTTCAAGGTTAAGGTTAACTTCATTTAAAACAAGGGAGGAATTTGTAACACGCCTTTCGACTGTTTCAAGTTCTGCCGTAGCTTTTTCTATACGGCTGTTAAAATCAGCCACACCGGCAATTTCATCAACAACCTTTCTTCTTTCGTTGGATGTACATTCGGTGATACTCATAACATCACCCTGCATAACAACATTATAGCTGTTGGGAGTTATATTATATTTTTCAAGACAGGTTAAAACATCTTCTCTTGTAACAACTTTATCGTCAAGATAATAAATGCTGTTAAATCCGTTAGATGATTTTCTTATCCGTCTTGCAATCGATAAATCACCGTTGTCGGTATCGCCAAAGGTAACTTTAACATAAGCTTCATTTCTTTTGTTGTATGTTGATATCAGATGGAAAAGTTTTTCTGCACGCAGAGTTCTGCTGGTAGAAAGCCCGAGTGCAAACAGAATACTGTCAATGATAGTACTTTTTCCAGAACCGTTTGGTCCGGAAATTGTAGTAAATCCTTTCAGCATTGGTATTTCGACTTTGTTGGCAAACGACTTAAAATTGTCGACTTCCAGTTGTTTTATGTACATTAATCCTCTTTTGGGTAATTAACCCGGCCTCTCCACAAGTATACTAACTTTATTAAACTTAAAAAAGTGCGTCATGTCAATGTATTAAGGAGTGTAACAAGGATTCTGAAATTTAATTACCAAAAATATTGTTACAAAACTTAATATTTTTCTAAAAAAAGTCAATTCTGCGGAAAACAAATACTTTATATTAATAACGAGGTATAATTATGAGTGCTTTTTCAGAAAGAATCATTAATACTATGAGAACAGCTTATCAGTACACCATCGGCGGAAAAAACGACGATGAACAGCCTAAAGCTGCTCAAACAACAGCTGAAGAAACACAAGGTGTAAAAACTCCACAAACTTCGAGCGGTTATACAACATCTCCGATTTCGGTTGTTAATCCGACCGGACAAACAACGGGTGAAGTTACAGACCAATATGTACCGGGGGCTGATTCAAAAACATCTGATAAAGAGCCCGAAACAGAAAAAACTCCGCAAGAAAAAGTTAATACTATTTTTGTTGAATTAAGAAATGCCTGCAAGGATGCAGATATCAATTTTGCTCAGTTATTGCTCAATTTATCTGCAATTACCGGCAAAACATTAGCACAATTCCATGAGATGGATGCCGAGTTAAAAGCAGAGCTTCTTTCTTATGTTAAAGAATCTGTAGAGAGATTCACGGCAAAAAAAGCAGAAGGTAAGATAGATAATGTTGACGGTTTAGAAGCTGTTACAATGGATACTTATCTTATGTATAACTTTATCACTAATGATAAAAACGGCAAAAAACTTGATTTGGCAAAAATGTCACCAAAAGAAGTAGAACAACGCAGAAAAATATGTGAAGCAAAACTTAAAGAACACAGACAAAAATGTTCCGAAAAAATAAAAAGCCTTCCTGAAGACAAGCAAGAAGCCGCAAAAGAAGAATTAAAAGCAACTATGGATGAAATGAGGCTTCATGTATTTAACAAAGTATCAAAAGATATTCCGTTTGAAAGTGCTTTACAATTAATGCTTATTGTTGCATCAAAAGATGTTGGCGAAGCTGCTGAAAAACTTATGGAATCATATCCGCCGGAGATCAGGAAAAAACTTGCATCAACAATGCAAAACTTTGATAACTTTATTGAATATATTAATGCAGCAAAAGAACGCGGTGAAAACATAAACACAGAAAATGCAAGAGCTGCATTTGAAAAATACCACAGAATTTTTGGTTCATACAAAGATAAAAAATCTTTCCGGAATTATGAAAAACAATATATGGCAGCAAGGGTAGAAAATACTTTACCATATGAGGTTTTACAGGCAACGGCAATGGGTATTGGTGAAGCTGCATACACTAACCATGTAATGAGCTCCGCTGAAAAGGATGCCGTACTGAGCACCTGGGTAAGAGATAATGATAAATTCTTATCCGATGCCCAGATGGAAAATGTAGAATTTGTATCACAACAGTACATAAACGAGTATCTTGAAAAACATCCGGAAGAAAGAGAACACTTTGCTTTTGCAACCAAATCCATAAAATCTATAGTAGAAGAAGAATTGCAAAGAGAATTTAAACCGGAAAATTCAAAACAGGCAAGAGCTGCAGAAAAACGTAATAAGACAGATGCATCAGAAAAACCGTCTCAGACTTCAGACAACCCTTCTCAGACTTCCGCAGCTACATACGTTTCATCTCCTGCAGCGGTTCAATTTGCCGGTGCTGAAGAATCAGGTGTTTCACCGGTCAGACTCAATCAGGGAGTTACGGCAGCAGAAGAACCTTCTCAAAATCAAGAAAACGAAGAAAAAGTCAGATATGCACTTGTTGAGGGTACAATGACCGTTCAGGATGCATATAAAAAGATAGGTGAAGATAAAACTATCAGGTTATTGATAAAAGACCAGACTTTAAGAGCTGTCCACAAATCCGAGATTGAACTTTATATTGCAAAGTATCATAATGACAAAGAAAAAATGCAAAACTTTGTTGAACATGCACCGGATGATTTAAAATTGCTTGCAATAAGCCAAATGACAGACGGAGCAAAATTTGCAGAAGATTTGATAAAAGAACATAAAGTAAGCCATGATATGACAGTAATACTTAAAAATAAGGAATTACAGGAAAAGGATTAGGAAAATGAGACTGTTTAAAACTTTAGTCTACAAGCTTTTGGGTTTGCAGGAAAAAGTTCTCAGATACAGACTATCAAAGACTATTGGGGTTAAACATACATCAAAAAGAAAGCAGCATTATGCAGACGGATGTACTTTGTCACTCAGCAGTCTTGCCGATGCGGAAAAAGAACAGCTGGAAGCTGAATTAACCAATATTCTCAAAGTTTATGACTATAACCCCCAACGTATTCTTGAGTATGTAAAAGCTCAGGGTACAGATGTGGTTTTTGCAAAAGATGCATCAAAAGTTCTTAATCCGATAGGCGAAACAGAAGGATTTATCTATCCTGCTCAGGGCAGCAAAGCTCTGTATTTGTCATTGGGCATAAACAGAAAATTCAGCCTGAAAACAAATGAAATGTTCGTTCTTTCAACAGGCGAAATTAACAAGTATTATTTCCTTTATCACCTGTATAACTGGTTTGCTTTTAAACATAATATTGCAGGCATGGACAGTGAATCCCAGGAGCTTCTGAAGAAATATTTATTTACAAATTCCGATACAAAAGAGCTTCAGCTTGAAGAAATCTTTAAGTTAAAAGATGCAATAAAACAGGATAAGGCATCGATAGAGTTTGTAATTAAGCTCTGCAGAAATTATGACGGTGCAAAACAAGCACTGGATAAACTGCAAAATGGCGGTGCAAAACTGTAAAAGTTTTTTATATTGCCGCCCCATCCCAACCCCCTCTCAGAAAATCCTCAATGGTTCGGATTTTCTTCGGCAGAGTCCGTCAGGAGGAGGGATTCTCATATTTATAAGAGAAAACAGGGAATGGGTAATTGACACAATATATAAGTTTTGTTTTTTTATTTTGCCATTTCTTGCTGCAATCTGTCACAGGCATCACAAGGTACCGGTTTTGTGATTTGTTTGCCGCATGGCGGGCTTGGTATATTCTGTTCGCACGGATCACACGGTGCAGCATAACCTGCAGGGCACGGACAATTATCAACTTTCTTTTCGCACTTATTGCACTTACCCCAGCGGAAAGGGTTTAAATTTGACCAGGAAAATGCATTTGCACTCTGAATGCATGCCATTGATACAATCCCTAATAAAGCTAACACAGATAATGTTTTTTTCATTTTTTACTCCTTATTTTAAAATACGTATTTTTAATACATTGATATTGTAAAAAACAGATAAATTTTTAACATTACCCTGTCGGGCAGAAACGGCTGTTGCGACTTTAAACGATAGCGCAGTAATAAAACAAAAAAGGTCAGAAATCGTCTGACCTTTTTATTATATAAACTTCGTTTTAAGGGATATAGTTATTAAACTGTTTTTGGTTCATCGTCCTTTTTGTTATCAAACGGATTTTTTGAATCGTTACCGGTTGTACCGTTTGTTTTGTTTGTATTATTTGTTTTATTTGCACTAAGGTTTAATGCATACGGCTGAATGGTATTTTGGCTTTGATTTTGGTTGCCGTTTTTGTTTTTGTTTTTATTATTCTTATTTTTGTCATTTTCTGCAGCAATCATTGTAATCGATGGTCCCGGATCTTCTGCAAGTGTATCTTCTCCGCCAACAGATACATCATCAGGGATGTCTATAGTTGTATTTTCTGATATAGCATCAAGAGAACCTGCATAGTTATCCAGTTCATCGTCTAAATGGTCATTCAAATCCGATACCATATTTTCGGTATCTTCACGTACTGAAATTTCATCTTTTGCATCACTTCTATACTCAAGCTGTTCTTCCATAGCTCCTTTGGTAACACCCATACCGTATGTACTTTTTACTCCGACAGCTACACCTAAAGCACCAATTATGGTTGTAGCACCGAAGGTAAATGCACCCTGAGAAAGAAGCCTTGCTCCTGCTACTGCAGCTGAGGCACCGTTAATACCCATAGAGGCTGCTTCTACCGTCGATTGTGTTTTTAAGTTTTCGTCAATACTTGCTGCATACTC
Source organism: Candidatus Gastranaerophilales bacterium (assembly GCA_016280955.1). GTDB lineage: Bacteria > Cyanobacteriota > Vampirovibrionia > Gastranaerophilales > Gastranaerophilaceae > CAG-196. The sequence goes on along the minus strand of JAEEHV010000022.1, from coordinate 41,860 downwards.
ATTTACACCTTCAACAGTTGCACTGTTTTCTGCGACATTATCAAAATCAGCCTGCTTGTCTTCTATGTCCGAATGAATATCACCGATTGCACCGGATGCTTCATCAGCAGTATCTCCGATATTTTCCGAATACTGTTTCATTGTTGACTTAAGATTATTAAATTCATTTTTTTCATCAGAATTCAAAGCTGCAGACTGTTTTTTCAGTTTTAATTCTTCAAATCTTGCTTTATGGATATCCAATTGCATTTTATCCTGTTCAATTGTTTCTCCGGCTTCTTCATTCAGAGTTTCTACTTCTTCTTCACCGGCAAGAATTTCATCAGCCGTATTTTGCAGGTCTTCTTCCGTTTCATAAACAGAAGCCTGTGCATTCGGAAGTTCTTCGTCACGGAGTTTTACGACTGCATCGTGCTGGTCTGAATTAGGTTTTGTTGCCATATATTTAGCAAGTACACCTGCAGCAAGAACTACGGTAACAATATCACCCGCAGCTTTGTTTGCTTTTGCAGTTTGTTCTGCGGTTTTTTTTGCACCTTCTTTTGCACCTTCTTTAGCACCTTCTTTTGCAGCTTGTTTTGCTGCTTGTTTTGCTGCTGATTTTGCTGCACGTTTTGACAGATCGTTTGATATAGCTTTACTTAAACCTGTTTTTGCTGCGATTTTTCCAAAGCCTTGTCCTGCTGTATTAGCAATTGCTGCCGCTGCCGGCACAGTAGATAATGCCAAGTCACCATAAGCACCGGAGGTACTTTCTACATTTCCGACATTTTCTGCTACAGCTTTTCTGCCTTCTTCTCTGGCTCTTTCCAATGCGGCTTCGTCAAGCTCCATATCATAATCGTTATGGTCCTGGGTTTCCCATTCTCTTGCCTGTTTTTCTCCAAACTTATCAATAACCACTGCTCTTTCTGCGAGAGTAGCATTTCTGTCCCTCATTATTCTCGCACCTTCGGCTTTTGTGAGTTCGTTTACATTGTCAATTGCCATAATTCGCTCCTTTTTCCCTAATTTAGGTTAAATTTTTAGTTTTAATTTCCATGTATAACGGCATTTTTCGACAAAACTTGAGTTTTTATAAATAAATTGTTACAAAACTTTACATATAAAAAATAAATAAATTTTTATTCAAAGACAGCAATAAGTCGGCTTGGTCAAGCCGACTTATTGCGATTGTCTATAATTGCCGTTTATTTATCTGATTAAATACTAAGGTAATATTCTTTCATAAGTTTTGCATCGTCTTCAATATTCGGGCTTTCACAAACGATTGCACCTTTAATTCCAAAATTTTTGAAGGCTTTCAGCAAATCTTTATAGTTAAAGTCTGATTCTTCGAGATTTAGATGTTTCTTTTCCCCTTTTTCACCATATTCAATTCCTGCAATATGTGCGTGAAAATTATCTAATGCAACTTGTCCGAGTTCATTACCGATTGTTTCAAAAATCTTGGCAAATTCATCATAAGTATTAGAGATACCGTTGTACCTTGCATGCAGATGTGAAAAATCTACACAGGGAAGAACTGTCTCAAATTCTTTTGAAAGTCTTATGATTTCCTCTAAATCTCCCCACTGTGTAGCTTTACCGGTAGTTTCAGGTCTTATCCAGATTTTGTTGTTAACTTTTTTAAGTTCTGTGGTAATTATTTCAATTCCTTCACGAATTTTTTTGTATGTGGTTTCTGCATCCATTCCCAAATAGTATCCCGCATGAAAGGTAATGCTGAAGCCTCCCAAAGAATATGCGGTTTCTGCCGTTTCTATTATTCTCTGAATACTTGCTTCGACTTTGTCGTCTTCTCTTGCGTTAAGGTTTACATAGAAGGGTGCGTGCGCAGTTATAACTTTGTTTGCTGAATTTACGGCATCCCTGCTTTTGTCGCTTATGCGGACACCTCTTACAAACTCAAGTTCAAGCCCGTCTAATCCCATTTCATTTAATACTTTAAATCCGGCTTCATATCCCTTGTTCCCTGCTTTTAAAGGAACTCCGGCTGTTATAAAATTCAATTTATCCACAATTATACCCCTTATTTATCCCTTTGCTCATTTACCCCTATTTGAATTCTTCACCAATTTTTGGATTAACGATTCTTATAAAGTCTTTGCTGTCCCCGATAAAGAAGCTGCCGAACTGCAGAACTGTCGGAACAAGAAGACCTTTTGAGGTTGCAATAAAGAATTTGTCATCTTCAATTTTTGCAACAGTACCGGCAGGGTGCGGAACGCAGAATGCATCAGATGCAACTTCCGCTTTCATAATTTTCATAAGATTGCCCCTGAAGGTTGTGCTTGCAAGTATAAACGGATTTAATGACCTTATAAACCGTTCTATTTCTTCAGCAGGTTTATCGTAGTTAATAAAGACTTCTTTTGCACCCAGCCCGTTACCTGATACAAAATGTCCTTTTGGCTGTGCAATTCTCGGCAGGGGTTGTGTTTCATAAGCCTGTAATACCTGCAGCAAGAGTTCAATACCAATGTAGTTTAATTCATTAAAAATTGTACCCATTGTAGCTTTTGAATGAATGTGATACGGTTTTTGTGCAATAATATCGCCGGTATCAAAACCTTCGTCCATAAAATGGACAGTAACTCCCGTTTCGGTTTCACCATTCATAATTACTCTTGTATAAGGATTTCCGCCCCTGTATTTTGGCAGCATGGACGGATGAACGTTAATAAAACCGTCACGGGTAGCTTCCATCAAGACTTTTGGGATTTTGTAGTTATACGAACAAACTACGGCGGCATCAACATTTAAGTCTTTGATTTTTTGTACAAGTTCAGGTTCATCAAGTTCGTTAAACTCCAGAAAATTAAGTCCTCTTGATAATATAAAAGTTTTAAAATCCTCATACATATTGTGGTCTTTTTTAGGTCCCATTACACCAACAATATTAACTCCCGACATTAAAAGCCCGTCAATTCCAATGTATGCCATATCAGGAATTCCAACAAACAGTATTCGTTTTTTAAAATTGGTTCTGCTAAACATTAAACCTTAACCTTAATAATTTCTTCCAGTATTTTAGAACATTCATCAACCATATTTGCACAATGTGCTTTTCTCTCCGGTGATGCCATATCCATGCCGGCTGTTAAAACTCTGCAGCACGTAGCTTTGTGATTCTTTTTGAATTCGTCAATAAATTCTTTTGCTTTTATTCTTGCGGTAACATCATTTCCCTGTTTGTTATTTCTTCCGAACAGGTAACCGATAATTACCTGTGAAGCACTTATCGCACCGCACAGACATCCTGAACCCATACCGCCTGAAAATGATGTTGCAACAGGCAGCAACTCCGCAGGAACAATTCCTTTGTCAATTGCACCCTGTATAACACTCTCTGCACAGGAATAACCTTTTTGTGTAAAATATTCAACCGGTTCCATTAAAAATCCTCTGTTATATTCCTTTAATCTTATATTACCATTAAATTTGTTTTAATGGAAGAAGTCCTGAGTAAATACAAAACTATTACAATTTTTTTTAGTATGTTATAATCAGGATATGGAAGATTAGTCTTACAGTATTTGGAAAAGAGGGTTATGCTTTTACATAGTATTGATGAAGTAAGAGAAGTTGTACAAAAATGGAAAACCGAAGGATATAAGGTAGGTCTTGTTCCTACAATGGGAGCATTGCATGACGGTCATTTGAGCTTAATAAAAAAAGCAAAATCAATCTGTGACAAAGTTGTTGTTTCTGATTTTGTAAATCCGATTCAGTTCGGCCCGAATGAGGATTTTGATAAATACCCGAGAACTCTTGATACCGACATGAAGCTGTGTGATGAAGAAGGTGTGGATATTATTTTTGCACCGACACCAAAAGAAATGTACGGTGAAGGACAAAGACTTTCAAATAACACATTAACTTATGTTTGCCCTCCGTTTTTCTATGTAAACACATTGTGCGGAAAAACAAGAATAGGACATTTTGACGGAGTTTGCACCGTTGTGCTGAAATTGTTTAATATTGTTCAGCCTGATTATGCATTCTTCGGTCAGAAAGATGCACAGCAGGTAATAATAATTAAGAAAATGGTTAAGGATTTGAATGTTCCCGTAGAGATAATACAGTGTCCTATCGTAAGAGAAGCTTCAGGACTGGCGCTGAGTTCAAGAAATAAGTATCTGAGCGAAGAAGGCAAAAAAGATGCTCTTGTTTTAAGCAAAATTCTGAATAATATTAAAGAATGTTATAAAAAAGGTATTGTTGATGTTAATGCTCTCAAGGAAACAGCATATTCATTTTTAACAAACAAACATGACATGGAGTATCTTGAAATTGTTGACAAAGATACACTGGAAAATAAAACTGCAGCGGATGACAATTCTATTGCCCTTACTGCAATAAGGGTTGAAAATGTCAGACTTATAGATAATATATATCTGGGAGAATAATATGCATAAAATAATAATATGGATATTCAATTTTTTAAAAGATATTGCGTACTTCTTAAAAATAGTGGGTATATTCCATATAATGATGATGGCTCTGTACTGGATACAAAATATTATCGGTGCAAAATGGGACTGGATGAATTTTATAAAACCGTCACTTGATTTTATATTATCAATCGGAGAAAAAATTGCTCCGATGACATTTAATGTTCTTGATGCCACATTAGAATTCAAATATGTAAGTGCATTACTGATTATTGCATTATGGACATTTGGTTTTCGTTTTATATACATTACCCTGTCCGTATTACAGGATGAATATGAAGAAGTTCATTGTTTCCACAAAAAAATGACAGAAAAAAGATTCAATAACAACTTGAAAAAGATTGTTGTTGATGAAGAAAAAAAGATTAAAACATTTGCAGTTATTATAAATACAAGAATTAAAAAGAAGTTTGCACATGAAGAACTGCATATAGATATAGAAAAATTTAATAAGCTGATGAATAACTTTATTTTCGAGAACACAGGAGTTGCCGGAACGACATTTAAAGACGGATTTTTATACAAGTTTAATGATATGGAAAATATTGATAAAGTTTTGAGTGTATTTTTCAGATTATTAAAAGATAATACTCCGATAGAATATTCCATATCCGTACAGGCAGGTGAAAATATAATTCAGCTTGCAGCCATTGCATCTTTCAATCTGTACGGAAAAATTGTATTATCGGCTGATACTTTGCTCAGATATAAGGTTAACGAAACTCACAGATATGGTACCTATAATATCGGTATATTCAACAATGGTGAGAATTCTCTTGAAATATATGAATTTCAGCATATTATGTAGTATAATAAAAAAACGGCTTGTATATAGAAAATAATGAGGAGTAAAAATATGAGGTATGATGCAGGTGAAGTAATTACGGCTATGGTTACACCGTTTAATGAAAAAAGAGAAGTTGATTATGAAAAAGTAGAATCTCTGGCAAATCATCTTGTTAATAACGGTTCGGATGCTGTTCTGGTTACCGGAACAACCGGTGAGTCACCTACATTAATTTATGATGAAGAACTGGAAATATTATCCAGTGCAAAAAGAGCTGTTTCAGATAAAGGCAAAGTCATAATGGGTACGGGCTCAAATTCAACGGAAACCGCAGTTATGATGGCAAAAAGAGCAGAAAAAGAAGGAGCAGATGCGATTCTGTCAGTTGTTCCGTATTACAACAAACCATCCCAGGCAGGTATGATAGAGCATTTTTCAGAAATAGCAAAAGCTACCGAGCTTCCTGTAATTCTTTATAATATCCCGTCAAGAACAGGTGTTAATATGTCGGTTGAAACGGTTAAAACTCTTGCAAAAAAATTCCCGAATATCGTTGCATTAAAGCAAAGTTATGCCGATATGGATACAATAACAGAATTAAAAATGAGTTGTCCGAGTGACTTTGCAATATATTCAGGCGATGACAGTCTGACACTTCCGATGCTTTCAATTGGTGCTCACGGTGTAATTTCCGTCGCATCACATTTGTTCGGAACAGAAATTAAATCTATGATAAGAAACTTTAAAACGGGCGATGCAGCTACAGCCGGCAATATGCACAGAAAATTATATCCGATATTTAAAAAATTATTTATGGCACCAAATCCGGTTCCTGTTAAAGCTGCTCTTGCATATAAAGGTTTAATTGAAGAATATGTACGTCGTCCGCTTGTTGAACTTACAAAAGCAGAGAAAGCCGACTTATTCTTTACTTTGGATGCAATATAAACAATGAAAAAAATATTTTTATATTTCGTTCTGATACTGTTAAGTTTATCTATGATAATACCGTTTTTAATGATGTTTTTAATATCATTAAGCGGAAATGAAAGTATTTTTACCGATTATAAAAATATTAATTTGAGTTTTTGTTCTTACAAAAATGTTTTTCAATCTATACCTGTTGCACGTTATTTTGCTAACAGTCTTATTGTTGCATTGTTTACCACATTAGGTCAGGTCATAATATCCGCACTTGCCGGTTACGGGTTTGCCCGATTAAAATTCAGGGGCAGTGATATATTGTTTTTTATATTTATTCTGACAATGATGGTGCCGTCTCAGGTAAATATTGTTCCGTTATTTTATTTGATGAATAAACTGGGCTGGATAAATACTTATCAGGCATTAATCGTTCCCGGAATATTCGGCGGATTCGGTGTTTTTATGATGCGACAGTATTTTATGTCGTTTTCTAACGAGCTGGAAGATGCATCAAAACTTGACGGGTGCAACGCATTTCAGTCTTTTGTCAGGGTAGCGGTTCCTTGTGCCATACCGGCTATTGCAACACTCGGTATTTTTACATTTGTAACAACATGGAACAGCTTTATGTGGCCGCTTATTGTAACAAATACCGAATCTATGCGAACTATGGCTGTGGGACTTACAATTTTTAAAAGCTCATTCAGGGAAATTACAATGTGGGGCGAACTTATGGCATGTTCGTGTATTTGTTCCGTTCCGGTAATTGCAGTATTTATTGCAGGAAAAAAATATCTGATTAACAATCCGATGGACGGTGCAGTAAAAGGATAATGCTGCTCAATATGATTATCAAGCAGCATTATAAACACTTTAATTAATTATATTATTTTATTTTACAGCATATTTTTTCTGATTTTTTCTTTAGCTTTATCTAATTCTTTAATTCTTTTTTCTACTGCTCTTACCTGTTTTTTGAGAGTTGCTCTTTCTGTCTTGATTAATTTGTATTGAGCATCTACATCTGCATATTTTGTTTTTACATTTAACAGTTCGTTTCTGATATCAATTTGAGCATTATCAAGCTGCTGAATAGCATTTTGTATATTTCCGTTTCCGGTAGCTTCTTCTGTACTTATAACATTTGAGTTTGATTTTACCGTGTTACCGTATTCGGTATCATTAAAGTTGAGCGGTGTGAATGCGTTACCGTCTGCATAAGCCATACCTGAAAAAGCTGCTATAATTCCTAATGTTAAAACGATTTTCTTCATAAATATTCTCCTATATTACATTGTCTTAACAGCATAATATTATATAAACTACTTTTCTACATCCTTTATTAAATGTATAATTATTTATATGGAAGATACTTTTTGCAATAAATGCGGTGAATGCTGCAAACATATAAAAGCTGATTTTGAAAATAAAAAACTGTTTTTTGACGGAATACAAGATCTTGAAGACAGTTTTAAAGATATGCTGATTGAAACATCAAAAGAAGGAAATATTTCCGTATGCAGATGTAAGTATCTTCAGAATAACCTTTGCACAAATAATGAAAAACCTGATATATGTACCCGCTACCCGAGTTCGCCGTTTGCATTTATACCTGAGAATTGCGGATACACAGGAAAAGTATTTTCAGAGCTGGAAAAAATTAAGCAAAAAATCAGAAAATTCAAAGAAGAAATTATTGATTATGGCAGCATAATAAATAGTAACGGCAATAAAAACGAATCCCGTCATGCCGAATGGATTATTAAATCTCACGAAAAATTTATTGATAAGTATAAAGAGTACGGCTCTCAGGATTGGTAATGCGCTTGTTTTATATCCCTTAAATAAAATATTAGCTGTTATGCTAATAGACTTTTTTCTTATAGCATTGAAAATTATAACTATAGGAATGGTTTTGGAGAATATAAATATGCTTACAAACAGAGAACTTGAGGTTTTAGATCTGCTTATTCAGGGATACAATAATAATGAGATTTCACAAAAATTAATGATTACAAATCATACAACAAAAGCTCATATTACATCTATTTATAATAAATTAAATGTATGCAACAGAGTTCAGGCAGCCGTAAAATATATTTCAATGCAACAACAAAAAGCTTGATTTATAAAGATACCATTTTGGGACTGATAAAAATTTATTATATATTGAATTTCTTTATTGAACCTTCTGCGTGATAGATACCGCCGCCGCATACGGTTTCAATAATTTTCAGCACAAATTCTCTCGAAGAATCGGCACTGTTTAAAAAGAATTCTCTGTTTGACAGGTGTCTGATTTTGAAAATAGAATTCTGAAATTTATCTGCCGGAACATATAGCGAGCCGACTTCTTTATCCAGCAATACTTCCATCATTTCCTGTCTTGACATTTTTCCGGTAATTAATTCATTATAATTACCATTGATTGCCATTATTCTGCCGGAAACGGTTTTTTGTGTTCCTTCACCCCTGTCCAAAGCCTGAGGTTCAAAGTTACATCTGGTGGTAAAACTTATTGTGTGCCAAAGAATATTTATTACGACAACACTGTTATCTTTGTCATGCTCTACTGTTATGTTCTGGGTTGTAATTCCCCTTGAAGCAAATGATTGTTTCATAGAGTCGGCAATAGCTTTTAAGTTATCAATCATTTCAGTAAAGATTTCAGCAGTATTGAGTGTTGCATGCTGATAATCCAAGAACTGTTTATACATGTGTGTAGAAACAAGCCCGATTCTCTCCTGTATAAGGGTAGATTTTCTGAATGATGTTTCATTATTATTGAAATTCTCGTAGCCTTGTGTCAACAGTAAAGCCTCCTATCATGATTTTACACTCAATGAATACTTAAAGTAAAGTGCCAAAAGGGTGTACAAAACTCTGTAATATTACTTAAACAGCAAACAGAGTAACGAATTGATAATTTGAAGCATGGCATGTAAAGTTTTGTAAATGTTTAACGGTACTGATGTTATAAAAGTTATGAAATGTGGAAAAGGGAATGTGTAAGGGGTTTTATCCGTCATGCAAAAAAGGATAAAACACGTAAGAAAATCCGGAAAGGAGCATTAAAAATGGAAGTTTTAAATTTAGTATTGTTTGGTTGTGTGTTTTATCTTGCACTAATCGGCATTCCTTCTTTGTGTGAAAAAAGAAGCAAATAGAAGTTAAAATACAAAACGTAAATTTTATATCAAAGGTTTATGCTCAGAAAAACTTGTCGGTTTGTATACTGAAAAGTTTTATCTGGGCATGTTGGTTTGGAACGTAAAAATCAACTTATTATATGATATACAAGAGGTTGGTTATTATTTTATAATTATTATGAAGAGAGGTTTTAATGGTCATAAGAATTTTGATGTTACTTTTATCAATGTTGATACTGGTAAACCTTTTTATTATCACTTTGTGTTTAATAACCGGTGAAAACTTGTATTCAAAGTACGGAAAACAAATGCTGATTGCATTTGGTGTGTTTGTATTTTTGGTAACAGCATTTTATGTTGCCGTAGCATTAATAGGTTTAAAATAAAATTTTGAAAGGAAAGAGATGGAGAAAAAGTTATTAGGAATACCTGTAGCAATTTTTTGCCTGCTGGTTTTGTTTATTATCATGTGTAATCCGTTTGTAATGGTTGGACCGGGTGAACGCGGTATAAAAATTACATTGGGTGAGGTACAAAATGAAAGTCTTGGGGAAGGTTTGCATACTATATTCCCATTTGTACAAAAATTCAGAACAATGGATGTTAAGACTCAAAGAAATACATTAGAAACCCAAGTTTATACAAAAGATATTCAGACAGCAAGAATTACTTATGTAATTAACTATAATCTCCAGCCGGACAGTGTTTACAAATTGTTTAGAGAAGTCGGTATGGATTATGAATCAAAAATCCTTACACCTGTTGTAGAAGGCACGATTAAAGATATTATCGGTAAATGGAATGCACAGGATTTGATTTCTAACAGAGAAAAGGCAACCAGCGATATTTTACAAAAACTTCAGCAACAATTAAAAAGCAATTATATAAACGTAACCGATTTCCAGATGACGGAAATTGCATACTCAAAAGTATTTGAACAGGCAATCGAAAGTAAAGTAACCGCAGAACAGGAAGCACAAAGAGCTAAAAACAAAACTGTTCAGGTTCAGGAAGAAGCAAGGCAAAAAGTTATTGCAGCCGAAGCAGAAGCAAGATCAATGGCAATCAGGGCACAGGCATTAAGCCAGAATAAATCACTTGTACAATATGAGGCTGTACAAAAATGGGATGGTAAAATGCCGCAGTATATGCTCGGTAATTCTGTTCCGTTTATAAATTTCAGCCCAAATAAATAAAGAAATAAATATAGTTTTTTGAATTAACGCACCAAAATATATATTTTGGTGCGTTAATTAATACTTATTATCTTTTAGTATCATTATTAAATTTTTCAGGAATAATACTTCCCTTCTCCTGACGGGAGAAGGTAGAGATTCCTGTTGAGAAACTTTGTTTCGAAACTTGGAAACTCGGTTGGGGGATATACTATTAACAAAATCAGCCCCCACCTTATCCCTCCCCCTATAAAGGGAGGGCAAAAGCAATATTTTATATATCTACTCCTGACATCATTTCTATTAATGTGCTGATAGTGTTTTGCATATTTACACTGTCGGAAGTCTTTTGTTGTAAAAATTCGTTAATTCTGGGCATCATTTGAATTGCAGTATCCAGTTTGGGATTTGAACCTGCCTGATACATTCCGACATCTATCAAATCTTTATTTTCACGATAAAGTGACAGCAGAGCTCTGAGTTTTGCCGCAGCAGCTTTATGCTCGTTTGATGCTATAGAACTCATCAAACGTGAAATGCTTCCCAAAACATCAATTGCAGGATAGTGATTTGATTCTGCAATTTTTCTGTTAAGAAAAATGTGACCGTCTGTAATACCACGCACGGTATCAACTATCGGATCCGTTATATCATCACCTTCCATAAGAACTGTATAAAATGCCGTAATTGAACCTTTTTCACTGTTACCGGCACGTTCAAGCACTTTTTGAAGCCAGGAAAAAATTGATGGCGGATAACCTTTCATCGTAGGCGGTTCGCCAATAGACAAACCGACTTCACGCCCGGCCATTGCACAACGGGTAACGGTGTCTGTCATTAAGAAAACTTTTTTGCCCTGGTCACGGAAATATTCGCAAACAGCAGTTGCCGTTAACAGACACTTTTGTCTGATAAGCGGAGGCTGGTCGCCTGTTGAACAAACTATTACAGATCGTTTCATACCTTCCGGGCCCAGAGCATCTTCAATAAACTCTTTAACTTCCCTGCCACGTTCTCCGATTAATGCAACTACGTTAACATCTGCATCCGAATTTCTTGCAATCATACCCAGCATGGTACTTTTACCTACACCGGAACCTGCAAATAATCCCATACGCTGACCGCAGCCAAAAGTCATACAGGCATCTATTGCACGAACTCCCGTGGAAAACATTTCCGTAATAATCGGTCTTTCAAACGGTCCCGGCGGCGGTCCGTCTGAAGGTCTCCAGATTGCACCTTCCAAATTCAGAGGTTTTCCGTCAATCGGTTCGCCCATTGGATTAATCAGTCTGCCCAATAAAAAATCACCGACAGGAATCATAATAGGTCCGCCTGTTGTTGTAACCAAGCTGCCCTGACCGATTCCCGCTCCGTCATATAAAAGTAACAGCTGAGCTGCATCACCTTTGAAAGCAACTACTTCTGCCGGTTTTCTCTCTCCGTTTGCAGCTTCTATATAACATAAATCTCCGATTTTAAGTCCGGGTAGTCTTACTTCAACGGTTAAGCCTAAAAGTTTTGATACACTGCCTTTGTATTTATACAAATCGAGTGTACTTATATTACTCTTAACCTTTGATTTCAGGTTGTTTATATATTCCTGATCAACACCTTCCATACTAATAATTCTACCATATTGCGAATATTGTATCAATGGATTTTTCAAACATTAATTCATTATAAAAATATTTGTGGTAATATATATCTATTGGAGTAAAGAAATTATGATTACAGTAAAAGATGTAGAACACGTAGCAAAACTTGCTCGTTTGGAATTAACGGAAGAAGAAAAAGAAAAATTTACAAAACAATTGGGTGATGTATTAAAACACGTAGATGCAATGAATGAAGTTGATACATCAAATGTAGAGCCGATGGCTCATGCAATTGATTTTGTAAATGTAATGAGAGAAGATAAAGTTTATTACGAACAAACTAAAGAAGAGCTTATGAAAAATGCTCCGGATGAAGAAAACGGATTCTTTAGAGTACCTAAAATTAATTAGGGGGAATGTATAAAAGTTATTACTTTGATTAGTAATGCTACCTGACTGTATAATCAGGTAGGAGTGTTGTTTTTGGAGATTCAGCTATGACAAAATATATTTTTATAACAGGCGGTGTTGTAAGCTCACTGGGGAAAGGAATTATCGGTGCATCGCTCGGTAAGCTTTTGAGAGCAAGAGGATTCTCTGTTGCGATACAAAAGTTTGATCCGTATATAAATGTTGATCCGGGCACAATGAGTCCATTTCAGCATGGTGAAGTTTTTGTAACAGATGACGGTGCAGAAACGGATTTAGATTTAGGTCATTATGAAAGATTTATTGACTCAAACTTTTCTCAGTTAAGCAGTGTTACTTCGGGAAGTGTTTATCAAACTGTTATAAACAAAGAACGCAGAGGAGATTATTTAGGCGGTACCGTTCAGGTTATTCCTCATATCACAAATGAAATTAAATCGCGCATAGTAAAAGCTCAAAAACAGTTCAAGCCCGATTTTCAGATTATAGAAATCGGCGGTACAATCGGTGACATAGAAGGATTGCCGTTTATTGAGGCAATAAGGCAGTTCAAGACTGAAGCAGGAATCGGAAATGCAATAAATGTACACTGTACTCTGCTTCCTTATTTACAGACATCAGGCGAACTTAAAACCAAACCTTCTCAACACAGCGTTTCCGTTTTAAGAAGCTACGGCTTGCAGCCTGAAATTCTTGTTTGCCGTACCGCAAAACCGATACCTAAAACAGAAAAAGAAAAACTGGCTCTTTTTTGTTCAGTAGCAAAAGATGCCGTAATTGAATGCAGAGATATGAAGAGTATTTATGAAGTTCCGCTTGCTCTGGAAGAACAAAACTTTGCAAACGTTGTATTAAAATTACTTCAAACAACCGAAAGAGAGGCCGATTTAGCAGCCTGGACAAAGCTTGTTGAAAGAATAAATCACCCGAAATCAACCATTAAAATTGCGATTGCGGGGAAATACACAAAACTGTCTGATGCATACATATCTGTTGTTGAGTCAATAAAACATGCCGGATATGCAAATGAAGTTAAGACAGAGATTAAATGGATTAACTCGGAAGAATGTGTGGACTGGGATAATTGTAAAGAACTTATGAAAGATGTTGACGGGGTAATTGTTCCAGGAGGTTTTGGCATAAGAGGTATAGAAGGCAAACTCAACGTAATAAAATATTCAAGAGAAAATAATGTGCCGTTTTTGGGAATTTGTTTGGGTATGCAGTGTGCAGTTACCGAGTATGCAAGAAATGTTGCAGGAATTAAAGGTGCAAATTCAACCGAATTTGATGAAAATGCACAGAATCCTGTTATAGATTTAATGCTTGAACAAAAAAATATCAAAGGATACGGTGCTACAATGCGTTTGGGTGCTTATGACTGTCACGTTAAAAAAGGGACAAAAGCTCACGAAGTTTACGGTTCGACTAAAATATCCGAACGTCACAGACACAGATATGAAGTTAATACCGATTATATAGAACCTTTAAAGAAAGCCGGACTGGTCTTCTCAGGAATGTCACCTGACGGTATGCTTTCTGAGATAATTGAATTGCCTGAACTGGATTGGTTTGTTGCCTGTCAGTTCCATCCGGAGTTTAAATCAAGACCTGAAAGACCGCATCCTTTGTTTAAAGGTTTAATTGATGCTGTTGTAAAGCAAAAAGGAATAAGTAAGTAATTATAATAGCAGAATTTTATTAAGTCGTTTTCCCTGCTACAACCTTTTTGTACATATTGTTTTTCGGTGCACTGTTACTGAGCTTGCGAATAATTTCAAAGCCAAATTTTAACGGATTCATTTTTTTGCTTGCAATAAAAATAAATGGTTCTGACACATTAAAATCATCCATTGACTTTGGAACGATAACATCCTGTTTTGGTGTATATCTTGTTAATATTACATACGGAATCCTCTTTTCGTCTTCTGTTGTAAATAACTCAAACTTTATTCTTCTGTTAAGATATGCACAATCAATATTTTTTCTCGCCTGATTTAATTTATCAAACTTTCCGTTTTCTGCCGCATAATTTACTACATCACGTAAAGACTGTGTATTAAGAAATTTTGCACCGAAGGAACATTGATTGTTATTTTGTATGTACATATTTTTTCCTTTTTCTTACTAAAAAACGTAAAAAAATAATTTGCTAATTTAATCTCAAAAATGCTTCTATTTTTGCTTTAACGGAAGTCGTTGCATAATCGTCAATATCTATGTAAAGTCCATTGTATTTGTCTGCAAGATATTTAGCAAGCTGTGCTTTTGAGCAAAATGCCTGAGAGTAAAATACTGTCGGAACATTTGGGTTAACATACATTTCCAAATCCAAATCTGCAGGAGTTCCTGCTTCTACACACCTTGTCCAGCCGTAAACATGGGTTGTGTCAGGGAATAATTTCAGTATTTCCAAATCGTTTGGCGGAACACCCCAAAAACCGGGAGTAAATAACGGATTTGTTGAAGTATTATTATCAGGAATTTGTGCCTGAACGTATGTTTTTTTATCCGGATTAATAATATTTGCCGTAATAGTTGAGATTTTATCATACAGTGGTAAATTACTTTTGCAGATAATTATATCTTTTTTAGGCTGCAAATCTTCAAATATAGTTGTAATTACATTAAAACCCATGTCTGTCAGGATTTTTGAGGCAAACCATCCGCTGTCGCACTTATCTTTTCCGATGGGAGCCAATATTATATCCGGCTTAAGGAAAAGGGTGTTATCTATGATGTTTCGGATAATTTTACAATAAGATTCAGGCAGAATGTTTGTTTTCGGATAACCAAAGTCGATATCCAAATCAATCCATTTTGCATCAGGATATTTTTCCTTTGTTTCTTTTATTTTATCGGGATGCGGGTATCCCCAAAATCCTATAGTATTTATTTTTTTCATAAGAAAATAATAACAAAAACATATATTTACCCCAAACATTTGAAATTTTAACATACGGTATGATATAATTTTGTAGCAGTAAAAAAAGGAGTGTATATGAGCGATAATATTGAAGTCAGAACTATTGACGGAATTGATGAAGTACGTTTTCAGCCAAGCGGTGTTTGCAGCAAATTAATGATTTTAAAAATTAAAGATAACAAAATCCTTGATATGGAAACCGTAGGAGGATGCAGCGGGAATCTTAAAGGAATAGGCTCACTTATAAACGGTATGGATATAAACGAAGTTATAAAAAGAGTACAGGGAATCCCTTGCGGAAGCAGACCTACAAGCTGCCCCGATCAGTTATCGATTGCATTAAAATTATATGCACAAGAAAAGTCAAAGGTTACAGCATAGGTTTAGAGGTAAATATAAATTATGCATAATATTACGTTAGTAAAAGGTGACGGTATAGGACCTGAAATATCTGATGCCGTTCTAAAAATAATAGAGACAGCAGGGGTAAAAATTAACTGGGACATCCAGACTGCCGGAGCTGATGTTATTGCTCAGGAAGGTGTTCCGCTTCCGGAGAGAGTTTTGGAATCGGTTAAACGAAATAAGATTGCACTGAAGTCACCGGTTACAACCCCTATCGGTAAAGGGTTTCGTTCGGTTAATGTACAGCTCAGAAAAGAACTGGATTTATTTTCTAATTTAAGACCTTGTTACAATCTTCCCAATGTAAAAACAAGATATGACAATGTTGATATTGTTGTTGTTCGTGAAAATACAGAAGATTTGTATGCCGGCATAGAACGTCAGATAGATGAAAATACTGCGGAAAGTATTAAAAGAATAACACGTTCAGCATCAGAAAGAATTGCAAAATTTGCATTTGATTATGCGGTAAAAAATAACAGAAAGTTTGTTACCGTTGTTACAAAAGCAAATATTTGCAAATTATCTGACGGACTGTTTTTAGACTCTGCACGCAAAGTTGCACAAAATTATGATATACCTCTAAAGGAAATTCTTGTTGATAATTGCTGCATGCAGCTTGTTCAGAATCCTAATCAGTTTGATGTGTTATTGCTGCCGAATTTGTACGGTGATATAGTATCTGATTTGTGTGCAGGATTAATCGGCGGATTGGGAGTGGCTCAGGGAGCAAATATCGGTACTGATTATGCCGTATTTGAACCTGTACACGGATCTGCACCTGATATAGCAGGTCAGAATAAAGCTAATCCGACAGCTATGCTTATGTCTGCAATCGAAATGCTTAATTATATCGGAGAAAATGATGCTGCGGCAAGGATTAAATCTGCATTATTCAGAACTCTCGAAGATAATATCAAAACTGCGGATTTGGGCGGAAATGCATCCTGCTCAGGCTTTACTGATGCTATAATAAGCAGACTTGTTTAATAATTAAATATGTTTACAATATTTAGATTTGCAAGTAAAATAAAACTTGTAGATTTAAAGGAGTGAATTATGAAAATAAGAGCAAGTCACATTTTGGTTGATACAAAAGAACAGGCAGAAAATCTTCTTTTGGATATAAACAACGGTGTAGCATTTGAAGATTTGGCAAAACAATATTCAAAATGTCCTTCCGGTCGTGATGGCGGTGATCTTCGCTGGTTTGGCAAGGGTATGATGGTTAAACCTTTTGAAGAAGCTGCATTTGCACTTAAAAAGGGTGAAATATCAGAACCCGTTGAAACTCAGTTCGGTTGGCACTTGATTAAATTAACTGATATTGATGAATAATTTATTAAAGCAATTAGAGGTTGATTATCTTCTGGTTAATTCTACCAACAAGTTTTTGGCAGAATATTCTGACTTGTCCGAAAATGCAAGATATACGTTAACAGGTTTTTCCGGTTCTACCGGAGATGCTTTGGTAACAAAAGATAAAATCTATCTTTTTGTAGACGGAAGATATCACATTCAGGCTGATAACGAAGCAAAAGACGGTGTCATTGTTGTTAAACTGCAGCTTGGGCAAAAACAGGATGAAGAAATAAGGAAAATTATTCAGCCTGACAAAATTCTTGGAATTGTCGGTAAAAAAGTATCACAAAAGCGGCTTGAAGGTTTTGACGGTTTCAAAGTTAAACTGCTTGAAAAAGATTATATAAATGATTATACAAAACCTCATAATGAAAAATGGGAAAAAGCATTTGAACCTGTTAAATACAATCCTGAACCGACATTTATATCGAATTTGGAAGAAGTTTCGTATCTTACCGGTTACAGGGATTTTTCCTCTGACAACTCATCAAAAATATGGGCAAAAATGTTTCTGAACGGAGAAGAAAGAATTTTATTCAGGAATGATGAAGAATCCGATAAATTTCTAAGCAGTTTTGATAAAGAGATTTTTGTCGATAAAAATTCAATAAATGCGCATGATTATTCTTTGATAAAATACCCCGTTCATAAACCTTCGGAAGTGAAAATGTTGAAATCAGTAAAATCCAATGAAGAATTAGATTCTTATAAAAAAGCATTTGAAGGAACGGATAGGGCAGTTTTTGCAATAAGAAAATTTATAGAGGAGAATGACAATCTTTCAGAATATGAGATAGCAGAACAACTGAAAAAAGAATTTTTAAACTCCGGTGCCAAATCACTGAGTTTTAATTCTATTGTTGCGATTAATGAAAATTCTGCTCTTGCTCATTATTCAAAATGCTCAAAGGATGTTATCCTTAAGGACGGCGATTTGGTGTTAATCGATTGCGGTGCTTATTATGAAGGCGGTCTTGCGACTGATATAACAAGAGTTTTTGTAAAAGGAACCCCTAATGAGTTGCAAAAAACGGTTTATACATCCGTTTTAAAAACCTTCTTAAATTGTTTTAACTATCCTTTGCGTAAAAATACAACGGGTTTTGATATTGATACAAAGGCACATACTATGCTTGATAACTCTATACCGGGTTTTGTCTTTAATCACGGTTTGGGGCACGGAATAGGAATTAATGTGCATGAAGCTCCTCCTAATCTTTCACAAAACGAAATCGCAAAAGGGGTAATAAAAGACGGTATGTGTTTTACGATAGAACCCGGTTTGTATAACAAATTGCATTTCGGAGTGCGTTTGGAAAACTCATGTTTCTTTATGGATGGTAAAATCCATTCGTTTGTTAAAATGGGATATGAAGGCAAACTGATTGATTACGGAATGCTTTCAGAGCAGGAATTAAACTGGCTTAAGGAATTTGAAATTTTATGAAAATAACGAGTGTTAATAATGATTTAGTAAAAGAGGTTTCAAAACTTCAGCAGAAAAAATATCGTGAAGAAAGCGGTTTATTTTTGCTTGAAGGTGACAAATGTATTGAAGAAGCAATAGAATGCGGAATAGAGTTAGAACATATATTTGTTTTGGATGGATATGACAAATTTAAAAATCCGGGTGTAATTGAGACAACGGAAGCTGTTTTATCAAAAATATCATCGACCAGTTCAGCCCCGAAAACAGTTGCTGTCGGTAAACAAATTAAACCGACATGGAATAAAAATTTTAATACTGTATTGCTGCTGGAGGATATAAAAGATGCCGGAAATCTCGGAACAATAATAAGAACATCTTGTGCATTCGGCACAGATGCAATAATTTTGTATGGTGATACAGTAGATTTATATAATCCGAAATGTGTTCGCTCTGCTGTCGGTAATTTGTGGAAAGTTCCGATATTTGAGATTAAGAAATTTGATGATTTAAAAAATATTACAAAAGATTTTATACCAATCGGAACATTACCGAAAAGTAACAAGTCATGTTGGCTGAAAGATTTTAAATTTCCGGAGAAATCTTTAATTATGTTTGGTACGGAATCCTGCGGATTGAGCGAGGAACTTAAAAACTTTGCAAAAGAAAATATAACTGTTGAGATGAGCAAGGATGTAGAATCATTAAATTTAAGTATTTCTGCAGGAATTATTTTGTATAAAATATACAGCAGCCGGATGTAATCAACCCCAATATATATTTTGGTATCTTGTGTTATATATTTATTTACCGCTTTACAAAAGGGGTGTTTATGCTAGCATGATTGTATAAGGAGAAATAATAATATGAAAAATTATGAATTGATGGTTATTTTTAAACCAAGCTTAGACTCAGAAGAGTTAGATAAGGCTATTGATAAAATTTCATCTGACGTAAAAGCAGTTAAAGGTGAAGTTTCTTCAACAGACAAAATGGGCAGAAAAAAACTTGCTTATGCACTTCAGGGATACCGTGACGGTTTCTTTACAACAATGATAATGTCACTTCCGGCTGAAACAATTGTAGATTTTAAACGCAATCTTAAACTTAACGAAAACATACTCAGATTTATGTTTATGGAAGCAGCTAAAAAAGGAGAGGCGGTAGTTTAAATATGACATTAGCAAAAGCTGTTGTTACGGGCTCAATCTACAGAGCTCCGGAAACCCGTTTTACACAAAATAATGTACCTGTATCATCTTTCGTGCTTAACATAGGCGAAAAAGAAGAAATGCTTTTGAGAATTATTTCCAAAAGAACTGCTCTCAATGATATTGTTTCAGCATTGGCAAAAGATGACAAAGTACTTGTGGAAGGAAGACTTCAAATAACAACCGTTAAAAGTGAAAGCGGAAATGAAAGAAGAATTTTTGAAATTGATGCTAACACAATTGAACCGATAAGTGCAATCTCAACATCAGGTGCAGCATCTTCGAACAGTTCAGCTTCAAATGATGAAATTGTAAAATTTCCAAAGGAAGAAGATTTAGCTGATGAATTAATCGGCGAAGATGAAATTCCGTTTTAAGGCAGGTGATATCAATGAATATTCAGCCAATTAGCGGTTATACTCTTACAATGACGGGTTCTAAAAAGATACCTCAAAGCAGTTATATCAAACAACAGGAAAAGCTGGATGAGATTCAGGCTATGAAGCTGGCGAGTGTATTCAAAGATTTTGAGAATAAACTCAGAGAAACAATGGAAACATTTATTTATATGATAAAATTATAAGGCTAGAAAGGCAAATTAAACAATGGCAAAACAAGATGCAGCAGATAGAAAGAAAAAGAAAACATGCAGTTTTTGTGCTGAACATGTTGATTCTATCGATTACAAAGATGCAGCAAAACTCAAGAGATACTTAACTGAAGCAGGAAAAATTATTCCCCGCCGTGTTACAGGCAACTGTGCAAGACACCAGAGAATGATTACAACTGCTATTAAAAGAGCAAGAGAAGCTGCAATTATCGGCTATGTATTTGATTAATATTGGATGCATACATTTATGTGGAAATTAGAATTGAAAATGGTATATTAATGGCGGAGAATTGATTTATAATATCAATTCCCGTTATCCATTTTCAATTTTGTATTTTTGCGGCAAAATAACATAAATTAATAAGGAGTAAATTATGTCAAATCAAATTACAATAAGATCAGACAGAGATACTGATTACGTATTCCAATATAAAGGTGAAGATGTAACATTAAAAGCAGGCGGAATTTTAAGTATAGCTGACGGGTTAGATGAAGTTGTTCTTCCTACCTGTGCTATGAAAATTGTTAAAAATTTAATTGTTATAAAAAATGATGTTAAATAATCTGTTAAATAAAGAAGAGCTGAATAACAAAATTCATACCCTTTTTCCGGACATAGAAAATTTATTCTATATAATTATTATTGCAGCCTGGTTTACTATAGCCTTTCTGACAGGACTTCATCATGAACCCTGGGCAGATGAAGCTCAATCCTGGTTAATTGCAAGAGATAACAGCATATCTTCTCTTATATTTAAAGTCCTGAAATATGAAGGAACTCCTGTTTTATGGTATCTGCAGCTTAAGTTTGCACAGTTTTTACACCTTCCTTACAAATATATATTTCTGATTCCGTTAATAAATACCGGAATAGGACTATATTTATTAATATTTAAATCAAAACTTCCAAATTATATTAAATGCTTATTTCCTTTTACATTTTTTATAATTTATCAGTATGCTGTGGTAGCAAGAAATTATTCTCTTTTTCTGCCGATTCTTGCTTTTATAGCCATAACATATAAAAAACGACTGGAGAAGCCTTTTCTGTACGGATTTCTTTTAATCCTGTTACTGAGTGTCAGTGCTCAGGCATATGTGTTATCTGTTATGCTGCTTATATTATTTATTTATGACAATATAAAAAGCCATAATTATAATATAAAATTTTTTACAGCAACAACCATTGTTGCAATAAGTGCATTATTAACATTCTTATATTTAATAAAACCGGCAGACTGCACTTTTGCGGCTTCTATCGAATTTCCTGCCCTGCTTTCGTACATAAACACATTAACCGATGGGTATTTTAATATAAAATCAATTTCAATGCCGGTTTTAGCAACTGTGGCTGTTATATCAATGTATGCATGCGGTTTTATTTTATTTTCTAAAAATGCCGGACAGATAATACGTTCCGTACTAATAAATGCTTGTATGATTGCTGTTTTGACATGTTTATATTGCAATTACTGGCACTGCGGATACGTAATACTGACTTTTATATTTACTCTATGGATATTAACAGAAGAAAATGAAAATGAAATTGAAATTGAATCAAAAAATAAAATTGTTAAGAACAGTTTTATTGTACTATTTCTTTCTCTTGCCATGATACAAATTGTCTGGGCATTTAATTGTTGTTATTTTGACATACATAAGAGTTACTCCGGTTCATATAATGCGTATAATTACATTGTTAAAAACAATCTTGAACAATATGATATTACAGGGCTTGGCTTTAGAACGATTGCATTACAGCCATATTTCAAACATAATATCTACAAAAATTTTGACAAATCGTACTGGGAATGGAGAACGGGTGCCTTAATAAATATGCATGAAAGAGCTAATGATTTGACACCGGTTATTGTAGTAGATGTTAATGAAGCACAAAAATATGCAGATATAATATTCCAGCTAAAAGAGTATTATGTACGTGTTTTTGAGGGCTCGTTATGTGCAAAAGGAAGTCTTAAAGAAAATACCGGTATAATAGTATTGGTTAAAAAAGGAGTTTTATAAATGGGGACATATCTTATTACCGGCGGAGCGGGTTTTTTTGGTTCTATATTGAAAGATATTTTGGTACAACGTGGTGATATTTGCATATCAATAGATCTTGAGCCGGATGACTATCAACATGAAAATTTTACCGCAATTCAGGGTGATATAAGGAATTCTGAGCTTTTAGAAAAGATTTTTTCCGAACATAAATTTGATGCAATATTTCACTGTGCAGCACTATTGGCACATGTAAAAAAAGAATTAAAAAACCTTTGGTCATCTAATGTGGACGGAACAAAAAATGTTGCCGAAATGGCAAAAAAATATAATGTTAATAAAATTATATTTTTATCTACAAATTGCTTGTGGGGAAAAAGCTTTGACGAACCGGTACAGGAAACTGAAGAACCTGAACCGATTGAAATATACGGTAAATCAAAATTAGAGGGTGAAAAGATTTTACAGGGATATTCGGACTCTGTTAATTCCGTAATCTTCAGATGTCCGACAATAATTGATGAAGGAAGATTAGGGTTATTAGGAATACTTTTTCAGTTTATTGATGAAAACAGAAAAATCTGGATGGTCGGAGACGGAAAAAACCGTTACCAGTTTATATATGCAAAAGACTTGGTACAGGCTTGCATTAGCGCTCTTAACTATAATAAAACAGAAGTATTTAATATCGGCTCTGATGACGTTAAAACATTTAATGAAGTATATGAATTTGTTATATCAAAAGCAAATTCTAAATCAAAGCTTGTTCATACTCCCAAAAAGTTTATGGAATTTTGTATGAAAGCTGCATACAAATTGGGAGTATCTCCTCTTGGGCCTTATCAATATAAAATGATTTCAGCAAGTTTTGTTTTTGATACAACAAAAATAAAAAAAGAATTAAACTTTACTCCGACTTTAACAAATGAAGAGATGCTTTTAAAATCATACACTTATTATCATGAAAACAAGAACGACATTCTGAACAGAACAAATGTATCTGCTCATAAATCGGTTGCAGACATGGGAATAATTAAACTGTTAAAATTCTTTTCTTAGATTTTTACCGGTTAATTATTACCTGATATTGCCTCGTCTAGCCTTCGTGATACTCTTTTTCCGTATTAACTTCCCAGAGAATGTTTTTATCTGTGCCGTCTTTAATACATTTGACTGCCTCAATCGCACTAAGCATTGAATGATCCATGTTATTGTATTTATGCTGACCGTTTCTTCCTATGCAGAACAGATTATCAAATCCTTTCAGGTAATTTTTAACCGTATCAAACTCGGAATAAATCCCAAAATATGCGGGATAGGCTTTTTTAACTTTTACAACTACTTTGTCCAAAATATGTTCTTCTTCGGTTAAATTTAATGATTTTATATCCTTAAGAGCAATATCCAGCATTTCATTTTCTGTTTTTGACCAGAGTTCATCACCTTCTGTTGCAAAATATTCAAGACTTATAAAAACTTTATTCTTAAAATCTTGAACCAGGTATGGTGACCAGTTATTCATAATTTGCAGACGGCCTGCTGTTATATCATCTTCCTGTATATAAATCCATGAATCAGGACAAATATCGTTTATAGTCTTAATTTTTGTATTATTTTTTAGGTTAAATTTATCCAGATAGAAACCTGCCAGAATATAATCTCTGTATGGTAATTCCTTGGCAATATTTTGTACGTTTTCAGGTACATTTTCCATTCCGCAGATTAAATCTTTTATCGGCATTGATGATACAAAATAATCGGCACGGAGTTCTTCTTCTCCGTTTCCGGTTTGTATAATAACAGCATCAATTTTATTACCGCTATTCTTAAAACCAACAACTTTTTGATTAAATCTTATCTCGCCGCCCATTTGTATAATCTTATCAGCCATTATATTCCACAGCTGACCGCAGCCGAATTTCGGATAAAAGAACTCATCAATTAAAGATGTTTCTTTTTGTTTATTTGAAATAAGGTGCAAAGGTGAAAGAACCGCATTAATTATTGCCTTAGATAAAGACAACCCTTTTATTCTTTGCTCGCCCCACTCTTTTGATATCCGGCTCGGATGAAGTCCCCAGACTTTTTGCGTATATTTTTCAAAAAAAGTTTCATACAAAACTTTTCCGAAACGATTAATCATAAAGTCTTCCAGTGTTACTTCTTTTCTTTTTATAAAGCAAGATTTTATATAACTAAATCCCGATTTTGCAGTTCTTATTAACCCCATATTTAAAATTGTTCTGAGACTCAAGGATATAGGGTAATTAAAAAATTTTCTGAGGTAATAAATTCTGGATAACCTTTTTCGTTTCAGCATAACAATATCTGTTTCGTCAGGATCAGGTCCGTTTTCGGAAACAGTAATATTTCTGCCTAAAATTTTATCATCAATCGGAGGTTTTCCCTGTAACGGTAAAAGTTCTTCCCACAAATCAAGAATAAGCTGACTTTTTGAAAACAGTCTGTGTCCGCCCAAATCAATTCCGTTGCCGTTATGAAAAACTGTTCTTGCAATTCCTCCGGTAGAATCCAATTCTTCTATAATTATTGGTTTAATATCAGTATTTTTTAGCAATTCGTATGCTGCAGTCAATCCTGCCGGTCCTGCACCTGCTATAACAGCAATTTTTTCCATATTCTCACTCCCATAAATCATTTGTAATTTTGAATAAATAGTAATCTCCCCACCTATAATAAGGTATATTAACAAATAAATTATCTCTTGTCAGCACCAATGCCGTTTTTTTATCATTATTAATTTTATCCATCAATCCGTATAAATTACCGCATTTACGATTATAAAAAGTATTCCATTTTATTTTTTCCAAATTACATATACTGTATAATTGTATGTCATTTTTTATATATGGCAGAAGTAGTGATTCAGCTCCGCCCACATACAAATTACTATTTCTTATCTCCGGATCGGCATTTATAATTTGTGCCAATTTATCCATTTTATAATTGTCACCTACGTATGCATAGTACATGTCATTTTTTACAGGTAAAAACAATAACACAGCTATTATGATACTGTATATTACGGGAAAATAAAGTTTCAGTTCTGAAACTTCGGAATTTGGATATTTGTTATTATATAACCAAATAAAAATTATGAAATAAATAAAGAAAAATATAAAATGATGGGGATAGCCGTGATAATACTTTGCAAAAATATAAATTAATAATCCATGTGTAAATAACAAAAATGATATTTCCGGCAATTTATAAAATTTGAAAAAAGTTATTATTAATAATACTGAATAAATAATTGCACGAATGTAATAAGAATTAGAAAAGAACGATATAAAATCTTTCAGCCCGTTTGCATTCTCCTCAAGAGAAGCGGCAGTTCCAAAAGTTTTAACAAAAGGCAAAAATACAACTGCAACAGCTGCAGTTATAATTACAGCAGATACGATTTTTTTTGAAATATCTGCATTGCTTTTTATCATATTAAACAAGAAGGACAATCCGAACCAGGCAGCACCAATCGCACAGATAATATTTGTGTTGAATGTCAAAAATATTAATGCCGGATATAAAATCGGATGATTCAATTTTTCTTTATACATTGATGCCAGACAGAAAAGAAAAAATATCCCCAGTGTATAACCTCTGGCAACAACAGGAAAATAAAATATAAATACTCCGGCAAATGTCACTGCAATTCTAAGCAGAATATTAAAACCGGATTTTTTCCATATCATAAAAACCGAAGCCAGACAAAAAACATAATTAATCAACAACATAGGATAAGGATAATATAAGTCAGGCTTGGCAAACGGCATAAGTAACAAAAACCATAACAAAGGATGTCCTTCCGCTCTTACAATGTCAAGCCAGTTTCCTGAATTCATTACGGAAGCCAACATATAGGCATGAGCTTCATCATACCAGGGAACATGCTGGAGCATAGCCGGAAATGTTAAAATTATATACAAAAACATTGCTATTATAAAAATATAGTTGTCCTTGAAAAAACTGTTTTTAAACATACCCTCTCCCTAAAACTTAATTATACGTTAACCGGATTTTATAATCAATATACTGTTAACACGGCACTTTATAATTAGCATATATAATTGTTACACATTTGTTACAAATGGTAGAAATTAAATTTTTTATCTAATAAAATATAGATGGAGAAACGATAGAGGGGATTTTGGCATGAATACGGATTCTGAAAAAATACTTTTACCAAATGAAGTCAGAAGATTATTAAATGTTGATAACAGAGAGATAGTTGAGTTATGTAAAAAGACTTCTATCAGTCCCAAAAAAAATAAGCTGGGACAAATATATTTTTCTATTGATGAAGTCAGAAAATTAAAAAATGCCAAAAACTCATTAGCAACAAGAAATGGAATGAATAAGATGGAAAGAAATGAAACATTACCCGTTACAAAACCCAATACACAAGCGGTTGTAAATGGCTTATTAGAAACTTTAAACAAAATGGAAAATAATATTACCACATCCATGACAAAGTTGATTGATGAAAAACTTGAAGGAATGGATGACGTTGTATTGGAATTGGTTCGCTGCAAAACAGAAAATGAAAATCTTAAAAACAAAGTAAATGAACTCAATAAAGAAAATTTTAAGCTCAAAAATATTTTGAGCAGCTTTAAGCCTTTGTTTGCAGGATTCTATATTAAAAAACAAGAAGAAAATATTCTTTTATAAAGTAAACAGTGATAAGTATTTATTTACTGATTCACAAGTTAACTTATTCACTTGGAGAAGGAGTTTAATATGCCAGTAAAAGAGGAAGAAAAGGTTGCTTTGTCAGATGAAAGACAAAAAGCATTAAAACTTGCAATTGATAAAATAGAAAAAGATTTTGGTAAGGGTGCAATCATGAAACTGGGTGATAAACCGTCAGTCAGTGTCGAAACCATTCCGACAGGAGCTTTGGCTTTGGATGTAGCACTCGGTGTAGGCGGTATTCCGAGAGGTCGTATTATTGAAGTTTACGGGCCGGAATCTTCAGGTAAAACCACACTTGCACAGCACATTGTTGCAGAATGTCAGAAGAAAGGCGGTATTGCAGCATTCGTAGATGCCGAACATGCTCTTGATCCTGAATATGCAAGAAACCTTGGAGTTAATATTGATGAACTTTTAATCTCTCAACCGGATACGGGAGAACAGGCTCTTGATATTACGGAAGAACTTGTTCGTTCAGGAGCGGTTGATATTATCGTCGTTGACTCTGTTGCAGCTCTTGTTCCGAAGGCTGAAATTGAAGGCTCAATGGAAGATCAGCAAATGGGCTTACAAGCTCGTTTGATGTCAAAAGCTTTAAGAAAATTAACCGGTATTATAGGTAAAACAAATACTACGGTTATTTTTATAAACCAATTAAGACAAAAAATCGGTGTTATGTATGGTAATCCTGAAACAACAACCGGTGGTAATGCATTAAAATACTATGCGTCTGTTCGTATGGAAATAAAGAGAGTTGAAGGCTTAAAAGGTGACGGAGAAGATGTCGGTAACCACGTTCGTGTAAGAGTTCTCAAGAACAAAGTTGCACCTCCGTTCAGAACTGCAGAATTTGATATCATTTTCGGTAAAGGTATCTGCAAAATAGGAAACATCTTGGATGTAGCTGTTGATTTGGATATTGTAAAAAAAGCAGGCTCCTGGTTCAGCTTTAATGATGAAAAACTGGGACAAGGCAGAGATAAGGCAAAAGAATTTCTTGCCGAGAATCCTGAAATTCTTAATACGGTTGAAAAACTGGTCAGAGAAAAACTGGCTGAAAACAACTAACAAACTTATACAATAAAAACAGAAATCGGTATGTTTGAATTATAGTCAAACTGCCGATTTTGTTTTACATTCTGTAATATATCTAAAAATTTTGTCAATTTTTGTACAAATAAACACTTTATATTTATATACGAGGAAAATTGTAAAGGATTTTTATGACAAAAATTGATAAAAGCGGTAATATTGATTATTCACTCTGGCAAAACTCCAATGCTCTCAGGCTTGCCAAACAGGCAGATAATGATGAGGTTAAAGGACTTAACAGAGTAATTGAAATTTTTAATGTTATTAAATCAGCACTTGGTGAAAAAGTTTCAAAGGATGATTTAAACGAGTTATTTGGTTTGACTTTATCTGCAAAGAGTGCCTTAACAAGAGCCGGAAGTGAAGGCAGAACAAAATCTCCGGAATTTCAGCAGGCAATTGATGACTATAATAAAATTTTAAAAATAATGGAAGAATTAAGGCCGTATAAGTACAGCGATTTTAAAAAAGGTGATTTATACGACGAATTAGAAAAACTTATAAGCAGTGTTACTAAAGAAGCTTATGATATTCTTGAAAAGAAGCTTTATGATATGGAAGCAGGAATTAATAAAGCATTTTCTGACTGTAAAGCATATCAGACTATTGTTATTGTTCCAAGGGGACATTTCAGACATTTTCAGTATGTATATGACTACAATTTTATCTACAATAACATATCAGGCTTTGATATTGAGGACATAAGAAAGACCACCGCAGAAGCGATGGAATCTCTGCATAAGCTAAAAGATGACGCACAAAAAACATTTGAAACGGCAAACGGTGAAACAACTCACACTGAGCCAACCAAAACACCATACGATATTGAAGCTCTTGCACAAAAACATTTAAAAATGAGTTACAGTGAATTTGCTGCAAAATATAAAGACCTGATTGAAAGATGCAAAGAACCTATGACTTATGCAGATACACTCAGCATGAGTCCTGATGAACGGGATGCATACAACCGCCTAAAAGGTTATTCTTCGGAAATGTTAAGCATCACTATTAATGAAGCACATACAGTTAACTGGGATATCGGCGAGAGAAAAGTTGAAGAAACTCTTAATGCAACCGGTGATATGTATGCTCTGCAGGATTTTGAGATGGAAGGAATTACGGATGAAGGATTGGCTCAGATAAAAAGCGGTATTACTTATGCCGCCTTTAGAGATGCAATGACCAATAAACAGGAAACACTTTCCGCAAAAGTTAACGAACTTACTCCACAGGAAGAAGATCCGGAAGAGACCGGAATGCAGGAAGTTGAAAGTAAAACCGGGAAAACACGCAAAGTTATAAAAAACAAAAAACTTGTCATAGAATCAAAAATTGGTGATTACAATCTGAACGGAACAAAAGTTAAATAGGCTTATTTTTCAGCCCATTCGGCATTAATTATACAGAGTTCGTCCCCCGTTTCTGCATTTTTAAGTGCGTGGACCGTTGTATTGTTGTTTACACTCAGCTGAGAAAGAACTTTAGAACCGTAGGTTATTTCTTTTTTAAACATCATATCAACGGTTTTAAGCTTATGCGAACGGCGAAATTCAAACGACAGAGGCTCAATTGCCCAAACAATATAATTTGCATTATTAACATGCCTGTTTACATCCAAATCGTCAAACCGTATTTCAAATGTTTTTTCAATATCAAATTTTTCGGGAAGTCTGATTTTTCCGTATGATAAATCATCTTCTCTTTTTTCGTGCTGAACCATTTGCGAATTACCGGCTAAAACTTCCGAAACATTTGCCATACTTTTTGTCGCTAAATCAACCATTGCCCAACAGCTTGTAGCTCTGCCGATACATTTTTCTCCGTGTGATATATAAAAATCACGGTAAGCAAAAATTTTATTATATCCTCTCGGCTCTGTTTTGATTGTCAAATCATAGATTCCTTCGGGATAATCCTCAAATTCAAGTCGGTATTTAAGAAGAAACCAGGCAAGATTATGCTTAATTATATAGGAATATCCAAAACCGAGCTGTTCTGCATTATCACTTGCCAAATCCTGCAAAAACTGAAGCATTGCAGACGGCTTCAAAACCAAATCGCAATCCATTTCAGAATATCTTATTTTCACCGTCTCTTCAAATAATCCCATAATAGCTTCCTTATAATATTAAAATACTATATCAATTCTACCACTTAATAATTTTAGGTAAATATCACAGTCTTCTTCCTCTTGACAAAATATAGAATTATATTGTAAACTTATGTTAAGTTACAACCCCGATATTATAGATTATGTTATTAAACCCTAAAGCAAAAGAGAGAGATTTAAAGCTTAAAGGTGCTGTGCAAATCAATCACAGCAGTTTTTTCGTGTTTAAAGACAAAAACGGAAAAACATTTTTAAAGAACGGTGAAGATGAAAAACTGCACAAATCTATAGTACAAAAAATGATTGAATTAAATCCGCATATTGCCCGTTTATTAAGGCGATACAAAATCAAGCCTGTAATTGATACAAGAACATTAAATGAACTGACCAACGGACATATGAACGATACTTGTAATATTGCGATGGGAGTTTATTCTATATTATCGAATGAAATAAAAGATAAAGTTGATAAAGGAACACTAAAAGAAGCATCAATGCTTCATGATTTGGGAAAAGTTTTAATACCTTCCAAGATTTTAAACAAGCCGGCGAAGTTGAATGTAAAAGAACGGAAAATAATGAACATACATTCAACACTGGGATATGAACTGTTAAAGACACAAAATCTGTCTAATGAAACACTTGCCTTAATTAAATATCATCACCAGAACCTGCAGCATTCCGGATATCCGGTTTTGCCGGCAGATAAAACATCTTCTGATTTGGGGGTTCAGATAATATCAATAGCCGATAAGTACAGTGCATTAAGAGAAGCACGAGTGTACAGAAGAAGGCTTTCAAGAATGGAAGCACTGCTGATTCTGTACAGAGAAGTGCGGGAAGGTAAAATTATGCCCTCCGTCTTTAATGCACTGCTAAAATATGCGGAACTTTTTGATAATTAAGAATTTATGATTTTATAAGTAAGCTTGCACCAATTACACCGGCTGTATTTCCGAGCTGTGCAGGTACAATTTCAACTTCACGTTGTATGGTCATTGCACGTTTAGCAATCGTTTCCTTAATCGGATCAAAAAGAATATCTCCGGCTTCTGCTACACCACCGCCAATAATAATTTTTTCAGGGTTAAGAAGGTTTACAACACTTGTTAAACCTATTCCGATATATTCACCCATAACTCTGAAAATTTGTCTTGCAACAGGATCACCTTCTTTTGCTGCTACTGCAACAATATAAGGAGTAATCTCAGGGTTTGCAAGTTCTCTGTATTTGGTAGACTTTCCGCCTTTTATATATTCTTCCGCCATCGCAACGATTGAAGGACCTGAAGCATAAGCCTCAAGACATCCTCTGTCACCGCATCCGCAAAGAGGGCCGCCGACATTTGTAAGTTTTATATGTCCGAGTTCTCCTGCGGCATTGTTTGCACCGCGTACCAGTTTACCGTTAATAACAAGCCCTGAGCCTATGCCTGTTCCTACAGTTATACAAACGAGGTTTTCACAACCGACACCTGCACCGTAGTTGAGTTCGCCTAATGCAGCTGTTCTGACATCATTATCTACTCTTGTCGGGATTCCGAACTCTTTTTCAATAATACTTGCAATCGGTACATTTACCCAACCCGGAATATTAGGAGCAAGTCTTACAACACCTTTTTTACAATCAATTTGTCCGGGGAAACCAAATCCCACTCCTTCAATATCAGAGGGTTTCATTTTGGTTTCTTTGAGTAAATCTCTGATTGCATCTTTCATGCTGTTAATTGTATATTCGTATCCCATCTCAGCCCTTGTCGGGATTGAGTTTGAGTAAATAATTTTGCCTTTGTCACTAACAAGTGCTATCTTGACATTGGTTCCGCCAACATCAACTCCAATACGTTGTGCCATTTATAACTCCTTCCTCTATATAACATAAATGCTTATAAAGCATAACATAAACAGTAATGATTGTCTAATGGATTTAGTATGCTTTATTTATAAGAGCATTATGGGCATTAAGTTCTATTGAATCATCAAGTTCAGCAAGTTTTTCACCGATGGCAAGTTCTATCAGATAATCTGTAAAATGAGGATTTTTTGGCAAAACAGAGCCATGAAGATATGTTCCGAAAACATTCTTGTATCTTGCACCTTCCGTTTTGTCTTTACCGTTATTACCGTTACCGGTGACAACTCTGGCAATCGGTTTTGTATCACCCTGAAGATAGGTTAATCCGCTATGATTTTCAAAACCAACAAGTGTTTTGGGGGTTAAAAACTCTGTTTCCGCCGTAACATTTCCGATAAACCGCTTGTTTCCGGCAACAGTATATGCATCAAGCAAACTTATTCCCATAAGTTTTTCACCGTTATGCGGCAAATAATAATGCCCTAAAAGCTGATAACCGCCGCAAATACCAAGAAAAACCGCACCACGATCTCTTTCCTGTATTAAAAATTCTTTATGTTTTTGCAATTCTTTAGAAACTTCTATTTGTTGCAAATCCTGCCCACCGCCTATAAAATAAATATCATGTTCTTTTATTGAATCATCTCCGGTATTTATTTCATCAATGGTTACATTAAGGTTTCGCCATTCAGCACGGCATTTCAGGGTAATTATATTACCGCCGTCACCATATATATTTAATAATTTCGGATATAAATGCCCTATTCTTAATGTTTTTTGCATAATACCTTTTACCCTTTGTATTCAGGTATAATTATACTGTTTCATGAATCATTTTTACTGATTTTTGACGTTTATTTGTATGCGTCTTTATATATTCGTCAAGCAAATCAAAGCACACCTGACAAACCTTTTCCGTAGCTTTTTCATCATATTCGCTTTCGAAATTGAAATCAAACTGAAGCATAGCCTGCAAAAAATCTCTTATTTTGTGATGCATTTTTAACTTAATACCCAATGGTTCGCAGCAATCTTTGCAAACAACTCCACCCATTTTTGTAGAAAAATACATATCTTCGTCTAAAATTCTTTCACCGCAGCAAAGACAAACATCAAGTTCAACACAAAATCCCATAATTAAAAGCATTTTTAACTGGAATTTTATTGCTGCAATCAAAATATCTTTTTTGCAAGAAGAATCGGATATCCTGTTAAGTGCCTTATATAAAAGCTCATATATTTCCTTTGAAGCATTCTCGGAACCTTCTCCAAAGTTCATAACAACCTCGGAAACATAAGTCGAAAACATCAGCTTGTCATAATTTTCTCTTGATTTTCTGAAATGATTAACCGTTTGTGCCTGGATAATTGTATCAAGAGAACGACCTTTTAAAAGCTGCAAAGTATTTGCAACCAGTAAGTCCATTCTTGCACCCAGCTTGCTTTTTGGTTTTTTAATCCCCTTAGCAACTCCCTTTATAAGCCCGTTTTCCTTTGAATACATAACAATTATTTTATCTGCATCATTAAGATTGTATGACTTTAAATTGATTGCCTCTGTTACATAATTACTAGTCATAGTATGCTTTTGTACCCTGATAAACTCCTCTGAAGATTTTTTCAAGTTCCGGTTCATCATTTGAATTACTCAAAGCTTCTGATTCGGTTATATAGCCCTTCTCGGTCAAAAGTGCAAGAGAAGAGTTCATTGATATCATATTATCAATAGTATTATCTTTGAGCAGTTCATATATTTCTTCCGTGTTATCCTTGGTAATATAATCTTTTATCGTTGATGTGACTGTCATGATTTCACAAGCAGGGTAACGTCTATTATCTTTTTCAGAGAATACCAGCTTTTGAGATACTGTAGATCTCAATGTTTCTGCCAGCTGTTTTCTTATTAAATATCTGTTTGATTCATCAAACATGTTTACAATTCTGTTTATTGTCTGAACGGCATCATTTGTGTGAAGTGTTGACAAAACGAGGTGTCCTGTTTCAGATGCTTTAAGAGCCGCTTCCATGGTTTCCTGATCTCTGATTTCACCTATAAATATAACATCAGGGTCTTGTCTTAATGCGTATTTAATACCGTCAGAAAAATCTTTTGTATCAACTCCCACCTGTCTTTGAGAAACGATACTTTTCTTGCAGCCAAAAACATATTCTATCGGATCTTCGATAGTAATAATATGTTTTGAACTGGTTATGTTAATTTGGTTTATAAGAGAAGCAATTGTTGTGGATTTTCCGCTGCCTGTAGGACCTGTTACAAGAATAATACCGTTTGGAAACTGTATAATTGAATTCAGAATCTCAGGAAGCGACAGTTCTGCAAGTGTCGGAATATTATAAGCAATATTTCTGATAACCATACCCGGCAAACCGATTTGTCTGTTATAGTTTATACGAAAACGTGAGCAACCTTTTATTTCATACATAAAATCCACGTCACATTTTGTTAAAATTTCATCTCTTATTGCAATAGGTGCAATTTCTAATATAGCTTTATCCAAATCTTCTTTGGTAATAATAGGCATATTAGTCTTTTTAATAAACCCGTTTTTTCTTATAAACGGCGGATAACCTACTTTTATATGTTCATCAGAAGCACCTGATGCAACTGCATTTCTTAAAAATTGTATAATATTAAAATATTCATCCATATTTACAAAATTCTCCTCTTATTATTAATATCGTACCATTATTGGCAAGATTTTACAATAAAATTTTTTTGGAGAATAAGTATTTTTGGCAAAAAAAAGCCGGGTGTCATGAACATCCGGACAATTTACATTAAGTTGATTAGCAAGTATAGCTGCATCCGCCACCGGAGAAACCTCCGCCGGATGAAGAAGCGATTGAACCGCAAGTTTCACCGCTTGATGAGAAAGCAATTGAACCGCAGGTTTCGCCGTCCTGAGAGAATGCAACACAATTGTTGAATTCACCGCTTTCACAAAATGCTACGATATCAGCATCAGAAGGTCCTGAATAAAAACTGCAGGAATCAAAACCACCATCTTCAGATGCAGATATTAAAGATGTATTATGTGATATCAAACCGCCTTCGGATTTAGGAGCATCCGTTCCTAAAAGTTTTATACAGTTTGAAGATTCTTCTTTTGATTTTACAAATGCTGCTAACATTTTTTGTTCCTTATACCATATTTGCTTACATATATATAAAGTATTTAAAAAAAAGCTGATTTCAGGACTTTAAATAATATTTACAAAACTTTACATATGCTTATTAAAATTTATATAGCAACAATTTTTTTTATAAGTTTTATATTAATCAATAAGAACTATCAAAAGGTTGATATGGAAATAAATAAAGTAAACAATATCTCATTCCAAAGAGCCTTAAGCACAAAAGAAAAAGCTGCTTACATGAAGCTCTGTAATGCTGCCAGAAAAGAATTGGAGCTTAAACAAACAAGTGCGGTTATTTTTGATTTTAACATGCCGTCATTAAAAGATTACAATTACGGAATCGGAACACTTAATTCTAAAGCAGCATATCCTTTTGTTAAATTTTTAAAAGAGATGGCAGGGATATCTAACCTGCAAATTCCACCGCAAACGGAATTGCTGTATTCATCGGACGGAAAACGATATTTTTATACCACTTCTCCTTATTCAGGCTCTACATTTACATTGGGAACACATACAATTGCTCTGGAAAGACTTGCAGACAGAGAGTATGGCAGCCTTTTGGATAAAAATTATGTCAAATCACTTGATACAAATTATAATAAATCAAGAACAGAAAGAGAGTATAAGGCAGATTACGATTATGTTTTAGGCAACAACAGAGACGGTGTGCTAATTAACAGCCTGAAGACTGCATATAATAAATTTAAAAATACACCTGACACAAAATTAAATGCCGAATTTAAAGAATTTAAATCGAATATGTCAGAGGACACAAAGAAGAACATTGTTTATGATGCAATCGTTCAAGATTATCACAAACTCGGAAAGAGCGGAACAGATGTTGAGAACTGGAGTTACGTTGATAAGCACTTGTTTACGGAAAAAATATCAGCTAAAGACAGAGCTAAACGTATAAAAAAACTGGCTCCGGAAATAGATTTTCTTTCATTTTGCCAGTTTATAGCACAGAAACAACACCTTGAAACAAAAACGAAATTAAATAAAAACGGAATTACCACTTATGGAGATTGCCTTATTTGTTTTTCTCCCAAAGAAGTATGGATGAACCCCGAATGTTTCCATAAACACTGGTACACAGGAGTAGAAGATCCGAACTGTCCGGAAACAAATAATATACAAGGCTGGCATACTCCGTCTTTAAACTTTGACAGACTGGGAGAGTTTGATGAAAACAATAATATAATCAAACTGGATTCAACAGGAATGTTGTTATATAACAAATTTAAAAACTTTTTGAAGCTGTATGACGGAATCAGAATGGATGCTTTTTGGCAGTATGTTACCCCGTTTATGTACAATGAAAATCTTGAAGGCAAATACACACAAAACCTCGGAAATAAAATAATTAAAATAATGGAAAAAGCATCAATTGACACAAAAGGATATTTTTCTCCGGAAGATTATATTCTGGAACTTGTCGGATACGGCACACAGCAGGCAAAAGACATGACAAAAAATACATTCCCGCATGTTTATTCGACTGCTTATGCGGAATACAACGAAAATCCCGGAGATTTAATGAATAAAGTAGGATATAAAGACGGTGCTTTTACAATCGGAGCAGCAAATCATGATAACGATTCGCTTATAAATATGTCCCGGGATATCAATAAAAGGAATGCCCACAGAGAGATTCTTATGAGGAATTTGGGAGAAGGCTATAATCACACAGGTTATCAAAGTACAAACTATGCCAAGCAATCGCCGCAGGAAAAATCCGAACAGGATTTCAGAACGGCAAAAATTGCTGAGATATTTACAACCGGCAAACAATATTTCACATTACCTGACTTTTTCGGTATGTCGGAAAGAATAAACAATACCGGAAAAATAGATAAAAACAACTGGCTCGTACGAATCCCGTCAAATTATGAGGAATTTTATTTCACCCAACTGTCAAAAGGATACGGAATAAATATCCCGAAAGCGTACGAAGTTGCACTTTATGCCAAAAATTCAAACAATTCAGAACTCATTCAGAAATTAAAAGATGCATCTGAAATATTGGCAAAAGAAGGACCAATGACAGAAGCGGAAGCAAATATTGCAGAAAAGAACGGAACTCTTGGAGAAAAACTTTGCTGCAAAATTTAAAAAATTCTATGCTTTAATCTTCCCTTTTGAGAGTATCATCAATGCAATTGCCGTCAGAGTTTGTCCGCTTGCGGTTTTACCGGTTTTTGCGAGAGCTTCAAACCACTGTGGAAGTCTTTTTACGGGAACAAAATGCCAACCCCTTGTAACACCGCCGTCTGTTAGGGCTTTTGCAGACGGTTTAAGTTCTTCTATTGTTGCTTTATAGAAATTAGTTGCTTCATCAGTTAATCCGGGAGTTGTCCTTATTTCACCATGAGGATTCAGACAAACAATCTTTTTCGGTTTCAGCCCTGTTTCTTCTGTCAGTTCTCTTACAGCACTCTCCATTGCCGATTCATTTTTAAAAGCGGCTTCATCACCGATAATTCCGGCAGGAAAAGCAAGAACTCTTGCATTTTTACCTCGTCTTGCAACATCAATAGGTCTGGCTTCTTCCTGAATTACAGTCCACCTTCTGCCAAATCTGTCTTTATATTCCGGAGCAATCATTGTTACATCTTTTGATGCTTCTATGCTGCCTCTGCTTGCCATAGTATATTTACCGACTTCATTACCCTGAGCATCTACAGCTGTCATACCATATCTTTTTATGAATTTATCAAAATCAGATTTGCCGTCAACCCTCCATTCCGGAACTTCCGGTGCATTTGACGGTATAAACAAACTTCCGTTAGGTCCTCTTTGTATCAAAACATTATCACCGTAAGATTCTCTTAATTTACGTTCCATAAAATACTGCGTAATTTTGTCAGTAATTTTCATTTAATTATCCCCTTATATTGTTCTTACTTATAACTTATTATAAAGCATTTTCCCGTATTACCGAAATAGTATCTTATCAGTTAATACCCAATGGTTATCCCTTTACTTTATATTTATATAAAGTAAAGTTTTACGGAAAAATTGCCTGAATATTAAGAAGTGTATATTATGCCATAACCAAATCAAGTTCGCCAAGCATTTTCTTATCCGATTCGGATTTTGAACCGCAAGTGGTGAGATAATTACCGACAAGCAAAGAATTAATGCCTGCAATAATACCGATTTTTTGGTTGTATTCACTTAATCTTGTAGTTCTTCCGCCTGCATATCTCAATAATGCTTTTGGAAGAATCATTCTGAATATACAAATTGTTTTTAAAATTTCTTCTTCATCAATTTTATTTTCATAACCTTCAAGCGGTGTTCCCTTAATCGGATTCAGGAAGTTTATCGGAACGGTTTTCGGATTAAGTTCTTTCAGAGAAAGTGCCATATCAACTCTGTCCTCTCTGGATTCTCCCATACCGATAATTACACCGCAGCAAGCCTCAATACCATGTTTTTTAATCATTTTTACAGTGTTAACCCTGTCTGAAAAATTATGTGTTGTGCAAATATGAGGGTGATAATTTTCAGAAGTGTTGATGTTGTGGTTAAAACGTTCAACACCTGCTTCTTTAATTTTTATAATTTGTTCTTCGGAAAGTAAACCCAGTGACGCACAACAGTGCAATCCGTCGATTGATGCTACCTCTCTAATCATCTCCAAAATCTTGTCAAAATCTTTTCCCGTGGGAACTCTGCCTGAGGTTACGATACAAAATCTTGTTGCCCCGTTTTCTTTAGCACTCAGAGCTGCTTTTTTAACAGTTTCAACATCTAAAAGCGGATGACATTCGATTTCAGCATGATTATGCTTACTTTGAGAACAATATTTGCAGTTTTCAGAACATTCACCGGTTTTGGCACTGATAATACTGCAGGCTTCTACAGTGTTGTCAAAGTTTTCCAGTGTAATTTTATGTGAAATATTGATTAATTCTTCCAGAGGAAGCTCATATAATTTTAAATATTCATTTTTAGTCAGGTTAGTGTAATCTTTCATTTTTTCATCTCCATTAAAATTTTATTTCAGGTTAGATTATAACCGTTAACACAAGTCCGGATATTATACTTATCATAAGAAGAAAACCGATAATTTTCAGTGTATCTTTAAAATCATTATTTTTTAGAAGCACAAGCAATCCGAGTCCGGCATTTGAAAGCAGCGCACTGATTGCAGCACCAAAAGAAATAGTTCCTTTAATAAGCATCATGGTAACTCCTATTGAGATAGCACAATTCGGAATCAAGCCAATAAATGCCGCAACTACCGGCTGAATATACTTACCGCTTGACAGAAGTGATGATATTGTAACACTTTCAAGACAGTAATTTAAAACCAAGGTAATTACAAGGATAAACCAAAATACATTTAGAGTGTGCATAACAGGGTGGATGATAAGCTCCCTTTTATGTCCGTGTTCAATGTCGTGTTTGCAGCAGCCTTCCTCTTCCATTAATTCAAATGATACATCATCATTTTTAACAACAGCCTGCGGACGAATAAAATCTATAAGATACCCTGCTGAGAGCCCTATTATTAATTTTACTGCTACTATAGGAATAATAAGATATGCTTTTTCGGGTGTCGCAAGCAATATCGGAATCGTTTCATCCGACGTTGCGAGATAAACCGCAATCAAACATCCTCTTGTAATTATTCTTTTTGAATAAAGACTGCTTGCTATAACAGAAAAACCGCACTGGGGAATAATTGCAGCAAGGCTTCCGACCATAACACCACTTTTTTTTGTTTTCTTAAGAAGTGAATTAATTTTATCGGCATAATAGAATTCAAGAAACTCTATAAGCACAAAAACAATGAACAGGAACGGCAGCAAGTGTATGCTGTCACAAATTCCGTCAATCACCCAATCCGCAAACGGGAGTTTTTCAATAAGGGTATCGACGGGTGAAAATATCCATTCATTAAGCTCATTAATTTTATTAATAAAAGAAATAAACATAAAACTAATTTAGCATAAACAAAAACGGATAAAAAGATAAAACTTTTATGAAACCGGATTGGAAAATGTTGGAAAAATTTGGGGTATATGCTATATTGAACTAATTGGTGCAAAAATTGCACGTACTAATATTTGTTTGAGTTAGGACACATAATATTAAAACAGTTGTTCCATTCTAAAATTATTCACGAAATCGACTTCATTTTCTACAATTTTTTTCATATCAACGGAATCTGAACCATGTAATTTGAATGAAGAATAAAATCTTTCCTCAAATGGATTCATAAAATCTCTAAAATCTTCTGTTTTTACATAATGTTCAAAATCTTTTTTAAATCCTTCTGAATAATTTCTAAATGGTGAATCTTTGTGTCGAATAGCATCCAATAATACTTCTTTATATTTTTCTATATATATTCCTCCGCTTGATAAAAATTTTTTACCAAGCTGTTCGTTTTTTTGTATAAAACCATTTTCTAATGTATATATAATACTACTATACTTTGGATAACCAAGTGTTAAACCAAATGCTAATGGTTTCTCGGCACTTGGGAATTCATTCTCAATACATTTTAACCACTTTTGATAAACTTCTTCCGTTGGTGTATTAATATCTAAACCGAGTTCTTTGCAATATATTTCTTTGTTTTTTTCAACAATTTCTCTTACTTGTTTTTTGTTTAATATACAAAAATGTTCTGGACTGGATTTTACATTAATTGCAAGAAAATCTTTTTCATATTTTGTCCCTTTGATTCCTTTTGCAAAATTAATTATACCGTCTCTTGAATGATCAAAATAAGCTGGTTTATGACCCGATATAACAGCTATTAATTGTTCTCTATCTATGCCATTTGACTTATGTAATAACTCAATTTCATCTTCTTTCAAATTTTTAAAAAATTCAATTTTTCTCAAATTATCTTTTTCAAAACATTTTGCTACTTCTGCTATACATATTTTCTTACTTGCAGATAAATCTTTATATTTTGTCAGAGCATGCCACATTGCTAACTTATATTCTTCTGATGCATCTGGCATATGTGCATAAAACTCATCATATGTTGCCTTATTACCAGCACCATCAACAAGAACTCTTGATTTTAGTTCTTTTATCCTTTCAGCAGCTTTTCTTGCCTGTGGACTTAAACTTACTACATCACCTTCCAAAGTCGGTACATATCTCAAATTTGTTGCAAAATCTTCTGCACACATTTGAATAACTTTAGGTTTTGTTACTAAAAGTTGTTTAGGATTATGTACAAATAAATTTATAACTTGTTTTGCCCCGCTTATGCTTACCATAAATTATCCCCTTATTAAAATAATCTTACATTTATATAAAGTATTTTTTTGTTCAGAAATTGCTAAAATTTTGGATGATATTAAGAGATGTTATAAAAATGTTATAAAAATTCAAAAAATGTGAAACATGTTAACAGCCTGAAATGTTTGTTATACAATAACCATATGCGGACGTAATTCAGTGGTAGAATGCAACCTTCCCAAGGTT
>JAEEHV010000021.1 GCA_016280955.1 Candidatus Gastranaerophilales bacterium | reverse complement strand
TAAAAGCTCTCGCCCACAAGCAAAAGCTTTTTATGCATCGAAGATTCGTAAGCATCCCCCACAAACGGCATCATGTACGGATGCGATCTGTAGAATGGGATGGAAAGAAAGCGGGAATCGTAAGCGGTATTAGACATAAGAACTCCAATTACAAAGCAGGTTCGTGACCGCCTTTCGACGGGCTCTGTAAGCAGCGGGCGTTTACCATAGCAAATATCGTCGGGAATTGCAGCCCACAATACTTGCAAGTGTACTTGGACTTTTCAGTCCCTTCATATAACACATGGTTTGCACCGCTGCCCTGTTTTGCACAGCGAGCATGCACCAACGCAAAAACAGAAGGGAAACCGATTCCGCAATATTTACAGTAGAACTTGGAGGACATGCTACAAACCTAATTCAATCTTTTTCTTTTTAATTGCGTCAACTTTTATTTTAAGCAACTTCATTTCCTCATTCATTTTTTTCACATCATCTTGAGCCTTTCTTAATTTTACCTCCCTACTTTCAACATTTGATGTAATTTCATCAAGTTGTTCTTTCATCGGCATGAACAATTCATCCAAAATAGGCTTTTTCGCCATATCAAGAATTTCTTCTTTTTTTTCTTTTAACGGAACTAAATATGTTGACGCGTCTATTTCTTTTATTT
The DNA here is from genome assembly GCA_016280955.1 of Candidatus Gastranaerophilales bacterium. Lineage (GTDB taxonomy): Bacteria > Cyanobacteriota > Vampirovibrionia > Gastranaerophilales > Gastranaerophilaceae > CAG-196. The sequence goes on along the minus strand of JAEEHV010000021.1, from coordinate 7,166 downwards.
TTTCTATAACTTCATAGCTTAGTTCTTTAAGTTTTCTTTCATGCGCCCACAAGCCGCTCTTTCCATAAAACAGATTATCAAAGAGTCCCTTAATTTCGATTTTTAAATTATCAGATACATTTTTTACATTTTCCAATTCACCAACACCTGTTTTGATTGATTTTAAGACATCACTAGAATCAACATCAGGCAAATAACGCTGCATAATGTCAAATACATCATCAACAAAAGTACTTAATTCATCTTTTGTTTTTCTACGAATTTCCTCACACAAATTTCCGACAATTCGAGGAATGTTTCTTGACTCCAAAGCATAAATACAATCTTTAAACTTTCGAGTAACCTCATCTTCAGAAGTTATCCATCCAATAGATTCTTCTACATATTTGTTCAATTTTTTTATGGTATCATCAATCGATTCTTCAATTTCATTCTTTGATCTACGAATATTTTCATCAATAATATCTTCAATACCATTTCCCAGTCCGTCTAATTTTTTATTAACTCGTCTACAAGCTCTTTCCAACTGAGATTTTTTATTTTCAAGATCATCATCACTTAAAGAACAATTTTTTTCAACTTCTTTTGCCAACAAAAGATTCTTCTCAAGACCTTCTATTTTTTGGACACAAAATCCTTCAACCATGGAAATCGGTTTTCTAAACAAGATTTCATCCTTGTTCTTTGTAATCGACTCAATCAGTTTCTGTTGAAATTCTCCAAACTTACTTTTGATGAACAAATCTTTTTGATTCGATATTTCAAAAATATCATAAAATCGATTCAAATCATAGGTAAGGTCCTTTGATTTTTGAATTTTCGACATATCTAATTGCGACAGCAACGCCATATTGGCAGAAACCGGTAAAGGTTCCAATTCAGAAAGAGCTTCTGCAAAAGCATCACCCTGACATGATTTACAAGCTTCAAGCACCTGTTTTTTCACATACGCACAAACCTCATTGATATCTTCACCTTGTTCATAGGGCATATCATATTTATTGACGCCCATTAAAACTTTAGCCACACCACAACTACGCACTGTATCAAAAATAATGCTCTTATCCGTAGAACTAAACGGTTGTCCAGCATACAAGAGCATAAGGACTGCATCAGCATTTTTCAAGAATTCTTTCGTTCGTTCTTCACGGGATACGATAGGATCATTGAACCCCGGAGTATCTACAATTTCCACACCCTTTAGATACTCCTTCGGATAATAAATCGTCACCGATTTTGTAATAGAAACATATTTGCCATCAGCACCAACATATTCAATCAGGTTTTCAAAAGAATCTTTTTTCTTTTGACCCAATAAAGTAGCGATTTCAGATGAAATTTTATGAGACTTTGATACCAACTCATTTGCCGCTTGGTGTTTCGATCGTTCTTCATCACGAGCATTACCATCCAAAGCCCGTTCACTTTCAAATTTTAAGGCATTCCATTCTTCTTTGGTGTAAAATTCAGCTTCAATATTTCTCTCTTTTCCATATGTAATTATAGAAAGAGAAGCTGTCATCGGAGTAGTAGCTGCCGGCAAAATATCATCACTAAAAATCAACGAATTTAGAAATGTTGATTTACCGCATTTCATCTGTCCTATAACGCCTAATGTCAATTTATCAGCATCTATTTTATTTTTGATACTAGTATATTCGTCTTCAGAAATAATTTTGCATTCCCTAGCCGATTGTATATACGCCAAAATATTCTGTTTTCTTTCATGGATTTTTTCAAAAATATTTTCACTCATTGTATTTTCCTCTTAAAAAATCAACTATTTGCAATGGCAGAATTAAATGAAGCTACAATTTTTGTAAACGTATCATTTAAATCATCCCATTTTATTTCGAGCTGCACGGTTTTTTGGTAATCATCTACAGCCATTACAATATTTTTTTCTATATCCATACGTTTGTCAGATAATTTTTTCGATTGATTGCCTATAGTTTTAATAGCATCAAGTTTCTTCTTGAATTCAGAATATTGGATTAACGACATTTCATAAACATTATCAGCAATTCCGAGCCAACGAGTTTCTTCATGCGGAATTCCTGCGACCTGGTCACAATTTTTTGCAAGATTATTTACAGTTTGCATAAAATTTGCTGAAATTGAGCTTCCCAATTTTTTTACTTCCGCCAATTTATTTTTACAGAGTTTAACATTTAATTGCACATTTTGTCTATACGTTTTAATCACATTCTCTATAGACTCTATAGCATTTACCTCCACTCTCGCTTTATTTACTGAATTTAAATGTTTAAGAATAAGGCTTGTATTTTCTTTTTTAGAAAAACGAATTATTCTTTCATATGCAACGCCACAGTCATCCAATGTTTTTCTGATTTTTTTCTCAGCCTCCTCTACCCCCTTAGGGTTGACGGTATCAACCTTATTGATAACTATAAATAAGGGTCGATGCAAATTTTCCTTAATAGTTTTAATTGATGTTTTGTTCAACTCTCCCTTATTTACGTCAATTACCCAAAACAAGGCATCACATTCATTAATAACCTCAATTGTGCGCACTGTATCTTCAGAATCATTAGAATCAAAACCCGGAGTATCCAAGATGCTCAAATCACTTAATGCTTTATTTTGATAGGACATCACAAAATATTTAATCAGAGAAGATGTTCCTTTTACATTATCCAGCACATCTTTATCCACCATCTTAAACGTTGACTCACTCATTGTCTTAAGTTGATTATTTGGAGTCAAGAAAACAAAAGAAGAACGTCCTAAAGTATTAGATATATATGTAGGAATAGCAGTAGTCGCCTTAACACTCTCTGGCAAAAGAATTGCGTCAGGATCGTTTTGTTTAAGAATTGAATTAACGATTGATGTTTTTCCTGCAGAAAATTCACCTACAAAGGCAATCGTTCTCTTATTCCTTAGCCAATGTTTCTTTTCCAAATTTTGCCATACATCAAATTCATTCTTAAGGTTTTCAATTTCAACAGCAGTTCTATCACTTGGACCACTCGCTCTCATCAAATCAAATAAGGAATCATTCATAAACGAATTAATTCTATTTATTACCTTTCTTTGCTCTTTCGTCGTATTGTCTGGATTTTCTTTCGCCGACAACACCTCCTGAACAAACGTTAAAGCATTTTGCTTATTGGAAAGATTAGCCTTAGTTCCATTCAGTTCTTCTGAAAGTTCACCTATTCTTTCGCTTTTCTCTTTTTCCTTTTTTCGTGAGGAATCCAAATCATCCCTTAATGAAGAAATTTCATCTTTATGTTTTTTTATCTTTTTCTCTAAGTCTTCTTTATCATTTTCGAGGTCATCATTTTCATCTTTCAAAGCCTTATTTTCTTTCTTCGTTTTTTCAAGATTATTCGTAAGTTCAATATTAGTTGTTTTTAATTTTTCCAATTCTCCAGAAACGCGGTCAAATTCCGCAGCATTCTTACAAGATTCCTCCTGAGAAACTTTTAATTCTGTTGTTAGAGAAGAAATATTTGATTCCGATCTTCTTATATCGGCATCTAACGTCTTGATTTTATTCTCAAGGACGTCATTCAACTCTTTTAATTTGGCATTTTTTTCTTGAATTTTTTGAAACTCTTTTAAGACTTCAGCTTTGTCGGAAGAAAGAATTGCATCTATTCTTTCTTCATTCTGATTCTTTTCTTGCAAAAGCCGGCTATTTTCTTCTTGTAAATTTCGGAATAGTGATTCCTTTTCTTGTATAGATGCACCAAGCTCTTTTCTTTCTGATTCAGCAGCCTTAATCTCATTTTTTAAAGAACTGATATTATCATTCAAAATTTGAATCTGAGCATCTTTGTTTTCAAGTGTTTTAGATAATTCACTCTTTAAAGTTTCCTTTTCCGCCTCCAAACACCCTTTTTGTGCAGCTATTTTTTTCTTTAAAACTATTATAGTGTACAAAAAATAAACTAAGGCTACAACAAAAGCGCACCCCATAACAATGAGGCTTATGGAAGTAGTACTCAACATTTAAGCTCCTATTATTTTTTTAAGCTTTCAATTTCAGCTTCTGCCGATGCCAAAGATTTACGTAGTTCAAGAACTTCTGAAGCCAAGGCTTCCTTTTCCGCATTAATTTTTTTGTTTAATTTCTTAGCATCTTCCAATTCGTCTTCTAAATCATCAATGCCATCACCATTTGCGGTATTTTGTTTCATCAGCTTCTGATTCTTAGCCAGTAATTCATCAATACGAGCTTCAAGTTCCTTGTTTCTACGAAGAAGCTTTTCATTAGTATTGGAAAGTTCATCCATTTGAAACTTTACAGATGAATTTTGATTTTCACCCATAAGCTTTTCTTTTGCAACCATAATTCCAGCGCCAAGGGCGCCACCTACGATAAATTCTACCATTTTTTTCTCCTTAGCCGAGTTGGTGAATGTATGTTTTAATTTGTTGAATGTGTGCTTCGTATGCGGTTTGTCCATTCTTAACCTTATCTCTAAGTTTTTCAAGCGATTCCGAAAGATCGCTTATATCCTGTTCAGCATCCTTGTTTAACGCAGCTCGAATCTGGGACACAACTTTACTCACAAAAGATTTAACCTGATGTTTAAATTGAGGCATCAGTTCATCATCCAAATAAGCATGAATAGCCTTGCGACGTTGAGGCTTTCCCACAGTTCTGTCGCTGACGAAGCCAATAATACTAGCCAATGTATCTTTCTTTTCTTGCTGTTGAGCGTTCGATTCTGTCAGATATTCATTTTTATTTTGATTTGATTCAACAACATCTTTATTTGAATCAATCATTTTCTTTGCTGCAATTATACTGCCAACATCCGTAATTGTATCAACAGCACCAATTGCCGCTTCTGCACCAAGTTCACCGCCTGCAGTTAATAATTCAGGACCAGCAAATTCTACAGTTTCTAAAATGGCGGGACCGGCAAAATACACAGTCGCAGCAACAGCAGCTGCTTTTACTCCGGTGGATATAGCATTATCATACTTATGCCCAATCTCATTCAGTTTCAATCCGTAAGATAATTGAGACATCGTATGGGAGCTAAAATCAAGCGCTTTCGTATTCTGCAATATGAGTCGACCTGTTTTTTTTCTTTCTGCAATTATATTCTGAATCGAGTTACCAACTTCATCTTTCAGATTGTTAAAAATAATTGAAGAGAAACCATTTATCTTGGATTGAATTTCTTTATCAAAATCAAGACCACTTTCTCCTGCTATAGCATCAAGCTGATCAAATATTCTATTTTCAAACTCTCTACAAGATTCATTCATTGCATTGTTGATACTTGCCTGAGCATCACTTAGAATATCATCAATTTCTCTTTGAATTTTGCTTAACTCAGAACGAGTCTGCTGGATTTCCTTTTGAAAATCCTCATCATTTTGAGGGACATTTGAAAGTTTAATTAATTCCGATTTTAATTTTTCGGCAATAGCCTCATAACGAACATTGGAAATATCTCCAATGATTTTCTTTTTATTTTTTGATATGACATCGAGAACCTCTAAAAATTCCGATATATCCCCTGTTTTTGCAGAAACACAAGCACAATTTTCCAACGGCAGGTCACAATTTTTTGCAATGTATTGTAACGCAGAGAGCTTTTGCGACTCATCCTTTGTGTCACATTTAGTAACAACCAAGAACAGTTTCTTCTTCGCCAATTTCACTGTTTTTACAAAATCTGTCAAAGATCTTGTCATCTGCTGATTGATGTCAACAACAAGCAAAATAGCATCAGCATTCGGAAGAAATTTACACAAGACTTCCTTATGTTTAGGTTCCGGCGAGGACAACCCCGGAGTATCGACCAAAACCGTCGTTGCAGGAACCTTGCAAGATGTGTCAAATAAGCTGACAATTTTTGCATCTTTCAGGGATTCATTCTTTAACGTTGATAACTCTTCAATTTCTCGTGATGATCCTTCATTGTCATAGACAACAGCTTTATTGCTGCTAGAGCAGAAATGAATATCATAGATTGTTGCAGTTGTTGGTACGGTTGCTGTTTCCAAAGCCTTGGAGTTCGTCAAAGAGTTTATGAGAGTAGTTTTACCCGCGCTAAATTCCCCGACTAAAGCCAATATTAGGTCAGCGTTTTCTTGAGTTTCTTGAGCATGAATTTTTTGAAGTTCATCAACAACTAATCCGTTCTCTAAAAACTGAGCAATTTCTAACAGTTTATTGTAATCGACCATACGATCTCCTTCTATTGTTACAAATCCTTACTTTCTTTCATTATTTTTACCGACAGACCTAATATAAAACGAATAGGCGACAAATGATGTCGACAGTTGTATCCTGTTAAGTAAGGACTTCAACCAGAAGTCAGGACACAAAAGTTTACACGTGAATGGGTAAAGGAATTTAAATTCAAGGCATACACCTAGAACAGTAGACTTAATCAAGCCCAAAGCCTTCATATTTCCATTACCAATAATCATCATCGATAAATATACATTCGCCAAAAGATTAACTAGTCAAAATGTTAAAAAAAATTGTCATTTTCTTCCATTTCAACCGTTCTGCCCCAAATTATATCCAAAAGTCGAAATTTCACTCCACTTTTGAATAGAAATTCAACAGACTTTTTTCATCATGCACCAAACAGCTTAGTTATGGCATTAATAATATCCTTTCCAAAATGATGATAGGCAAAATGCGCAATATGCATAACATGATGCCCAGAAAGTCCAGCATGTCCTCCATGCTCTGCATCGTTTGTCATTTTTTCATTTTTGACTTTATTTTTTGGGGGTAGAGGAACCTTATTTTCTTGTTTACACTTTTCAACACGCGGTGAACTACAAGAAAAATCACATTGTACAATTATATCCCTAACAGCCTCTTCCAATTCTTTCAGGAGCTTCACTTTTGGACTAAATTTAAATTCATAATTATTGACAATCAGGAAATGTTCACCAGCAAAGATCCTTTTTATTTTATCAAAAGACACCTGCAAAGAACCATTAGAGGCTTTTATGTACAAACAATTATATGTCAATATAATGCCTGTACTACTCAATTGTGGCAAAATTTCATCGCACAAACAAAGCAAAATATCGTCTATCGATACATTTTTCGCAATAGAATCTCGCATTTGATTAAGTTCATCTAAACCTAAATTATCCTTAGTATCACGAATAAAGATAGGCTCGCCTAAACAAGGTAGCTGACGTATAAT
>JAEEHV010000020.1 GCA_016280955.1 Candidatus Gastranaerophilales bacterium | reverse complement strand
TCAGAAAATTTGCCTGTGGAAGCAAAACCGGGCGAACTATTATTTACAACCGATACAAAAAAGTTTTATATCGGTAATGGTGAGGGAAACGCATTGACAGAATTTGCAAATGCGGCACAACTTGCAAACTTTTTATTACAAAAAGCAGAGAAAACACATACCCACCCCTCTTCTCAAGTGACAGATTTTGCATCTGCGGTGGATACAAGAATAGCACTACAAAAAGGACAAGCAAACGGAATTGCAACATTGGATTCTTCAGGAAGAATTCCAAATGCACAAATACCGAATGTATTTAAGGAAGCGGCGGTCGTTGATAATATTACGGCACGTGATGCTTTAAATGCTTTTTCAGGATTACACGCACTTGTTGTTGATGCATCAGCAGATTCAACAGTCGGTGCAGGAGGTGGTGCTGAATATGTTTATAACGGTACTAAATGGGTGAAAATATCTGAATTTAACAATCTCGACACTCTTGTTGATTGGTCAGGGATTCAGAATAAACCGAGTTTTGTTTCATCAATAACAGATTTGGCAGATGTTCCGTCATTAGATAATCAGGGCGGTATGCTTTTATGTGTATTGCCTGATGAATCAGGAATTGGTTTTATTGCACCCTTTGATGGCAACTTTGATGGAGGTTTATTCTAATGCCAACTAATATCCGCATAAGAAGAGGTAAAAAAGCAAATCTGCCAAGTTCTGCTCCGAGCGGAATGCCTCTTTGGTGCGAAGACACAAAAGAGTTATACATTGGGACAGGATCAGGTGTTCAGATAATTCATACCTATGATGCTGATACTGTTGACGGCTATCACGCAAGCTCTTTTTTGCAAAAAACAAATCAATTTAAGATCGTATCAGGTGCAAACACAGGAACAACAACCTATGTTTATCCACCTGATGGCTATACAATGAGTAATCTTGTTGCATTTATTCCGAGTGTTAGAACATTGCACTACAGCGGTGATGTTAATGGAGATGACTCAACATATTGTAATTGGGGAAAAGAAGCGAGTCGCATTACAGTTACTTGTTATAACTCTGAACAAAGAGCTAATCCACAATGCAATTATTTAGCGGTTTGGAGGAAATAATGAATTATCTATTGATTGAAAATGAACAACTGGTTGGTGTTTGTGATTATAAACCTAATATTGGCGAGGATAATATTAGAGTGATTACATATTCGGGGAATATCCCAAGAGAACGAATATTATATATCAATGGGAAAATTGAAGATTCAGATAATTATGTGTTTTTGAACGGCAAATATGTGCGTAAAACAAAGGCAATTACTAATCTTATTAATACTAATAGTGAATCAAAAAATTATTTAAAAGATACGGATTGGCTTGTAATCAGACATCGGGATCAGTTGGCTTTAGGTCAAACAACATCGCTAACAAACGAGCAGTATTTAGATTTACTTACAAAACGCCAAGCGGCAAGAGAAAGAGTGGTTGAATATGGCGAATAAAATACAATTCAAACGAGGATTAAAAACTAATCTGCCGAGTTCGGCAGATGCCGGAATGCCTTTATGGTGTACCGATACAAAAGAACTATATATAGGCACAGGAAACGGAATTTCTAAAGTTGGTGGTTCTGATGATTCTTCAGGATCAGGTTCATCAAGCGGTGTAACCGCACAAATAAACGTTTCTTATGATAGTGAAAATCAAATGCTGATTTTCGGAACAGGAGAATAATATGGCTCCATTAGAGACACATGTACAAGTAAAAATTAGACCAATAAATGCACAATTTAATTGTTGTATAACATCAGATAGTTTAATGTTTGAACCCGATAGTGGTAAGGATATAAGCAACTTAACACAAAATGACTTTAGTGTTGTAAGTGATTATTTATATTTTGATGATTGGGTAATGAACAAAGGTGGTATTTGCTATGTCACAATAACAGACTCTTCAGGACATATTTACACTGATTCTGAACAATTATATGAAGGTGGTGACGGTTTAATATTTGAATTTACGCTTTCTAATGCTCCACCTGTAGTTTCCAATCCGCAAATAAGTAAAATTCAAACACCTGACGGTACAATTTATGATATTGTTGCCTCTAATGGTTATACAAAAGATGAGATCGATGCAATGTTTGAAGATATAGCAACTCTATTAAGCGAGGTGTAAATGACGATAGCAAGTGAAATACAAAGGATAAAAAATAATATTGCAAAAGCTTATACAAAATGCAGTAGTAAAGGTGCAACTTTACCTGTCACGCAAAATTGTGCAAATTTAGAAAGTTGCATAAATTCAATTCCAACAGGAATCACTCCAACAGGAACAATAAGTATTACAGGCAACGGAACTATTGATGTTACAAATTATGCTCAAGCAAGTGTAAATGTTTCAGGTGGTCAAAGTACCAAATATGGTGCAACTGTTGACACATTTTTAGGAGATATTGACTCTAATGGAGCATTGCAAATGCCAAGAAGTGGTTTATACTTAACATTTAATGGTGTTAAATCAATTGGTGATTCTGTATTAACCTATCGTTTTTGTGTTTATAATAGCGGAATTTATGGGATATATAATGTAATGGGTGTCTCATTCCCTGATTTAGAGACAGTTTCATCATATAACACATTAGAACGAACATTTTATGGTCAAGATAATTTAAGAGAGGCATTATTTCCAAAATTAGTAAATGTACCAAATACTAACAATTTTAGAGAAGCATTTGCGTATTGTACAGATTTAGAGAAAGTTACATTTTCATCATTAAGAAATGTGACTGGCTCTTCAGGGTATGGATTTTATAGAGCATTTTTCTGCTGTTCCAAAATGCATACATTAGATTTGAGTAAATTAACTAACGTTGGAGGAAGTCAAACATTTTATGATGCTTTTGGTATATGTAGTGCTTTGAAAAGTGTTGATTTGTCTTCTCTGACCTCAGTAACAGGTTCAAGTGCAATGTCGAGTATGTTTGAACGATGTGGATTAATAGAAGTTAATTTTGAAAGTTTATCTACAATAACAGGTTCAAGTGCAATGTCGAGTATGTTCAGCGAATGTACATCTCTTGAAAATTTATGGTTTCCTTCTTTAACACCTAATTCATTCGGAAGTTATACAAACCAATTTAATTATATGCTTAGTGGAGTTACGGGGTGTACTGTTCATTTCCCTATAAAAATAAAAAACACTATTCAGAATTGGTCTGATGTTACAAACGGATTCAGAGGAACTAATACAGTAATTTTATTTGATTTAAAAGCGGCAACATTGAACTTCACATGTAATCCAAATACAACTCAAATATATGTTGATAATGAATTGGTTGAAAACAATACAGTAGATGTTCCGGCAGAAGATATGAACTATGTCGCATATGATAGTTCCTCAAATACAGTTTTATTAAATTCAATTACTAATTTATCAGATGATGAAACAAGAAATATTTCTGTAAATCTGACTCAAAATAAAAAGAAAATAACCATAAGTACAAATGCGAGTGGTATAAACGTTTATTTTACAGTTGATGGAATAACATTTAATGCATTAGAAGAATCCTCTAAAAATTACACAATTAATTATATTGGGGATACAGGACAAAATATTTTATATTTTGTTGATGGAGGTAATAATTATTCGGATGCAGATGGCATTATTACAACAAATGGAAATAATCAAACTCAATCAGTTTCTTTATCAAGTGCAACAATAAGTAATTTTTCAAGACCTAATTTAACCGCAAATGGAACTATGGGAGGAAACAGTTTTGCTGTTTCTTGTGATAGTGCAGTAAGTGGATATTCCCCATATACCGCAGTTAATGGAAATACTGATTATTTATGGATGGTAAATAATACTGACAGTATTTGCAAATATACTTTTTATAATCCTATACCGTTAAAGGTTTCTCAAATCGTTAATTATTACACATCTACAACTTATAGTGCCGCTAATTTCATAATTGAAGGTAGCAACGATAATCAAAACTGGACTGAAATAGGAACATATACGGTAACCAAAACACTTACTCAAACTATTCCTGTAAACAGTACAAGATATTACAAATATCACAGAATAACTTATAAAAATTCAACTATTAGGTTAAAAGACTTGGGAATTACTGCTACGCAGAAAGGATAATTTATGGAAATAAGAACAACATATTTTGGGAAATTTGAAAAGAACGGAAAAATAATTTCAGGTATATGGTGCGGAACACGACCTGAAGATGCAACTATTACAGAAGAAAGAGATATTTTATTCCCCGATGAAGGGAAAAAATTAAAACACAAAGAAACCGAATTATTATTTGACACCATATGGTTAAGGGATGGGGATGTAGCAGAAAATTACGAGGAAATTGAAGAAAGGAATACCCCAAATGACATCACTCAACAAAATCTGCCTCCATTGGACAGCGGGCAGTAATTCACCCTGCAACACCGATATAAAAGCATACCATTTTTTAATAGATTCTAACGGTCGGATTTATCCGGGGACACACAAACCTGAAGATAATTTGAACTGTCGAGACGGAAATTATGCGGCACATTGCGGTGGTGGAAACACAGGATGCATCGGTTTATCTGTTTGCGGAATGGCAGGTTTCAGCCTGCACAAAAAAGAAACAAAATACCCAATAACACAGAAGCAAGTTGAAACTCTGTGCTGTTTAACGGCTTATTTAACTATTAAATACGGAATTATTATTAAGGAAAATTCAGTATTTACCCACTATGAATTTGACAGTAAAAAAGCAAAACCCGAAGGCAAAATTGATATTACTTATCTGCCGTATTTGCCAAATCTACAAATAATCAGGATTGGCGGTTATC
>JAEEHV010000019.1 GCA_016280955.1 Candidatus Gastranaerophilales bacterium | reverse complement strand
TTTTTGGGGCTGTATCCCGGTTTGTTATCTGCATAAAGGACTGGATGTAAAAGGTCCTTATGGCTCGATTTTTCCCGTATTTATACTGAATATTTCACTCCCCCTCCGGTTTACTGAATACTTCCGTACTGAATTTGTGTGGCTGTATCCAACAGCATCTGATTCATTATGTATGCAGCTGCTTGTTCTGGGTAAGAGAAGACGCAGCCTGTACGCATATGAGTATCTGGTGCTGCGGATGAGCAGGTATGTGTTAAAACCTTCAAAAGAACGGAATCGGCAGGGGTGAGTCTTGCGAAGATGGATACACGGCTACTGATGAAGGGGTCAGCCGGGTTTTAGGGAACCGGGTATGAGGTATAACAGAAGATGTATAGAGAAGAGGGGGAATAGCGAAAGGGAGTATGTCTTAATTATTTACACTGTAATTTACAGTATATATTACATGTAATTACACGTTGTTTAAAATGAATTTTCGGCGTTTGAAGAGCCTGGAAAACGAAGTGAGTTTAATAAAAACAGAAATAAAAATGTATAACATTAATCTCATGTTATTTAACAGTGATTTAAATAATCTTAAAGTGGTTTATTTTAAATAAAAATGGTTTTATAAAAAATATATATGGTTAATTTAAAATAAAATTCAGTGGTTAATTAAATAAGAAAGATTTTAAAAATTAAATATTAAATAACGTATTTGTTTTAATATTCTTTATTATTTAAAATTAAATAAGAATTTAAATAAGCCAAGGAACAAAAATATTAATGGAAAAACCATTGATTTTGGGGATTTTTTACTCTTTTTGGCTGACGCTCTCTACACATTAATCATAAAACACACAGGCTATGTTATAACTATTAATCATATAAAAAGCGAGGAATTTAGCCAAAAATGTATGTTTCTTTCATTTTGATGCAAGGAACTATTTATGATGAAAACAGTTTTCAGTAAATCACAAAGTCATATATATGCAGGATGTTTAATAACTGTCTTGTGTTCTCCGGAAGTCTGATTTATGGCGTCATATGGTCTCTTATGTGTGCTCATATGCATTAATATTGAAAAACGTGCATGGTTGCATTTGATGACAAAGATCGGTGCTGAACAGCGGATTAGTATCTGAAGCAGAATTCCGTGCTGTTTTTCTAATTATAAAAATTCTGAATCTTTTCAACGGATTTATAGAATGCTTGAGCCTGTTTTATGGTGGTCATGGACTGGTGATATGAAGATGCTGCTGGTCTGGATGTTCTAAATTATAACCGGAGCTGTTTCGGAACAGATTAGGATTGGATGCCGGGATATGATCTTCTGGTTCTGTCAGACAGTTTCTCGGCTTGCTGTTTATCTGAAGAAAATCCCATAAGGTTAGGGGCGGGTGGGTTGGTCCGGTTTTAATTGTACTGATGTTGTGGGATGGGTTTTCTCCGACCTGGTGTATCGTGTATGGATGGTTAGGTATATTGTTGCCAAAGACATGTGGCTGAGGATTGTTCCTGAATTGGATGCAGCGGTTTTATAGGGCTTTATATGCAGCTGCAGGTTTGGTCCTTAGATGCGTGTTTCTAATTCCATTGGTGTGTATAGATGAAGCTTTATGCGTTGACATGGATGATTTGTGGGCAGAACTCCGTGTTGTTTATCCGGTTGTTCCCGGGCTTGTCCGGAAATGTTCTGTTTTAAGATTTACCTTTCTGTACCATGGGCTTCTGAATCGGTTTTGGTCAGAGGTGCTGCCATGATTCGTGCTGCTGTTCTTGTGTAAAATCCTGTTTTAAACGTCCATGGCAATGGCCTTTATCTGTGTTTAATGATTTTAGAGCTGATTAAAAAATGAATGGTGATGGGGCAGTGGTTTAGATAGGGGGAAGACAGGAGAGTGATGCTGAATCCGTATTTGTTTTGTCTTCCGGTGCGGTATTAATGATGATTGTTTGATTTTTCTGTATATAAAAAGAATCACCCGCATAAAGCGGGTGAAATATACCACATACAATAAGAGATTTTATTATATTAAGCTACCTTGTAGCCTGAAGCTTCAGTTATGCTTGATACATTATTGGTACTTTCATTTGCGTCGCTTTTGGATATCAAGGCGCGAATCCAGTTTTCAAGCATAGAATCTTCGTTGCCTGACTGTTTAACGGCGAAGATATCATGAATCTGGCAGGTTTCGCACTTTTCACCATTGGTGTTGTTGAAGCAGCTTACAGCATGGAAGCGTGAAGCCTTAACTTCAGAGTCGGTAACTACGAATGTTACGAAACGTCTTACGCCGTCGTTAATATTGCTGTGATTGCGGTAGAGCTTATAGCTGAAGAAGCTCTTATCATGCCACCACTTAAGGAATGAAACTGGTTCAACCACAAGGATCATTTCGGCTGGCTTGTTGTTCAGACGGAACTGGAAAACGATGCCGTTGATCTGAGAAAAACCTTCTGCACTCTTGCCTGCAACCTTACTTGAGTTTAAGTCACCAACAGTTACGTCGCTGATGCTTTCAACTTCTAAAGTATCAGGTAAATCCTTGATGATTGATTCGATGAAATTCTGAGAAGCTTCTGAGCTTTCAACTAATTTGCCCAGAATCTCGGTATTGAGTTCGTAAAGTTTTGCTGTCATGGTTTTACTCCTTCTCTTATTGACCTGTTTTTGGATTATCTCGGTGGTATTCAAGATTATCCAACAGTGCATATCCCTTGCACATTTAAATTATTTCAAATACGGAAATCTTTTTCAAATAATCTTTTTTTATTTTGATTTGTTCTGTGAAAACGTTCACAAATGACATTTCACCGATTTTCCGCGTCCGAAATAAAGACTTTTCGAATGAGCTTATTGTATTACATAAATTATTTTTTTTCATCACTGATTGCCCGATTTTTTCTTAATTAATTTGTTAAAAATAAGTTAAATTCAAAGACTTTGTTATTGTTGTTGATTAATACAGTCTAATTAATCTTTTTTACTACATCCGTATTAATAAAAATTTTCTCCGGTTTTTATCTCTTTTCTGTCGTCTCTTTTTATTTGTATTTATCGCTTTATAGATGGTGGTTTTGTAAACGGTTTCATGTTTTGGAGCGTTTGTCATTCCATACATTCTTGGCTTTTTTGTTGAAAAATAAGGCGTTGAGGCATCTGCCACCGGTTAATGTCCGTTCAGCTGTTATTTTTTACCTGATGTTCTTTTTCGAATGAAGAGGTTGGTCGTTCTCATGGTTCTTTGATGATGCGTCCAGATGCTTCTGATGATTAATATTTTGGGATGTCTTTAAATGTTAAACAAATGTAAATTTACTAGATTCAGACTGAAATAAAATTAGTAAAAACGTGACAATTATCAAGTTTTGTTTTAAAAATAGACTGTTTTTGAAAGTATTTTTTCTGTTATCTGTTTCCTTTTTAATCTTTTTTGGCAATTTTTAGACCTCTTTTTTGCTGTTTTTTCTGGTTTGTTTTTCTTTTTCCAATACCTTTATCCGGAATTTCTTCAATTTTTTCCTGCTGTTTTCTTCGCTTTCCCGTGTTTGTGATGAAGTGTTGTCTTATGTCATGTCTCTGGGAAGCGGTT
>JAEEHV010000018.1 GCA_016280955.1 Candidatus Gastranaerophilales bacterium | reverse complement strand
TGCTTTTCCCTAAATTTTTAATAATTTATTTACCCTATACAAATGATAAGCGAGTTCAAAGGTACTGTCATTTATTTCACCCGATATAATGCCGCCTTTTGCCACCTCAACAGGCATACTTAAATAATCGCTTGGTTTATCACTTAATCTTATAACTAAAGAATCTCTACCGGTTAATGATTTATTGCAATAATAAAAATCTTTTTCCTGTGCCGTTCCAAGAAATACACATTTTTCACAGTCGTGTTTATATAGGGGTTTATCAGTTAATAAATTTTTCATAATATTAATTTTAGCATAAAAAAATCCGATGCCGGAGGTGGACATCGGTTATGAACAAAGATTCGGATTTCTGTAATTAAGAATTCTTTTTCTTTTGTTTATCAAAATGCCTTCTTAAAATTTTATAAACTTGTTTAGTGGACAAATCACATGCTAATGCCAATCGATTTATTGAATATTTTGTCCCATCAAAATTATCAATAATGTATTTTTCTTTCGCTATCCTAAAAGGTTTGCGAGGAATTGGAATTGTTAATCCGGGAAGAGCAAGAACAATATCAACAGTTTTTTCTATGCCAACATAATCTGAAAAGGTTAATAGATCATCATTTGGCATATCATCCTTTGTTATGTATTTCATCCAAGGGCGTTCTTTTGTCATATAAAGCTCTCTAATATTCTTGGTCTCATCAGTTAACGCATCACGTTAAGACGGTCAGATTGCAGATGTTATCCGACCGTTTCGACCTTTTAATCATTTGCAACTCGTTTTTCAAGTTCATCCTCAATTTTGGTTTTTGTTTTGAGTAATTCATCAAGAAGAATTTCCTTTGATTTTACTTGTGAAATTAATTTTGCCATTTTGTGCAAATTATCAAAAATCAAACTAACCTCTGTTGGTTCTGTGCTATGTGCTTTTATTGCACAGTCTGCCACTTTGATTTTTAGGTTCTCAATATCTACCTGATATTCAGTAATTTGCCTGTTTAAGACATCTAATGCTGTATCACTCATCATTCTCTCCTTTCCTTTTTGCAGAGTCATCATCAGTCTGTGCCATACACAGAGACGGTCAGCTTGCAACGTTAGCCGACCGTTTCGACCTTATGCTGCCATAAAAAGGGATTCAAATTCATTCATAATGTCTGTCATTAAATCCATTTTCATTTTGAGCATTTTACACTCTCTCTTGATACTTAATTGCTCGGATATTTCATCATCCTTCAAATCTGCCTGCCCAAGTTTATATACATTTGTCGCATAATCATCTTCCAAATGATTTATTTCATCAGATAAATAATCCATAAATTGTTGTTCTTTTGTTTTTGGTTCATCATTTGTGTTTTGTTCCTCATCAACAATCATTTCAGAAATTTTTTCAGGTGTAATTCCAACATTTTTCATCGTTGCATCCATTTCGTTCATTGAGTCGCACATACTTGTTTCCATTGTTTTTTCTTGATTTTCTAACATAGTTTTTACTCCTTATTTTTCTTCTACTACTAAAGTGCAGATGCACTTTTTTTTACATAATTTTTTTTCATTGCAATTATTGAATTAATGACCTTTGATGCTTTGTCTTTTGTCATAAACATCACATCATCAACCTTATGAGTCCTGCTCAAAAATTTACGCAATGACTTTTTTGCGAATTTATCATCATCGAAATAGGAAAGTTCTCGCCATAATCCTTCTATCATTCGGATTTGAGAATCCGTTGCCATTTCCTTATCCCGATTCAATCCGGCATATTTTTTCGGTTTCTTTACCCATAACCCTTTTGCAACAGCATTATTCTCAAGATTTTCCGTAAAGGTTATTGCATCTTTATAAGCCAAATCCTTTGATGACGAAACGCCGTATTCACAGAGTAATTCACGATATAAATCGTCATCTATGCCAAGCACGTTTTTAAGTGTATGTATTTTTTTAATCTGTGAATTCGTAGCCATATTTAATCCTCAAATCATCAAGCTCTAATGCTCGACCTTGTTTTATGCCTAACTGAACCCCTAAAATAAAGATGAGAAGAGCAATTAAAAATATATGGAGGTATTTCTCTTCGGGTCGGAATTTAAAAAGAATACCGGACAATTTGTACTGTCTCATTTTAATTCACCCTTTCCCATCAATAATTCAGAGGTCTTTTTTATCACAGAACTATCGACCGCTACTTTGCCATTTGTTTTGGCAACGTATGAACTGTGAGTAATTAAATGTTCTAATTTCCTTGTAATCCCGTCAGAATATGTATAATAAGTGCTTGCAAGTTCGGGGTCTTGACCGACTGCTTCTAAAATTTTCCTTACATCCGAGATTAAAATTCTGTCCCTGAGTTTTTTATAATATTTAACTCGTGATGATAGTTGGTCGTATTCGTTATTTTGCCCACAAAGGTTTTTAAATAAAACATCTTTGCCGACTAATAAAATACCAATTCCTGTTTTGTCGTGTATTCTACGAGCAATTTCTAATGCTCTGTATGGCAGATTCTCTGCTTCGTCAATAATTAATAATCTGCCTGAATGATGCAATTTATGGACAGCCTCGTTCATTAAATCGTAAACAGAGCCTTTGCCGGATAAACCAATACGTCTGTGAATTTCTAAAAGCAAAGATTTTGCGGTATAACCTGAATCACTTTCTATAAGGATTGAATCCATATAATTTTTTACATATTCCTTTACGGCTACCGTTTTACCTAATCCTGCTCTGCCGACACAAACTCCTATTTTACCCTTCGTATGGCAAAGTCTGCCAATTTCGGAAATATAACCAACCGTTGTTATATCTACAAAAGGCAAATTATCATCAGCTGTGCGTTCTTTTTCTCTTTCAATAAAATTAACTATTTTGTCTGTTAATTTTTCATTGTCACCGGTATATTTATCGCTTAACCACATACTAATTGTTGATTTTGCAACTCCGATGGCATTAGCAACAAACACATTAGATAATCCACGTGACTTCATTAAGTCCCGAAGTTCAGTTCTAATATCCATTGGCAACTCCTTTCAGTTCTTGAGCGACACGTTTGTCCGTCTCAAATAAATACAGTAATTCTTCTTCAGGTTCTGAATCATCCATAAAAATGGATAAATCAGCCTTTCCAAAAGCCGCCATCTCCTTACTTTTCTGAATTGCTTTATCCATATTCGTATTGGCAATTTTTGTTACACGAGGATTTGCATCCTTAATTGGTTTATTACAATAAGCCTTATAGTTTTCTATTAATTCCTCTGGACTAATCTGTTCTGTATCTTGAAGATAAGATTTTGTTATCTTCAAAGCACGTTTCTTAATAGCCATAGCCTCTTGGAATTCTGCCTTTGAAACAGTTTCTGCGTGTAATGCGGCAACTGCTCGAACCGCTGTAGCTACACCTAAAAATTCCTCATTGTCAGCTCTAAATGCCCAAGCCTCTTTGTAATTTTGAGGGTCTCTTCGTAAATAAACTTTTTCACCTGTGTGAACAACCATCCAATCTGCCCAATAAGTAATTCCGAGTTCATTATCTTTAATGCCGTTTCTGCCAATTGTGAAATTACGAGAAGTTCGGGTACAGAATAATTTAAGAGCATCTTTTGTAGTTGCAATTTTTTCTTTAAATTCTTGATTAAATAATTCATCAGGACACATTCCATTAAGGTTTTTACCGGCAGAGCCCATCTTGTTAAATACCTCAAGAATATAAACATCAAATAATTTTTTGAAACGATCAAAGTCCATAACTTTGCCAGTTTTAATTTCATCAGCAAGCTTTTCAGGTCTTTCAACAACATTTCCGCCACGATAACCGACACAGAATTTAGATAATTTTTCTTTTATCTTTAAAAAGTCTCTTTCAATCGGTTTTGTTTGAGCATTATATGGTAATGCAAAATGGACTTTTACACTTAATTCATCAAGCATTGATCGTGTTGTTTTTTGGTTTGTTTCAACTTTTATGGCATTCGGTCTGCCTCCGGCAAAGTCTTTACTTCTGTAATCTTTACCGTTATCAATAATGACATCCTTTGGCAAACCATATCTTTCTGCCGCATAATAAAATGCCTGAAATATTCTGTCTGAATTTGGACTGCCGCATTGTAAAAGCCAACCGAGCCACTTTCCTGATTTATAATCTCGCCAAGCCGTAACCCAAGGAAATACAACTTTCCCATCAGGTGCAAAACAAGCAATATCAATTTGTGCGTGGTCAGAAACCCAAACTTCACCACAATTAATATTTGAATAATCTCTATCTATAAATTTGCCATATTTACGATTATATGCAGATTTCCCTTTTCTTGCGATATAGATAGCACCAACAGGAACAAGCCTTTCAAGTTTGCGTTGGAATGACCTATGGCTTGGAAATGTTTTCTCATCAACACCATCAGTTCTTTTTGCATAACCTAATGTTGCCTGCCAACAAGCAAATAATGAGGGTGAACCCTCAACTAAATATAAATTTTTGAAATACTCAAAGTATTTATCATCAACTGTACTCCTACCGTTAGAATGTCCGTATTTTGCAAGTAATCCGTTGAGTCCTTCTTCATTATATTTTTTTCGCATCCTCATTATACTTTGATATGACGTTCTATTTTGAGGATTTTTTACGTTCCAATCAGCAATATATTTTCTTAATTCTTTGCCATATTTGTTATCAGTTACCTCAAACAAATCAAGATATTTATCCGCTTGGCTTTTTGCCCAATTTGGAGCATCGCTATATTTTTGTAATTCAGGATTTGCAAGTCCTTGTAATTTAAGTTGAGCATATTCAGGTAATGAATTAAAGCTGATCCAATATTCAGACTTTTTTCCAATCCTGAAAATTTTATGGTTTAATTTACCGATTCGGCATTGTTCTTTAACTGTTTTAACAGATAAATTGAGAACATTGCTAACATCATCTATTGAAACCCATTGAAGGTGATTTTCATTTATTGATGTTACATTAAGCAATGCTGTACTCCTTTATCTTTACACCGAAAAACTGTTCAACTAAAAACATATCAATGGGTGGATAATCTCGTTCCCCCCTTAAGTGTCTGCTTACGACACTTCTTGAAATATTTAATTGTTTTTCTATATCACTTGATTTAAGATCAAGTGAAGCCACCATTACCCTTACGAGTATTAGTTTTTGGTCATATGTAATTGTTACCATAGGAAATCCTCAACTTCTTAAATTCGGACATACATATAGAAAGTTTTTTGCATTGCCCAAATTCATAGGACGAGTGTCTAATTTTTTCCTTACCAGTTGAGCTATTTTTACAATTTGCCCAATGATATTTATAATTATATTTTTATAAAAGGGGCGTGAAAACCTTTCTTGACTTGGGTTGCGTGCAATTTCCCCGATAAAATCATTGTTTCAGACCTGTAAAATTATAAAAAAATATGGTGCAAAATATTGAAAATAGATTTATATAACCTATTTTCAAAAATTGGGGAATTTGCAATTAAGATTTATTAACCAATTAAAGACTTTATATCGCTGTAAAGTGTTGTAAAATCTTGCTCTCGTCTCCAAATATACTCCGCTATTTTATAATGTAATCTAACTTTATTTCCTTTGTGTTTTTCAATATTTCGGCGAATAAACGAATACACTTTTTTTAAGTTGGAAATGTCTGTTTTGGTACAATCGTTTTCAAAAGGGGCTCTTAAAGGTCGCTCACTTATATAAATATTATTATTGTAAATATAAAAGAATCCGAAGATATCAAAGAACTGTCTATATCTACATTGCTTCGGATTAATAAAATAATTATTTAGTAAGTTATTATTTTGCCTTTCATAAATCAATTTCCGAAATTCGTTATAAAACGCAGTTATCGTACTTGTACTTACATTTGCAATATTACACATTTTTTGACAACCGATTTTTTCACAAAACCCCCTTATAATTAGATCTATTGTTTCAGGAGAATGGTATTGAATCATAAGAGGTAACTTTCGCAATTCTATACGAGGTTGCTCTGTTAAATCTTTCTTCTCTGACGGCAAATAATAACCGTTTTTCTCTTCCAACAACCCTTCGTCAAGCAGATACATTAAAACAGTTTCTAAAACTGTAGGCTCTACTTCTGCTATTTGTAATAAATCAGCTTTTGTTGCATTACGCATTCTGCGACATAATTTGAGAATCTTGTCTTTCATTTAGCACCTCAATAACTTTTGTTTCATTTATTTCACTAATATTATTTGTTTGTGAATAACTCTCTAACTCTTGTATGGTTTGAACAATTTGTCGAAACGGAACTTTTCTTAATGCTAAATATTTTATTGCTCCATCCGTAAATTTAAGATTGGTCAATTGTTCAAGTATGTCTTTTATCTCGTTTTCATCATAATATTTTAATTTCAAACTCTTATATAATCTGCTTTTTATGTGTTTGAATCGTGCGATTTTTCTATTTACAAATTCCATACCTGATAAAATAATCGGAACATTTGTCATATCCTGAATGTCCCTTAATATCTCAATTACGTTTTTATCACCTATTAAATAATCCACTTCATCAACAATAATCACTCTTGGCTCGTTTTGTAGGCATTTTACGATATGGTTGAAGTTGGTTTGCATATTGTGATAATCCGTTAAATCCAAATCAGTGACGATATTTTTCAATAATCCCGGCTGAGTCATTCCGTTAATTGCCCTTATGTAGACAGCATCGTTATCTAATGCCCATTTTAATAACATATGCGTTTTACCGATTCCCGGTTCGCTATACAATAATGCTAATCGAGGAATATTATCAGGCAGATTTTTTAATTTACTTGCCAAAGATACAAAATTTTTGAAGTTTTTTGTTTTTACGAATTTGTTTTCCATAGTTAATCTCCATATATTTCTCTGTATTCATCACTTCTGATATAATCAGCAATCCATTTTCTATCTTCTGAATTAGTACAACCGTTTTGTATTAACCATTCGTACTTTTCAAAATTACTGTCAAATGATGGTCGTTGCATTTGTTTTTCACGAGCCGTCAACTTGCGTTCACGATTCGGTTTTGGTTGTTCAATTTCTTCTATTTCATAAATCGGTTCGGGCTCTATTTCTAAAACTTGTAATTCCGCATCAGGAAATGTCTTTTTAACTTCTTTTAATAATTTATTTTTCAATTTTTGTTGGTGAATATATTGTCGTTTGTATTCTTCCATATCCTTAACAGTTCCGAGAACACGAGCCATCGGGTGTACTTTCTGAACTCTGTGAGCAACGCATAAAAATTCCCCTTTGGTGGAATAAACATAAATCTTTGACAGGTCAAATAAACTGTAGCGGATATTAACTTTGTCCCTGATTCCTATAATAGAATCGCTCCTATAATGCATTTTTAAGAATGTAATTCCATGTTTATTAATAGTTCTTGTTTCGGTTTTCATCATCAAATCATCCAAAACTTGAACAGGAATGTTCTGTTTTTGAACAGTATTTAACATCTCTTTGATTGTCATATTTCTATTGTTCGGACAGGGTTGAGAGTTGTGTAATTCCAACCAACTATTAATATATTTAATTGCTTCCTGAACTGTAGGAATGTGATTATTTGTTAATCGTTTATGCCATTCTTGGTGTAAATGTTCGCCTCGCTTTAACCACGCCGGCTTATCTTCAATACAAGTTCCAATGTAACTCGGCATTCCTTTTTCAAGTTCTTCCTGAAATTCTCTAAAAAATCGTTCTATTACTTTGGCTCTTGCGTTGTAAGGTTTAGCAAAAACGGAGTGGATGTTCAGATTCGCATACACTCCGTTAAAGCCCTCCTCCTCAAAATCGCAACTTTGAAAAAATCGAGATTTAAAAGCCTTTCCGTTATCTTGATAAACCACTTTGGGAATCATTCCTAAATTTAAAATGGCATTACGCAGAGCAGATGCAATGCATTGAGTGCTTTCTGTCATCATAATTTCGTAACCGATTAATGCAGTTGATTTCCAATCTAAAAAACCGACAAGAGTTGCTCTTGTCGGTTTACCGTTAAATGGATTAATAACTTGAAAGTTTAGAACATGACCATCTGCCACGATTACATCCCCAACCTCAATTTTAGAAATATCTCTTTCAATATATGGTTCAACTTTATCGTGATATGCTTTCATACCCTCACGTCTCAAAACCCACTCTGCATAATTATTTTTTCTAAAATGTTCCGCATATCTTTTGAAAGATAAATCACAGGGAAGACATTCATAGCCTCGTTTTTTTAATATTTCTTTTGTTAGTTTAATTGCTTTACCATAATTATACTGACTCGGATGTAATAAAAATGTCAGTAAAATATGTTTCATTTCATCATTTAATATTGAATTATATTCCCCTTGACGAGTCCATTTATATTTTGGTTGTAAACATTCTGCCGACTCGTGTTTTTCAAAAGCCTGAACCCAACGGTGCAAAGTTCCGATTGATATTGATCCGATAAATTTATATGCTTTGGGCAAATATAATCCTGAATTATATAAATCTAAAAATACAGAATCAGCCTCTTTTTTAGTTGAATATTTTTTTCTTAATTTTTGCAAAGCAACTACAATGTTGGTTCTGAAGTTTGCGGTCAATTTTGCACTATCAGAAACAAACTGTGCCGGCTGATAATTTCTCGGAATAAGAGCTGTTGATTTCTTTTCACTCTCTAATAATAATTTTTGAGTTTCAGGTTCTAAACTTGAAAATAATATTTCATAGCTCGTGCCACCACTAACCTTGACCTCTCTTGAAATATATCCACTTTCAGGATCATTTAATTTTAATCTAATAGCACGAGTGGAGGTTAAACCTTTAGCCTCTGCGATATCCTTTATATTAATATATAAGTCATTATTATTCATGGCACAAACACTTTACCTCTGAAGATAAAGCATTGGAACACGACTTCCGAGCATTGTGTCAGTTTCGTATCAATTATTTTTTTTATTTTCTCAAAATTGTCGGACACATTTTCCCCGATTTTTTGGCAAATTTTTCAAAACGGTCGAAAACGGACTTGCCGAAAATCTCAAAGTAACCGCCAATCTCGCACTACATGCCCGTTGCCGCTATTACTGCATTTTAGCCATTAAAAATTTTTGAAACTTCGTCCGAACAAAGTCCGTTTTCGTCCAGTTTGAGATAGGGGTAATTAACAAACTTCCGACAGAAAAAATCCTAATTTTCTGCACCTTTCCGCCAACAATCTCAAACTAACCGCCAATCCCAAAATGGACTGAAAAATACAACGCAAATAACATGATACATTATACAGATACACTGTCCTGAAAAAGTACAAGAGGGGAGAACCTTGGTTCGATTCCGCTCTATAACTAAATAAAAAGAATGGTGCCGCGTCTCGGAATCGAACCAAGGACACAGGGATTTTCAGTCCCTTGCTCTACCAACTGAGCTAACGCGGCACATATAAGTTTTTATTTAATTGTCATTGGCTCAGTTGTTAGAGCAATGCTCTACTTTTTCCGAACCGTTCCGCCTATCGTCTCCACTGGGGGAGCTAACGCGGCACACACTAATGCGTTTATATTTAATTTTCATCGACTCTTTTAAATTTTCAATACGAAAACTTATAAAGCCCGTAAGATTATTCTACAATATCAAGATTTTTAGTCAAGAAAAATTTAATTACATAATATAAAATACCTCTCTGCATAACAGAAAGGTACTTTAAACATCTTTATTTTTACCCCATTAATTAGATGCAGGTGCAAGGAACAAGGTCACGTTTCTGCCCTCTAACTGCGGCTTCTTTTCAACCATAATCGTATCGCCCTCTAAATCAGCCATGAACTTATTAGCCAAATCAAACGCAAGGTTTGAATGCTGCATCTCACGACCACGCAACATAACAACGATTTTTACCTTATTTCCTTGTGAGATAAATTTATTAATATTCTTAATTCTTACCTGATAATCGTGGGTATCTATCTTATATCTTACTTTTACCTCTTTTACATCTACGGTATGTTGTTTCTTTTTAGCCTCTTTTGCTTTCTTTTCCAACTCATATCTGTATTTACCGTAGTTTAAAATCTTACAAACAGGTGGTTCTTGGTTTTGGCTAACTACAACCAAATCAAGATCAGCCTCTTCTGCCATAGCCAACGCCTTTGAGGTTGGAACTACCCCATGATTTTCTCCGTTTTCATCAATTAATCTTACTTCTTGTGAACGTATTCTCTCGTTCATTATTACTTTATCTTTTCCGTTATCACGACCTTTATTATTGCCGTATCTGTTATCAGTAGGTGCTATGGTCTTTCTCCTTTTCTTTTTTCTTATACTCTTTCTCACTGTGATAAATAGTCATATTTATCCCCCAGTGTAACAATATTACCATATTTTTAAAATTTTTCAAATAAAAACCATGCCGGAAAACCCAAAATTTCAACCAAACAGACTAGAAAAAAAAATAAAAGGGCAAAGAAATCTCTGCCCGTTTGTGTACATTGATTATCTTGTTTATGCCCTATAAAGCACCCAATTTTCCCAATGCACTCTCTTTCCTATAATTCAAACTTTATTTATTGTTGTCGTCTTGTATCCACTTGTAAGACAACAAACTTGTTGAATCATCATCTTTATTCTCATCGCCATAGAAAAGCGATGTTTTATTAATCATATGATTAGTATCTTTTTGTTTTTTATTCTCTATTTTAGACTGCAAAATATAAGCCTGAACTTCAGCACTTGAAACATAACCATCGTGGTTTGTATCAATATCTGTAAAATGGTCTAAAACAGTTGCCTGCGCATTAGCAGACATGCCTGACATTCCGCCTAAAGAACTAACCTGATCACGAGTCAAACCCCTGTTTGAGATTTGAGTCATTAACTTGTTAACCTCTTTTTGAGATAATTTACCGTTTCCGTTTTTATCCAGTGTTGCGAAATTTTGTGATAAATAAGACGCAAACGTAGTTCCGTAAGGGCTTGCCAAAAGTGATGTATTAGTCATTGCCTGTGATAAATTCTTTTGTGTAAGTCCGCCTGAATACAAGTTAGACAAAATAGCATACGAATTTTGAACGCCTGCATTAACACCTGCAAACAATGATGATGCACTAAAATTTGCCATGGGGTAATCTCCTGTATATTTTCTCTATCTTCATGCAATATTTTAATGATGTTTTTTCAAAAATCAACCATATATTTGTATGATTTTTTCCTGAATAAATATCTTATAAACCATAACCTCACGAGCAAACCACATTTTGTCGGACTACAACAAAACCTGTTCCCAATTTATTTACTTATATTATTATCCTTAAAATAGCAAAGACCTCTCTCATGCCGGAATACTTATTTTCACCGTATAATTTTAAAAAATTATTAAAAGCCGTTGGTGCAACCGTTTTAACTCTTTCCATATCAATATAAATCCCCTCAATAAACCTTGCAAACAACTCACATGGCTCACTATAATATCTATTCAGTTTAGACATTCTGCGTGAAATTTTTGCTCGTTTTCTCAAATCTGATTTAAGTTTCAAATAATAAACAAACACCTCGGGAATAT
This sequence comes from Candidatus Gastranaerophilales bacterium, assembly GCA_016280955.1. GTDB lineage: Bacteria > Cyanobacteriota > Vampirovibrionia > Gastranaerophilales > Gastranaerophilaceae > CAG-196. The sequence continues at coordinate 3,278 of JAEEHV010000018.1, read as the reverse complement.
CCGGAAAATCACAACTAACATTGTCAACAGAATATATTTTATCAGAAGATAATGACTGAATTTTAACCCTGTCATATTTCTCCAGATACCTTAAATCAGACCAGCGGGAATATTTTTTAAACTCTTTCAGGTCATCATTAGCAGAAAATTTTGGATATTCATGCCTTATCTCGTCAGTAAGAGTTTTAATATTCTTTTTTAATTTTTCATTCTCTCTGTTTAGTTTAGTGCAAAGCGAGTTTTCGTCAACAAAATAGGTTACCTCTAACAATTCATCACGCAACTGTTGAGAATCTTCCACCAAAACTTTATCTAAAGATTTTAAACTTTTATCGAGTTTATGGTGAATATAGTGTGAAAACTCATGAACTAACGTTCGCACTGCGCTTTTATCATCAAGCGTCTTTGAAACATCAATACGACCAACCTTAAAAAAGCCACGATTACCTCTTGCCTTTGTCGCAGTTCTAACCTCAAGCCCCAGCGAAGAAATATATCTGACTAACTCTTCTTTTATTAATGCTTCGTTTCGTGTACCAACCATTGAAGATACTCTTTGCTACAATCAACAATAGGAAGTGCAATGATTTCAGGGACTTGATAAGGATGCAAATCAGAAATCAAGTGCTTAATAGGCTCAAAGTTTACCCTCAGAGTTTTAATCATAAGCATAATTTCTTTTTCTTTTTCCATCTCGCCATCCCAAGAAAAAACGGATTCTACTCTGTCAATAGCACTAACACACGCCGCCAGTCTATGCTTTATAATATGTTGAGAAATCTCTTTGGCAACTCTTTTATCAGGTACTGTACAATAAATAACAATAGCGTCCATCTTCTTGCTCCTATAATCTTTCGATAATTTTATTATAACGGGAAACGGAAAAAATGTAAATTATTGTTTAGGGGTAAATAGGGGTAAATTTATAAAAGACAAACCTCTACAACGGAGAGGTCGTAGTTGTTTAAATTTGCTTGCAAATTTATTACAAATACGGGAGAGGGTAATATATATTTAGTTTGACCTGCTTACCCTCTCTCAAATTTCTAAATTCACTGCAGGCAGTTCATTAAGAAATTTTTCTCTCCAAGGAGAGATAAATCGGCTTCGCCGATGAACAATAATTTACCCCTGCCCCTCCTGAACATAGCCAAAAGATTTAAGCACACTGTCTTTTTTACGCCAGTCTTTTTCCACTTTAACCTGTAACCCTAAAAACACTTTCTTTTCGGTAATCTTTTCTAAATCTTGTCTTGCCTGTGTTCCGACTGTTTTCAAAAGGCTTCCGCCTTTACCGATTAAAATGCCTTTCTGGCTCTTTGTTTCACAATATATTGTTGCCCTGATTTTATCTATATCAGGTTCCTCTTTATACTCATCAACCTTTACCGCAACAGAATGAGGTATCTCATCAGATGTATTTATCAAAATTTTTTCTCTCACTATCTCTTCAACTATTGAACGCATATTCTCTTCCGTAACAACATCTTCAGGATACAAAAACTCACCCTGCGGTAAATATTCCTTAATTGCCTCAACCAATTTAGATTTATTTTTACCTGTTTTTGCAGAAATTCTCACCACCTGCGCAAAATCAGGATAAAGTTCCCTGTAAGACAATATATTCTCATCAATCTTTTTAGGTGATGCTTTATCCGTTTTATTAAGCACCATAATTACAGGGGCTGAAACTTTCTTCAAAACATTTTCGACTATCCATTTATCCCCTTTTCCCGCAGGAGTGGATACATCAACCAAAAACAACACAACATCAGAATCAGGAACAGAAACCTTTGCCTCGTCAAGCAAAAATTCACCCAGTTTATTCAACGGCTTATGCATACCCGGAGTATCAACAAATACAATCTGAATATCATCAGTCGTATAAATTCCCTTTATTCTTTTTCGTGTCGTTTGCGCCTTGTTTGTTGCAATAACTATCTTCTGCTCTAATATCTGATTAAGAAGAGTAGATTTTCCAACATTTGGACGTCCTATAATTGCTACAAATCCTGTTTTTGTCATAACTCAATTCTAATATAAAAATTTTCCATTTTCCATTTCCCATTAATAATAAAAATGCCGATCTATTGATACGGCACATACTCACGCTTTTTAATAGTGGAGGAGAAAATAAAGAAAAGAGATTAGATTAGTTACATATTCCATGTACCCGTATATACAAAGTATATAACACAGTGGCAAAAATTTTTGTTACAAAAATTTATAATTTATTAGTATTGAATGATAAGCGAAGAACAAAAAACAACCGTAAAAAATAAAACTTAAATCATAGAACACAGTTATACAAAGTGTTTTACCATAAACATAATTAAACAGCAGATAAAAAAATCACAATAATCTATTCATCATTCTCTATTTACCATTCACTCAAAAACATTAAGACATGTTACAAAAATATATAAAAAAAGGCAATTAGTATATACTCTGCTACTTTATATAAATATAGAATAAATTATGAGGATAATTATATGCCGGGAGCAGTAAGTACAGATTTGAATATTAACAACGGAATAACACCACAACCGCAGGTTGGAGGTGATGTACCTGCTCAAATGCATGAAAACACAACAACTGTTGAATTTACAGGTAATGACGATTATTATGCAGACCTGTTACCTTTTGATAACAGACAATATGATGACTATTCTGATTTTGAAACTCTTGGAGTTATCAAAAATTTCACAGGCACAATGACTGCTTTACAAACACCTGAAGGACAAGAACAATTCCAGAAGAAAATGGAGCATTCTGTTCAGGCAATGATTGACAGAAAAGTTACCTCTGATACTAACTGTAACGTAAGAACTCAATTCAGTCACCTCTTCCCTCCTGAAGATGGCTGGACTTTATCAAATACCCCACAAGGTCTGTTAGCAACTAACCCGTTCGTTGAAACCGGAAATGGCAGACGTGGTTATTCAGGATTACTCACACCTGATATGATTATGGCTCGTCAGGCTCAATATGAGCAAATGACCGGGGTCGCATAAATAAACACTTTAACTATTTATTTTATAACCTCTTTTTGATATTATAAAAAAAAGAGGTTATTTTATGTTTTCCAAAAATAGTATCACTGTTAAGAATATTATTTTCTTAATTATGGTTATTTTGCTTATAAAGTTCTTTTCGCAAATAACACCTATTGCGATGTTATTTTTTGCCGGATACGTACTGGCCTGCTCACTAAACCCTCTTGTTGATAAATTCAGTACAAAAATAAGCCGACCACTGTCCGCAAGTATTGTTATGAG
>JAEEHV010000017.1 GCA_016280955.1 Candidatus Gastranaerophilales bacterium | reverse complement strand
GCAAGTCTCTTTTGGTCGCGTTTGAAAAAAAGCGGAAAATCATTACGATTTCTTTGCAGATTTTAAAAGCGCAAATTTACAATTTTTGATAAGTGAAAATTTATTGGTTTTGCGCTTATGCTGCTGAAAGCTTTTTTTCTTTAAAATAATAAAATTGTAGTAATTCTAGTAGACCCTGAATCATTTGGTTTTATGCAGATGAAGGTTTACTATTCTTATATAAATAATAAATTTAGAGTAATAATATTTCGCAAAAATAAGTAAATTATTTAACCCTTTTTTTGCGAGGAAAATGGACTGTAAATATTTGCGGAAGTGTGGTATAATGTTGTTATGGCAGCAATAAATGATCTTATAAGTCAGATTGAAGACAAAGAACTTCGAGAACGAATTGAGCGGGAATTAAATAAGTTTTCTAAGCAAAAAAAATTTGGGCTGGTGTTTGAAGAACATTTACCTGAATGTGTGCCTCTTTATGATATTCCGATTCGTCGTGGCAGTAAGGTTGCGCAGAAAGCCGATAAGATTAATGAAACATACACTGTAATGCAAGTTGAAGGAGAAAACATTTATTGCACTGACAAAAAAGAATCCCAACTGATAAACTTTTTAAAACAAGACCTTGTTCCAGTCGCTGAGTTTGGAGAGCCAATTTATCCATATTTGAAACAGGTTGATTCAATTTATAAATCTGATGACAAAGAACTTCCGACGCATGCTTTGATTCAGGCTGATAACTATCATGCTTTGCAACTTCTTGAATATCTTTATGCAGAAAAAATTGATTGCATTTACATTGACCCGCCTTATAACACTGGCGCGCGAGATTGGAAATATAACAATGATTATGTAGACTCAAGCGACACATACCGCCATTCAAAATGGCTTAGTATGATGAAAAAGCGACTGCTTTTGGCAAAGAGACTTTTAAATCCCGCCGATAGCGTAATGATTGTTACGATTGATGAAAAGGAATATTTGCACTTAGGCTGTCTTTTGGAAGAGCTTTTCCCAGAAGCAAAAATTCAGATGGTGAGTTCTATGATTAATCCAGCGGGAGTTTCACGAAACAATCAATTTGCTCGTTCAAATGAATTTATTTATTTTGTTCAATTTGGTGCAAGCGGGCCAATCGCATTGGAACTTGGAGATGAATGGATTGGAGATATAAAAAGTAAAAAACGAAAATTTAGTTTGCGTTGGAATTCACTTTTACGAAGCGGAACAAATGCTCGTCGTGTAGATAGGCCAAATTTGTTTTATCCAATATATATTTCAAAGGATGGAAAAAAAATTATAAAAATTGGCGAACCATTAGATAAAAAAGCAGATAGACAATCAGTTTTACCTCTTAAGAATACAAAAGTCGTATTCCCTATTCGTTCAAATGGCGAAGAAGGCAATTGGCAAGTTGAACCGAAACGGCTTGAAGAATTATGCAGAATGGGTTATATCCGACTTGGACGATTTAATGACAGAGGAACTATAGCTATTGATTATCTAAAAAAAGGGGAAATAGCCAAAATAGAAAAAAATACATTTGAAGTATTGGGGTATTCTGAAACAGGAACAATAATGGTTGATGATAGTAATTATAAACCAAAGTTTGTCCCTGGTTGTCAATGGAATATTTCATCTCACGATGCAACATTGCAAGGAACAAAATTATTAAATTCAATTATAGGTAATCGTTTCTCCTTTCCTAAATCAATCTACGCCGTTCACGATGCGCTACGCTTCTTTGTTGCAAACAAGCCGAACGCACTAATCGTTGATTTTTTTGCAGGCAGTGGCACAACTCTCCATGCGGTCAATCTATTAAACGCGGAAGATGGCGGAAAGCGCCAATGCGTTATAGTAACAAACAACGAAGTTTCTGACGAAGAAGCAAAGCAGCTTCGCGCAAAAGGCTTGAAGCCCGGCGACGCAGAATGGGAAAAGCTCGGAATTGCAAATTATGTTACTTGGCCGCGCACTGTCTGCTCTATAAAAGGCAAAGACATAAACGGCAATGCCCTCAAAGGCAATTACATTGGTTCAGACATTCCTATGGCAGACGGCTTTAATGCAAACGCAATTTTCTTTAAATTGGGATTTCTGGATAAAACTTCTGTTCAGTTGGGAAGACAGTTTAAAGAATTGATTCCTCTGTTATGGCTTAAAGCCGGTGGTTGGGGAAAGTGTCCGAATGATGAGAGCCTGAAACAATTTATAAGCGATGGACTTTTACCCCCTTACATAATTTTTCCGCAGAATAGATTTGCTGTTTTAATTGATGAGAATTGTTTTTCTGAGTTTGAAGAAAAACTTAGCGCGCAAACAGAGATACAGACTGCTTATTTAATTACTAATTTTGAGAATGGTTTTAAGGCTATGACAAAATCTTTAAAGGTAAAGAAGACATACCAGCTTTATAGAGACTATCTTGATAATTTTAGAATTAATGTAGAAAGGAACTAAGTATGAATGTAGAATTGTTTCCATTTCAGAATAATGCCGTAAATAATCTTAGAATGCAAATTGCAGAAGCAATGGGTTCCTACGATAGAACTCATACTCCGCAGGTAGTTTCTTTACAAGCGCCAACAGGCGCAGGAAAAACCATTATTATGATTTCTCTTGTGGAAAGCATAATTTATGGAACAGAAACTTATAATGAACAACCGAATGCAATTTTTGTATGGCTTTCTGATTCTCCACAACTTAATGAACAGTCAAAAGATAAGTTTTTAATGTCTGACAAAATTCGTGTAAATCAATGTATAACAGTAGACAGTGGTTTTGACAAAGAAACTTTTGAAGACGGCAAGATTTACTTTTTGAACACTCAGAAAATTGGTAAAGCTGGAAACCTTAGTCAAAAAGGCGATGACCGCAATTATACAATCTGGGAAACAATTGAAAATACTGCAAAGCAAAAATCGGACAGGCTTTATTTTATAATTGATGAAGCTCACCGAGGCATGCAGGGAACTGAAGCTGGAAAAGCAACTTCAATAATGCAGAGGTTTTTGAAGGGCGCTCCTGCTTTGGGATTGAGCGGGCCAGTTCCTCTTGTAATAGGTGTAAGCGCAACTGCAGCGAGATTCTTTAATCTTGTAAGCGGTATTAATTCTACAATGCACCCCATTGTAATTGCCCCATCTGAAGTGCGTGCCTCTGGACTTCTTAAAGACAGAATTGTAATTACTTATCCTAATGATTCTCAAAAAAACAATGAAATGGCTGTGCTTGATGCTGCAACTGACGAATGGGTGAATAAGGTTTTGCATTGGAATCAGTATTGCAAAGAGCAGCATTATAAATATATAAATCCGGTTTTTGTTATTCAGGTAAAGACTGGAAGCAATGGCGCTGTTTCAGATACACCGCTTGAAGATGTTATTTCCAAAATTGAAGAGAAATTAAAAATAAGATTTAAGGAAAACGAAGTTGTTCATACTTTTGGCGATGTAAACACGCTTACTCTAAATGGTCTTAATGTTCCGCATATTGAGCCTAATGACATTGTAGATGACATGAGAGTGAAGGTTGTTTTATTTAAGGAAAACCTTTCTACAGGCTGGGATTGTCCTCGCGCTGAAACAATGATGAGCTTTAGAAAAGCCGAAGATGTAACTTATATTGCTCAGCTTTTAGGAAGAATGGTCCGAACTCCAATGCAGAGTCATATAAATGTAGATGACTATTTGAATGATGTTCGCCTTTATCTTCCATATTTTAACAAAGAAAATGTTGCCGCAGTTGTAAAGGAGTTACAGGATTCTGAATGTGGGGACATTCCCACTGTAATTGACTCTGAATGTATTGAAGCTCCAGTTTATAAACAGTGGTCTACTCATACTTATCATTCTAATCAACCAACCGACGATAAGGAACTGGGAAGTTTGTTTGATGATGTTGAGTCTGACACGCGAAATTCAAATCAAACAGAAAATGTTTTTACAGAAACTTATGATACAACAAAGTTAGATACAAAATCTAATGTAAAGCAAGCAACAAAAGTAAAAACTGATAATAAAAATGCAGGTGATAATAATAGTGTTCAGCCAGATTTATTTGTTTCAACAATAAATAGAGATGCCGTTACAAAATTTATTAACGATAGCGCAATTCTTTCATATGATGTAAGAGATGTTAGAATCAACAGTTATCTAAAATCTTTGGCAGAACTTTCTACGCTATTAACTTATAATAACATTGACCGTTCCGCTTTGGGAACTGTAAAAAAAGAAATTGTTGGAATGATTCATACTTATGCAGAAAAACTTAAAACTAATGGAGTTTATGACCAAAAAGCAAAAGATATTTTGACATATAAACTTTCGATAAAGATTTTTGATATTTTTGGACAAGATATGTCAGGTTCAAATGTTCAAGATTCTTTGTACATGAGTAATAGTGAATTGGATAGACAAATAAGAATTGTGGATTCAAAACTTGCAGGCTTTGGAATTCCAAACGATTACGGTGACCAGTATTTTGATCCTGATAATCCTGATGCATTTAAAATAGACTGTATTTTATTTGCCCTTGATGATGAATGTTTAAAAGAATTAAACAAATATGCTGAAAACAAATTTCACCAATATGATAATGATAACAGAAGATACATTGTAGAGCGAAGCGAAAGTTTGAAAAAACAGTACAATGCAATTACTTCAAATGGCGATGCTGTTAGTAAACACAGTTTTACTTTGCCAGAAACTATTATTGCAATGGAAGATCCAAATGGCAAGGAATATACTAACCATCTTTTTGCTGATGAAAATGGCAAAGCAAAAATTAAGTTAGATAGCACGTGGGAAGATGGAATTATTGAGGAAGAAGCAAGAAATCCTGAGTTTGTTTGCTGGCTTCGTAATAAGGCTAGAGCTTCCTGGGCTTTGACGATTCCTTATGAAATGAACAATGTTATAAAACCTGCATACCCTGATTTTATTATTATCCGACGAGATTTGAAATCGACTTCTGGTTATGTAATTGATATTCTTGAACCGCATAATCCGACATTAAACGACAATTTGCCAAAGGCTAAAGGATTTGCAAAATATGCTGAAGCAGAACCTTTGATTGGACGCATTCAATTGATTAGAAAAGTTCGTGATGGTGGCATTGATAAGTTTAAGAGACTCGATTTTTCTAAAGGGGAAATAAGGCAGAAAGTGCTTGCCATGCAGACACCGGAGGAGTTGGATCATTTGTTTGATACCGATGGATTTTTTGAATAAGGGAAAAGATGAACAAAGAACGGGTAGAATTATCTGCAAAAGCAAAATTAGAAGAGGTTATATCTCGATTGGGCTATGTAACACCCGAAATATCTTCTAATGATAAGACACCTAGTTGGGATGGTTTTATTCGGCTTTATAAAAATGAAGATTCTTCATTGAAAGAGAATCTCGTAAAAATGATACCAATTCAATTAAAGGGTCATTTTCAAAAACCGCCATACAATGAAAGAATTTTTTTTGATATAAATGTTACTGATTTAAGAAATTATTTAAAACATAATGGGTGCATCTTCTTTGTTGTTTATATTGACGATGATGGCTCGTATAAAATATATTACGATGCCCTTACGCCTTTAAGAGTAAGAAGACTGCTAAATGGTAAAGAAGAACAAAAAACCGTATCTATACATCTAAAAAGTTTTCCAGAAAAAAATAAAGCAGAAGCGATAGATATTTTTTATATTTTTACTTTGGATATGGAAATGCAGTTGCCTGAAAAGGACATAACTTTAGATGATGTTTTTAATAAAAAGATACCGGGATTTGACAGTTTAAGCTTAACCTATCGAGGTATAAAATATAAAAATGATCCTGTAGGTTATTTTTTAAATCATCCAGCAACTGTATCATTAAAGAATTCTTATACGGGAATTTCTTTTCCTGTTGATACAATCTCCATTGAATCTGTTAGTTCTAGACATAACAAACCTATTAGTATAGCAGGGGTTAAGTATTATGATTGTTTTGAAGTATTGAGGCAAAAAGGTAACAACCTAATTATTAAGTTTGGAAAAAGTTTTACTTACACAATACCATTATCTATACATCCTTTAAAGGGAAAATTTGATTATGACATAAAAGGAAATTTGTATGAACGAATAAATGATATAAATTTTATTTTAGCTCATTTAAGAAATAAAGTATTTAAATTAGGAGATTTTACTGGTTTTCAATTAACAGATGAACAAATCAATAGCGTTGACATTAATTATTTTCAAAGTAATCTTCGTCTACTTGAATATGTAAGCGAATTATTAAAAAAACTGAAAGTTGTAGAAATACTTGATTATGATAATATTACAGAAAAAGATGAGAGAACTTTAATTCTTCTAATTAATACAGTTTTGTTAGGGGCAAATTGTATACCAGATAATCCTGACAAACTATATAAAATCCAGTTGGCTAATATAAAGATAATGCTTGCCCCAAAAAAATTAGAGGATGGTAATTATAGAATTATAAATTTTTTTTCAGAAGAAAATAAAATGCAATGCGCTTTTTCTTATAAAGATGATAAAAATAATGAAAATATGTTGCAAGTTCCATTGACATACATTTTAGACAAAGATGATTTTATGTTATTAGACAATATAGATTATGATATGGTTTTTAATGATATAGTCAAATCTCAAACCTCTATGGCTTTGAAGGAGTATACATATTATTTTATACAAGAAATGATTGCTGGATATTTGGTTCGGACAAAGAAAAAAGAATTATTAAAAAATTGTATTGAAAAAGCCTTAAATTTTTTAGTAAATGAGGTTCCAGAATATAATTATTTAGATTTAAAAAAGAAGGTGGAATGAAAATGTTCAACCTGTGCAAAAATTGCACAAGTTGGGATTAAGTTACAAACTTAATTCTTTTTATCAGCACTTGTGCTATAATTCTTGCCAACAAGTTCAGTTTGCACAAAATGCGCGTCGAACTTGACGGAGGAATTATGGAAACAAAAGATGGCGTTAAGACGGTTGTGCTTACTGGTGATTTAGAGCTTTTATTAAACAGCGCAATGCGGTATTGTATGGGAAGACGCACATATATGCCCGGCACGTTTTGTTCTTGCATAAAATCTATTATGGGAGATTTGTCTTTGTTGACGCTTGAACGAATGAAAAAAGATTTTGAAATTCACGACGAGGATGTAAAAAGAGGCCTGTCATCTTGGGGTGACGAGTGCGATAAAGAAGAATGGATGCAGTTCAAGTCAGCGCTTGACGCAGAAATAAACGCACGTGCGAGCAAATGAAGGATTGAACCTGTTACAAATTGTAACTATCCTTGCAGATTTGCAAATGAATTCAACCTGTCGGAATTTCCGACAGGTTCAAAACCTATAAAAATGTGTAAAAACGCCAAGGCTGGGGACAAAATGTCCCCGCCCTTTGAAAATTAAGCTGCAAACTTAATTCCTTTCCTCATCGCATCCGCGACAGAGAAAAACACTATAGAAATTTGTCAAAATGTGATATATTATGCCAGTTAAGGAAAAATGATTCTGGTATAATTCTCAACTAAAATAAGGGCGCGAAAACCATGAAACTATTAATCGTAATTGACATGCAAAATGATTTTATTGACGGTTCGCTTGGAACAAAAGAGGCTGTGGCGATTGTTCCGAATGTCGCGAAAAAAATTGAAGAGGCGCGGGGCGCTGGCGAGATTGTTGTGTTCACCCG
>JAEEHV010000016.1 GCA_016280955.1 Candidatus Gastranaerophilales bacterium | reverse complement strand
ATTTTGGATGATATTAAGAGATGTTATAAAAATGTTATAAAAATTCAAAAAATGTGAAACATGTTAACAGCCTGAAATGTTTGTTATACAATAACCATATGCGGACGTAATTCAGTGGTAGAATGCAACCTTCCCAAGGTTGACGTCGGGAGTTCGAGCCTCCTCGTCCGCTTTTTTCTTGCATAAAACTTGTAATTATACAAAAAGCTATTATACATTTACCCCGAGAACCACCAAACGAAGTTTGGTAAGGGTTCGAGCGAGGAGTGAGCAGAGTGCGAAGGACTTTTGCGAAAAAGAACGATTGTTCTTTAGAAGCAAAATCCGTAGACACGTTTAATGCGAACGACTCAAGACAGCCCCTTCGTCCGCTTTTTTCTTGCATAAAACTTGTAATTATACAAAAAGCTATTATACATTTACCCCCAAGAACTGCCAAACGGAGTTTTATCAGGATTCGAGTGAGAAGTGAGCAAGTATTGAAAGGGATTTCGTAAAGTTAACCTTCGCAAATCTTAATATTTATAAACATTTTATTGACATTACTACCAAAATTTTATACCATTACCTATAAATATCAACAAATTTTATATCACAGGATAATTTTATCGTTAGTTTATTGAAAGGAGTAAAAATGAAAATTTCTGCAATTCCGGCTTACAACTACTCTGTAAAATCAAATGCAGCAAGAAATCAGTTGTCAAATTCCGCATTAACAAACATCCAAAACCAAGACTTAGCATTCAAAGGTAAAGCATGGGGAACGTTTGGTGCTATTGGCGGGGCCGTAATAGGAGGTCTGTTTGCCGGTCCGCTTGGAGCATTAGGAATGGCTACCTTATTTGGCGGCATCGGTGCTGGTATGAATGACAAAGATGATGTTGATGAAACCACCGGCTACCCGTCTGATAACCTGAGATCAACCAATTAATAACCGCGTAGTTTTGATTATTACCGGGATAACCTGTGGGTTATTCCGGTAATTTTTTGCATTATGCGGTTATTAAAAATCTTACACTTTACAATTTAGTAAAAATTAGTTATTATATGTGTAGGGTTTTATCTTTGGATTGAGATTTAAATTCGGAGAAAAACAAGAAAGGTTTTGAAAAAATAACAGATTTTAAAGAATCTACAGGATTGATAGATTTAAAAAGGAACAATCTGTTCATATACCTTGAATTCGGATTATATCCGGTGGTAGCAGATGGCGGGCATAACCCCATGTGTTTTGGTAAAAATGCGTAAATGGTAATAATATCCGTCCGCCCTACAAAAAAGCAAAGGAATTAAACAATGAAAGAATCACAAGCTAACAAGATTGTTATAGCCGAGCGTGACAATATTGCTGCGGTTATTGAAAACGGAAAAGTTGCAGAATTTTTTGTACACAGAGGTGATATAATTTTAGGTGATGTTTATCTGTGTCAGGTAGAGAATATTTTACCTTCAATAGAAGCAGCTTTTGTTAATGTAGGCTCTGATAAAATGGGTTTCCTTCACGCACAGGATATCGGCGGAAAAGGTGCTCTTCAGGATAAATTAAAACCTAAACAAAAACTCGTTGTACAGGTTGTTAAGGAGCCTGTCGGACACAAAGGTCCAAGAGTTACTACGGAAATATCTCTGCCGGGAAGATTTTTGGTTCTTATGCCAAATGAAGCCGGCATAAACGTAAGTAAAAAAATTACATCATCAAAAGAAAGAGCAAGACTTAAATCTTTGGTAAACCTTCTGAAACCTGTCGGAATAGGTGTTATTGTAAGAACAGAAGCAGAGGGACAAACAGAAGCAGATATTCAGGAGGATTTGGAAATCCTTTTGGAAAAATGGAATAATATTGTAACTTCGGCTGAAAGTATGGAGCCGCCGAGCCTTTTATATCGTGACCAGGATCTTCTGTACAGAGTTATAAGAGAGGCTTGTAACGAAGAAACACAGGAAATTATTGTAGATACAGGTTTTGCGCTTAACAGAGTTCAAAACTTACTGCAAAACTGGCACATGAACAAAAATATTAATGTTACTTTGTACAAAGGTTCGGAACCTTTGTTAGTTGCAATGGACATTCACAAAGAGATTAAAGCCGCTTTACAGATGAAAGTTAATTTACCGTCCGGCGGATATTTGTTTATACAGACAACAGAAGCTTTAACCGTTATTGATGTAAACAGCGGTAAGTTTACAAATTCGGCAACTCAGGATGAAACAATTTTAAAAACCAATATAGAGGCTGTTCATGAGATTGCACGTCAGCTGCGGCTCAGAAATATCGGCGGTATGATTATAATTGACTTTATTGATATGACAAACCGTATTGACAAGCTGACTATGATGGAAGAACTTGAGCTTGCGATGGAAGAAGACAAAGCCAAACCGCAGGTAGGTCAGTTATCAGACTTAGGTCTTGTAGAAATGACACGTCACAGACAGGGACAAGCAATCAGTGAAATTTTTGCTAAACGTTGTCCTCATTGTCAAGGAAATGGTTACATAATGGAAGATATGAAGTTTGCATCCGCAACCGCTGAAGGAGAATACAGAGCAAAAGCTGCTAAAATTAAGCTTCCGATGAATGATAAAAAGAAATTTTCAAATAATAAGTTCAATAAAGGCGGAAATGATAACAAATCTCAGGAAGAAATTAAAGAACAAACCGTTCAGGAACCGCAAATTGAACAAACAGAAAGCCCTGCAGTAAATGCTCAAAATGATATTCAGGAAATTAAAGAAGAAAAAAAGACAAAAACCTCAAGAGGCAAAGGAAGAAGAAAAATCAAAGAAGCTGATATCAAAAAAGATGATAATACTGCAGCTACAGTTTTGACAGCTAATGCTGAAATTGCACCCGTTGTTGACGAAAAAACAGTAGTTATAAAAGAAGAACAATCAGAACCGGAAAATTCTTCTGTCCGTTCTGAAGAATCTGCAGAACAAAAAAATGATAAAAAACCTGCTCAAAAACGTTCGCGCAGACCGAACAGAGGAGTAAATAAAGGTAATAAATCTACAAAACAAAGAAAGCAAAAGGAAGTCAGTTCTAATGAATAAACTTTTTGCAATACTAATATCATGTTTTCTTATGTTTCCTGCTTTAGCAATAGAGCAGGAAACAGGGATTGCACCCCAAAATACTGCCGCTCTTGAAACAATTTCTCAGGAAGATGCAACTGCTCTTAATGAAAATGGTTTAAGAGAGGAAATCGAGGATATTCAGGAATCAGCAATGCCATCTCCTTACAAAGAACCGGTCAGTAAAAAAAGTCTGATAAAAAAATTACTTATGGCAATGTTGTGCGTAGGTGCCTCATCAGTTTTTATTTATGCAGTGTTAAGCATTTATAACAAAATCAGAACAAAAATTTATTATGACACAGAAGTTCCAGCCCCTCAGGAAAACGAAAAACCGTTAAAAGCTCCGATGGATTTGATAGACGCAATTAAATCCTTTATAGAACATACAAATTGGTAATATTATTTAAAATATTCTTTCATCAGTTTTATATTGTTTTGATTTTTTTCTACGGTTGCAATAACTTTGTAATTTGTTAAGTATTCAATTTGTTTAAGATTATCCTGATGCATGAAACTGTCGGGGTTAAAGTTGTTGAGAATAATGCCTTCAATATTTATATTGTTAGCTTTCGCATACTCGACAGTTAAAAGAACAGAATTGATTGTTCCTAAGCCGCCGTCTGCTACTATAATAATACCCGTTTCCAGTTCTTTTATTAAATCTTTCAGAAGATATTTATCACCGTTATCGAGCTTTAAAGGACAGGTAATCCCACCGGCTCCTTCAATTAAAATATAATCATATTTATTTTCTTTTTCGGCAAGAGCCGATTTTATTTTTTTTATATTAATAACATCTCCGGCTCTTTGTGCTGCAAGATGCGGAGAGACCGCTTCTTTCCACCAATATACAACGCATTCGTCAGCAGAAGCGGAAAGTTTAGCCGTATTGACAACATAATTGCAATCGCTTTCAACAAGTTTTCCGTTATCTTCGATAACACCGCTTAATACAGGTTTAAAGTATCCGCAATTTAAACCTGCCTCTTTCATTTTTTTAAGAATCAAAGCTGATACATAGGTTTTACCGATGTCTGTTCCTGTTGCAGTTATAAAAATCTTTTTAGCCATAACTAGATTTTACATCAAACACATTCTGTATCAAACAACAAAAAGGCGGTTTTGGGAAAATTCCCAAAACCGCCTAATTTCTTATTAATCGTAAACTTTTTCATAATCCTTGAAGTTTTACTTTGAGGTGGGACGTGGAGTTTTTAAACAATCTTGTTTATATTTACCCCACCGACCATATATGAAAAGTTTTTCGCTTCCTTTTCTCATCAAAAAGGAAGAACCTTATGCTCTTACCAAAGTCTTTCGAGGGCAAGCGATAGCTGCCTGAGCTGCAGCAAGTTTTGCTTGCGGAATACGGAACGGTGAGCAGGATACGTAATTAAGTCCGATTTTGTGTGCGTACTTAACTGAATCAGGATCTCCGCCGTGTTCGCCGCAGATACCGCCAACAAGTGAGCTGTTAACAGCTTTACCTTCGTTGATAGACATTTCGATTAATCTGCCAACACCTTTTTGGTCAAGTGTGATGAACGGGTTAGAAGGTAAAATCTTCTGTTCAACATAGTTCTTTAAGAACTTACCTTCAGCATCATCTCTTGAGTAACCGAATGTCATCTGAGTAAGGTCGTTAGTACCGTAAGAGAAGAATTCAGCTTCTGTTGCAACTTCGTCAGCAGTAAGAGCTGCACGAGGAATTTCAATCATAGTACCGAATTTGTAATCTACTCTGATACCTTTTTCGTTCATAACCTGTTCTGCAACTGCAACCAATGTAGCCTTAGCAGTCTTAAGTTCGTTGATGTGACCGATAAGCGGAATCATAATCCATGGTTGGATTTTAGCACCTTCTTTAGCCAAATCGCAGCAAGCTTCAAAGATTGCTCTTACTTGCATTTCATTGATTTCAGGATAAGTTAATCCCAAACGGCATCCTCTCAAGCCCATCATCGGGTTGGATTCTGACAGGTTTTCAACGATTTCTAACATTTTTTCGTCTTCTGAGTAGTCTTGATTTAAAGCGCGTTTTGTAGCAACTTTTTCAATCAATTCTATCTTAGAAGGTAAGAATTCGTGAAGTGGCGGATCCAACAATCTGATTGTCATCGGAAGTTCACCAATGCCTTTGAACATAGCATAGAAATCAGAATATTGCATAGGAAGAAGTTTATCCAACGCTTCTTTT
>JAEEHV010000015.1 GCA_016280955.1 Candidatus Gastranaerophilales bacterium | reverse complement strand
ACTACATTTACCCCCATCCCCAAAAAATAAAAAGTTGCTGAAGAAAATCAGCAACATTAAATAAACACGAGGATATTAAGAGAGAGTATAAAAAGTCCGGTTTACGAAGTCTGACTGCTTATTCGCATCAGAACTTCAGTCGTTGTGTTTTTTATTTTTGTTTCCCTGTCTTAGTCTTACATATATATAAAGTATTTTTCTTCTCAGAAATTGCCTTTTTTTATAAAAAAATTTTTCAGTTTGTTACACAACTTAAAAGTATATATATCAACACCATGCGGTTTATATATTATGTATTTAAGTGTTTCGCAATATATCAAAAAATAGTATTAATTTTTGTTTTAATGACAGTTTTGTTCCGGTTACTTTTCCAGTTGATACAGGTTCTTTAACCGTCATCAATCTGTTTGTTTTACTTGCTGCAGTACCCTTTATTTTCATTGCATCATAAAGATATTTAATGCTAAAAGGATGTTTTTCTTTGGTTATCTCTGCGTCAGGAACATCAAGTGTGCTTCTGAAGGACTTTCCGGCTTCTTTTGCAATAAGTTCAATTTCACCGTTTGAGTATCCTTCGTCATGAAGTTTTTTAACGAACATTTTAAATTCAGGAGATTTTAAGAATTCTGTTTCTGAAACGGCAGCAATTTTTTCGACATCTTTCAGATAGAGTGTAAGCAGTCCTTCTATTTGTTTTTCATTTGGGAGAGGAACTTCTATATGATTATTAAACCTTCTGAGGGCAATTTCATCTACAATACCGTTTTTAGGATGGTAATTAGAAGTTGCAATAACGGTTACGTTAGAGCATTTTTCTCTCAGTCTGTCAAGACCTGTTAAAACAGCAGCTCTGGATTTTGAAGCCTCCTCTGAACCATGTCCTAAGTCGTTAATCTTTTTAATAACAGCATCTATTTCATCAATACATATAACAATTTTTCTGTTTTTATTTTTTTCTGCCTGTGCAATAATTTCATCAAACATGTTGCTTATTTTCATGCTTGCTGCATCTTTGTAAGGAGAGCCAATATCCGGATATTTAATATTTGTAAATAAAGCTCCTATTTCCTGAGCATACTGTTTTGCTACATAAGTTTTTCCGGTACCGCCATGACCGTATAAATAAATTATATCTACACTCTTTTTATCAGCTCCGCCACCCCACCAAAGTGCTTTTTGCGATAGTTGTGTACTTTTTATAATATTTTGAAATGCTTTTTGTAACGGTTCTGCCGTTGTTACGGAATTAAGCGGTGCTACTGTTTTTTTGCCTTTAAAGTCATCCCAAATCAGATTAACTCCCGTAAGAAATTCTTTTTCCTGTTTCATGTTATCAATCGAATCTTTAGCTAAGTTTTTAATAGCATTTTTCGAACTTGATTTTGAAAAAAGTGACACTAAAAGATTTACCAAAAGAATTGCACCGATTGAACATGTTCCATATACACCCCATTTTTCAAGATTTTCCCGTTGTTTTTCTTTTTTTGCTGATTTTTTGTCAATTTCAATCTGGGTATTTAACATGTCCTCAGGGGTAATTACAGGAGTTGAGGGCTGTTTATAATTATAATTTATTGCTGGTTGTGCGGGAATGGCACGGAATGCCGTATTCCTTATATTTAACATAAAATAATTTAATCCTTTCTAAATAACACCCATTCTTTCTGCAATAAACTTATAAAATTCATCTACAAGTTTATTTGGAATTTGTCCTTTACCGGTTGTTTCGGTCGGTTTTGGTTCTGATTTTATACCGGCTGCCCAAACTTCTTTTCCATCGATAGCTTTTTGTATATAATCAGCGGTGAGTTTTTGGGATTTTGCATCAGATTTTGTTCTTATATCAAGAGTAAATCTTCTTAATGCTTCTTCAACAAGGTTTGCAACATCTCTTTGGGCACCTTTTTTATCTACAATATTTTGTGCCAAAATATCTAATGCGGCATCATCATTGATTAAATCTTTTGCTGCATCTGAAGAAGAAAGATGGAATTTCAAACTGCCTTTAACCTCCGGTTTTATCGGATTTTCGATCTCAAAAATATTTCCGAGTCTGTTAAGAGTTGCCTGATCCAACTGAGCTGAATGAGGATTTATGTTTGTTGTACCTACAATGGTTAAGTTTGGAACATCTTTTACATAATCTAATCCGTTTAAGAAGGAGGTTCTGTTTTGTGCCAAATGTTTGCTGTTTGCTCCAAGTTTTTCTACGTTTCCAATTAAAGAATCAATTTCATTGAATGCAACAACGAATTGCTTTTTAGGATTCTTCTTTGCCATTTCTTTTAATTCTTTAAATTTTCTTGAGATATTAACTGCTGTTTTACCGATATATTCCGATGACAAATCAGAGAATTGAATTTCTCCGTATTCTGCACCCATTTCCTTTGCCAACAATTTTGCGGTAAATGTTTTACCTGTACCTGTAGGACCATGGAAAAGAACCATTCTCGGCATTTTTGCACCGGTGTATTTTATTAAATCCTGCGGTGTTTTTAAGATTTCTGTTACCTGATTTATAAAATCTCTTGCTTTCGGATTAATACATTCATCCGTTAATTCCGGCATTTTGTCACTTATTTTTTTAAATATCGTTTTGGGTGTACCTTTTCCAAAATAAACATATCCCATCATACCAACACTTGCCATAAATGCTGCCAAGATACCAATCTGGATTCCTGTATTCAGATTTTTTTCTCGTTTTGCCTGTTTTTTAGCTTTTTCATAATCTTTTAAAAATTGATCTTGGGGGTTTTCTGCCGTTTTTGATACCGTATTTGCAGCTTTAAAATTTGTAGCCGATATCGCATAAGGTGTTGAATTTATTCCTACACTTCTAATTTCGTTCATACGAAAACTCCTTTACACATATTTTGCCTTCTACCATGTATAAAACAAAAAGATTTCAAAAATTGCCCGTTTGGAATTATATTGTAAAGATATGTAACAATTTTAAAAAAAAATGTTAAAAAGCCTAAAGTTTAAAAAAAAATTGCCGATATACAAAGTATAAAGGGACTAATAAAGGAAAGAAGACATGGGTTTAGCCTGTTCAAACATCAGATTATTAACTCTTACAGCCCGCAAAGCCGATTGCGAGTACAATATGTCTGTTTTATCAATGAAAAAACTGGCAATGGCTCGCGAGCAGTCTGATTTATCAAGGGCTTATGCCAGCAAGCTTCAATCCAAAAATATTACATATCGTGCAGACGGTAAATACAATCAAATGACTTATCAGTATTTAATGGGGTATGGTTCAGGTTCTTCACTTATATCGGGTAATAATCCGTTAAAAAACGATAATTCAATGATATTAACAGATGCATGCGGTCTTGTTGTAATGAACCGCTCTTATGCAAATGTATTAACAAAAGTTTTAGGTTCGTCATGTATGGATGCAAACGGGAAAGGCGGAACTTTCTCCGTCGATTATATTCCGCAATTGATAGCAGAAATGGCAGGCAGTCCGTTTAATAATGCAGAAGACATAAAGACGGTAATGGATGGCGGAAATATCGATGCAAAATATTCGGCAACAGTGACAAAAACCATGAGTCAGGAAACAGTCGGAACTACAAATCATGATGCAACCACTTCTATGACTAAGTATTTTCAAGAGGTAATAGATTTCTATTATCCGATTTTCCATGCAGCTTCCGCAAACGGATGGACAACACAATATACAAAAGAAATTGAAGATAACAGAAGTTATATAAGTGATGCTTTGGTATCAGGAACACTTGTGTTGGCTCAGGCAAACAATTATGGTAATTATGACCCAGATACTAATCTTCAGTATTTTATTACTACCGATCGAGTAAGTTCTCGTCAGGATGCGGACGCAAGGGAACAATATACGGCAGAATATAATGCTAAAAAAGCAGATATAGATGAACAAGAAAGTCTTTATGATATACAAATAACAGACTTATCAACTGAGCTGGAAGCGATTAATACAGAGATGGAATCCGTAAAATCGCTGATTGATGATGCTCAGAAGGTTTTTGAATGGGGTAAATAATAAACTGAAAATATTTCTTTCCTTTATAAATACTCAATATGCGGTATTCGAATTTCGATTACCGCTTTATTATTGTTTTTGTAAAAATCGTTAAGCAATTAGTTGTTAAGTTTAACTTTATGTGCTAAAATGTGGTCGTAGAGTTTGTGCATACAATCACAATTCAGAAAAAGAGAGTATTTTAACATTTATCAACAAATTTGACTTTAAAAAATTTTAAACTAAAAATATTATATATTGTGAAGGATTTTAGATGAAACTTTTAAACAGATTAAAAATTTTCGAACAGAAATATGTATTTTTAAGATGGGCAACGGGTGCAGAATACGGAAAAATTACCTATGTCGGGGATGATTATGTGGAATTTAACGTCATTGATGTGGATACAATGGAATACCGTGAAACTACTATCATTAATTCCGGTTTAATATTGGAAGCAATCTTTGGCGGTCCTGATATTTCCAGAATTGTTGCCGAAATTTCATCAATGCTTCCGGATAAATAAAGATTTTTTTTAAACAAAAACCCTGAAGTTTTTACTTCAGGGTTTTTGTTTTTAACTGTTATATAATTTTAATTATTCTTCTATGCCTGCAGTTTTTCCGTATTTGCGGATTGTTGCATTCAATAAGTTTTGTTGGTGCTTATCTCTGTATATTTGGCAAAGAAGTTTGTACGCATGCTTGTTATAAGGATTATGTTTCAAAATAGTTTCTAATTGCTCTGTAGCTGAATTAGAACGTTTTGTATAATAATCTATTAAAGCAGGCAATGTTTCTGTCAGGTCGTTTTCATCAGTTGCAAGTGCAATTTCTGCAGAACTCTTTGCATTGCTGAATTCTTCCGCATCCAAATACATTACTGCAATTTCATAATAAACTTCTGACTTGCTTCTTCTGTCTGTTTTTGTTTGTGCAACAGCCTGATATTCTCTTGCAGCTTTATCATATTCTGCACGACGTCTGTATTGTTCTGCGAGTGCTAAATGTGTAGCAACATCGTTTGCAATAATTTCGTCAAGATTCTTTGTATCATTTGTAATCGGAACATTTAATGTGTTCAAAACTTCTGATACGGTAAACAACTGTGACATTTCTGTTGTTGTGAGAGGTTCATTTGTTACGTCAGGTTTTACTGAATAAACAAGAGCCAATGTTTTTAAGTCACGGGTTGTAATTTCTGTATTAAATTTTGTACCGATAGGATACATTACATCATAAATACTCGGACTTGCACCGGTTAAACCTAAAGAATGACCGATTTCCTGAAGTGCTGATGAGAACAATTGTTTTGAATCAAGGCTGTGATTTTTATCATTTGTCTTGTTGAAAACAATTGTAGAATCAGTAATTTTGTTTCCGTTTATTGTAAATGAGTGGACACCGATAGATTTTTTGTTATCGGTATTTCTGAAATAACATTTCATATCAGCACCAGAAGGGCTTTCTACGAATTCAAAAGAAACAAGACCTTCGCTTGCTCTCTGCCAGGATTGATATGCGCTCATTACGACTTCTCTGTAATATTCAGGAACATCTGCCGAATCCTGAATATATACTTTAAGCGGGAATGTAGCACGATTCCATCTTATTATTTTTCCGTTTGCTGCAACACTTCTGAAATAACTGTCAATTACTGCAGCTTTAATCGTTTTTTCGCTCATTGATTTATCGTAACCAAGAGTAATTGCATAAGAGTTTTTAAAAGCAAATTCCGGGGCTTGGGTTTCAATTTTGTTGTTAATATTCAACAAAGTAGCAGCACCAGCCGCAATAAGGAATGTACAAACAATAATCTTTTTCATTTTTTTAGAGACCTCATTTTCTATATGTTAACAATTTATATTATACACAAAAAAACATAAAAATATTTTTTGCCATTTATGCTTTTGCATTTACAAAATTAAAATTACCTACATTTGTAAGTAAAGAATATTTTTGAATTGCAGAATAAGTTTTAACCGCAGTAGAATTGGACATACCCTTTTCTTTCATTTTATCGATAAAATCTTTTGCGGTTGCAAGTTTATCTTCTGAAGAATCGGTCAGAATATTTAATACATTTTGGAATTTATTTGCAGATTTGTTGCCATACAAAGAATTCATCATTGTATTATAAGTATTCATATCGGAATATTGTTTCAACGTAAGATTATAATCACCGTTTATAACATTTTGCAGAGTATCTTTATCTAAAACAGAAGGTAAATTCTGCAAACTGTCTTTAATGGCTTGCAGTTTTTCAGAAGAAGTACTGCTGCCCAAGCCGGTTAAAAGCATAGAATTTGTCAGTATTGAACCAATATCAGACATTTGTGAATTTAACATATTCCTAATCCTTTTCAAGTTTATTATACATTAATGAATTGATTTTTACAATATTTTTAATTTTCTTTATAAAAATTTTAAATTAAAGGCAAAAACCGCTATGCAAACTTGTGATATAATTTTATTGGGAGAATTTGATGCCAAGGTATATTGCAATAACTGATATTCATGGGGAGTTGGAAAAGCTTAGTGATTTGCTTTCTAAAATTAAAACTAAGCCTGATGATATTTTTGTTTTTATGGGCGATTATATTGACAGAGGGGCTGATTCCCGCGGAGTCGTGGACAGAGTTATTAAACAGTCTGAAACTCATAAATGTATTTATCTTATAGGTTCCCATGAGTATGCTATGCTTCATTCAAAATCTGATGATTATTACCAATGGCTCTATGATAACTATGGTGGTCCTGCAACAACAAGAAGTTACGGCGGATTTGATAATATTATGAAAATCCATGGTGATTTTTACAAAAATCTGAAGTTCTATTATCTAACTGATAAATACCTTTTTATTCATGCAGGGATTAATCCTGACAGGAGTCTGGAAAATCAAAATGAAGTCGATATGGTATATATAAGAGGAAAATTCATATATTCAAAACATAATTTGCCGCAAAAGATTATTTTCGGGCATACAGAATTTGATAAACCTTTCATTCGTGATGATAAAATCGGTATTGATTTGGGATGCGGAAAATACAAAAATGCAAAATTGTGCGGGCTTATTTTAAATGAGGATGGAAAAGAAGAATTTGTATATTCTAATTAAGGAGAAATTTTATGCAGGAAATTACCATAGGAAAAATTTACAGACACTATAAGGGAAATTTATATAAGGTAATCGGATTTGCAAAACATTCGGAGACATTAGAGGATATGGTTGTATATCAGCCCCTCAAAACAGGTGACAACTGGGTTCGTCCGATGAAAATGTGGAATGAAACAGTTGATGATAAAGGTACTTTGAGATTTACACTGCTTGAGGATGAACAATGATAACAAGAGAAGTCAGAGATTGGCTCCAAAAAGTTGAGAGAAGGCAATATTCGTACAACGATGCTATGAATGAATTTATGCGATTTTCTTCTTATCTTACAAGAGAAGAAATGAAAATGATAAAAGCAAAAATTGAAGAAAGTTATGTATAATGTTTATTCATCATGACCGTACCAATGATGCCATCTTTCCATCATTTTAAATTTTTATCTGATTATTTATATTCTGTCGAATCCTGTGTATTTTCTTAATACTTCAGGAATGATAATTGAACCGTCTTCCTGTTGGAAATTCTCAACTATTGCGGCAAAAGTTCTGCCGACAGCCAGACCGGAACCGTTAAGAGTGTGTACAAATCTGATTTTACCTTCTTTGTCACGGTAACGGATATTTGCTCTGCGAGCCTGATAATCTCCGAAGTTAGAACAGCTTGAGATTTCTTTATATGTATTATATGAAGGGAGCCATACTTCTAAGTCAAAACATTTGTTTGCACTGAAACCGATATCAGCGGTACAGAGAGCTACGCGTCTGTATGGAAGTCCCAGCAGTTCCAAACATCTTTCAGCATTCTGTGTAAGTTTTTCGTGTTCATCTTTGCTTGATTCCGGTGTGGTCAGTTTAACCATTTCAACTTTGTTGAATTGATGGACACGGATTAACCCTCTCGTATCTTTTCCGGCTGAACCTGCTTCACGACGGAAACAAGGAGTATAAGCCGTCATATATTTAGGTAAATCATCTTCGTTTAATATTTCACCTGCATAAATGTTTGTAACCGGAACTTCTGCTGTCGGAATCAGGTATAAGTCTTCATCAACGCATTTATACATATCTTCTGCAAACTTTGGTAATTGACCTGTTCCTGTCATGGTTGCCGCATTTGCCATAAATGGCGGTAAAATTTCTTCATAACCATGTTCTTCCGTATGAAGATCTAAGAAAAATTGAATAATGGCTCTTTCAAGTCTTGCACCTTTCCCTCTGTAAAGAGTAAATCTTGACTGTGAAAGCTTAACACCTCTTTCAAAATCAACTATATTTTTTTCTTCACACAAATCCCAGTGAGCTTTGGGGGTAAATGAAAATTCGGTTGGTTTCCCCCAGGTTTTAATTGTCGGGTTATCATCTTCAGATTGACCGAATGGTGTTGTTTCATCCGGAATATTAGGTGTATGCAAAAGCAAATCTCTCTGATCATTGTCTAATTCTATTTGTTTTTCTTCCAAAGCTTTTACTTCGTCACCAAGTGCTCTTATTTCTTCTTGTAAAGCATCGGTATTTTCACCGTTCTTTTTCATCATACCGATTTTTTGTGATTCATTTTTTCTTTTTGCTCTGAGTTCATCAGCCTGTGTCTGAATTTTTCTTCTTTCGGCATCAATTTCTATAACTTTATCTATTGATAATTCAGGATTTCTCCTTTTTAAAAGTTCATTTATTTTTTCGGGATTTTCTCTTATTAATTTAATATCTAACATTTTTAATACCTCTCTTTAAAAATATTATAAAACAAACAGGAGTAAATAAAGGTAAAAATTTAATTAATCCACTTAAAACTTGAAACATAGTTGTCGCCGTTAATGTTACCGATAATCTCAGCTATAAATTTCCGATAGGCACTGCTGTTTAATTCTATGCCGGGTATTTTATTGATTTTATTAAGAATTGCTGAATTTTGTGTCAGGTCAACACCCGGGATTACGTTAAACAGAGTATTTAATGAAACATTACCGATAGGACCAAACATGGTGGATATTTTTTTCGATAAAAGTCCCAAAACTTCCATTTCTGCTTCAGAGGTTGCAAAATTATATTGTCCTGTAATAAACAGACTTAAATCTTTTCCCTTTGTAGCAATTTCAATATTTTTTGCCATACCGTCAGAAATATCAATTTTACCGTAAATATCAGAGAAGTTACCTGTTTTTAGAGGAGTAATTATATCAATAACACTGTTTATTGACAATCCCGTAATGCCGCCTTTCAGCAGATTGCCGGCTTTTAGCAGATATTCCAGAGAACCGAGTTTTGGCATTCTTCCGTCAGAGACATTAAATGATACCGCTCCGCCAAGTGTTGACATACATCTGTTAAAATCTGTTCCGTTACATTTAAGCTGCAGTTTTCCTGTTAAATCTCCATAGATTTGATTATTTAAATCAAATAATGCTATAGAGATGTCATTTGCATTTATATTTTTTGCATTTATATTCATTGTCATGTTACTGTTTGGGAACAAGTATGAAAAACTTCCGTCAACATAACCGTTTGCGAGTTTAAAATTAAAATCATGTATTTTAAATAATTGATTTGAATTTATTGAAGCATTTGCTGCAACATTTTCTACAGTCAGATTCCTCAATTTTATACTGTCAGCTTTTAATTTCATGTTTTTAACAATTACATTTTTAATATCAAATGCTGCAATAGAGTCAAAACTACTGTTATCGTCAACTTGTGCCAGTCTTAGTTTTTCCGTTATGTAATTTAAGTCAATCATTTTTGTGGTTAATTCAGCATTTTCAATATAAAAAGGAGCGGTCAGTTTATTTTTAAGAACACCTTTAAATGCGATATCATTACCAAAAACTTCTCCTTTTGACGTGAGTTCAATAAATTTATCACGGAAGCGGAATGAAACATTTTTCATCGTTGTATCAAAGAACGGTATGTTCGCTTCAAAAATATGGAATGTGCCGATTAGTTTCGGGTTGGATAACTTGCCGTTGAATTTTAAGTCAGAAGTAAATTGTCCCTGTTTAATAATCGGTTTCCTGAAGATTATATTGAATATCCTTGCGTCTGTCGGATTATTTGTTTTAATTTTTAATTCACGGAAGATAATATCGTTAGGTAAGAGTTCAATTCCTCCGCTGGCTTTGAGCATATTTAAACGTGTTTTTCTTTTTCCTAATGAGTCAATCAATTTATCATAAGAGAATTCATGGATTTTAAAGTTATTTTGGTTTTTAATATCAGTATTAATGTTCAAAATAATTGCATTTTCAATATCGTTAACAAATGCACCCAAATAGAATATGCTTGAATCTTTTTCTAAATATGCTTCTGCCGTACAGTTGTAGTCGTCTTTTACACCTTTAATTTTTGTTGAATATACAATGTCGCCTTTTATTTTTATAGGATAAATTCGGTTGCTGTTTATGTATTTATCAATAAAATCCTGTTTTGGTTTGGAATTGATGTAAATATCAAAATCCTGTTTTGAAAATATATTATTTATTCCGCCGTCAAACAAAACGGGCATACCGTCTGCAACAAGATTTATTTTGTTAAGGCCGAGATAATTCTTGCGTAAATATATGCTGCCGTTAATTACCCGTATGGGAAGTTCTAACGGCTTATAGGTGAAAGCTATGCCGCCAATATCGGTAGAGCCGTTTATATTGTTGTTGTTTATGCTGGCATTAACATTAACTTTGCCTTTATCAAAATGTATTGTGCGAATTGCTTTTCTTATGTTTTCAGGGAAAATTGCCGATTCACCCATTGCATTAATTAAGAACAATTCAAAATCCTTTAATACAATTTTTCCGTTAAGTACCGGTTTTGAAGTTAAATCTGCAGCTTTCAGATTTATGTTAAATGAACTGTTTGTATCAACAAAATGTCCGTTAATATCTTTAATATTAAGTTTTCCGTTTTTGAGGCTAATATTGCCCTGAGATACCTTCAGTTTATTTTTTACCGTGGGTTCCAGAATTTTAATAAGTACATCAGCTTTGTCATATTCTATATTATCAATATTTCCGGAATATTTTCCCTGTGCATCAACAAATATATTAAGGTAATCTCTTTGAAAACTGTCAGGTTCTTTGAAAATCTCACAAATGTTTAATTTAGATGCAGAAAATTCAACATCCGCAGTTCTGTCTTTAACTTTTGCCTTGAAATTAACCGGAGATTTGCCCATAAATGCATCAGCATTAATATCGGCATTAGTTCCGCTGAAGTTAATAATTCCTTTTGTATGATTAACAGAAAAATTATTTAATTCAAAAGAGTTGCCTAAAAGATTAATTTCTCCTTTTGTAAAGAAATTTTCATTAAATTTGATACTATGAATATCTTTTATTGAGCCGTATATATTCATATTAATATCAACAGGACCTTCAGCAACAGTGAATTTAGGCAGCATGTTTTTGATTTCGTCAATCATTTTAGATGTTTGAACAGCATTATATAAGTATTTGAGACTTTGCCCCGGAGAAGAAACACTGAAATCGAAATCACCGGCTAAATTGCATTTTCCTTGCAGATTGAATTTTCTTCCGTCAACATTACCGTTTTTGAGTATGAAAGCTGAATTTTCATCATCAAAGCTCAGTTGTGAGTCTGCACCGGAAAGCAATAAATCAGGAATATCTTTAAATCTTGCTGTTGCATTTTTTGTGTTAAATACACCCCAAACGTGAGGATTTTTACGGTTTCCTTTTACTGTTATATCAATATTTCCTCTGCCTGTGATATCCATTATAGGAACAGGTCCTATTAAGAAATTCAGGATTTCACTTAAAGGAACAACTTTGTCTTCTGCGGTAGCCAAATCTACATTATCCGTACTTTTAATTTCCATGTCGGAATACTTGATGTTATATAATTCAGCACCGCCAATTACGGTAACTCTCTCTTGCCCCCCTGCCGGAACATTAACATCAAAATTCAGATACTTGTCTTTAAAGTCTAATTTTACGGTTGCACCTTTTGCATTCGGAATAGGCTTGGTCAAAATTCCGTCGCTTACATATATTCTGCCGTCTATTGAGGGCTCTTTTGTATCGCCTTTTATACTTAAATTACCCAGAATATTGCCGTAAAACTTGTATTTTTTTAATGCATAAGTATCAATATCCTCTGTTTCAAATGCAGGAATAAGGCTTATAAAATCTTCAATTCTGGAACTATTAATCCTTACGGATAAGTTTTCTTCAATGGAGGCTTTGTCAAAATAATTTGAGACGGTTCCGCTCACAGCCATATTTATATTTTTTGAACGGATTTCTGCCTGATTTATACAAATTGCTTTTCTTGTCAGGTTAAAATCGGATTCAATGCTTAATTCTTGCGGAAATATCATTGATTTGGCATCATCACTCATAAGAATTTTGTGATTTTTAATATTTGCAATAAGGTGATTGTTATTAATATCAATATCAAATTTTCCGCTTATATTTGTAATATCGGACGGCAGATAAATTTTTACGATATCATTAAACGGTTCAATATCAAAATTTTTAACATATACATTTATATTACTTTTGCTGACATCATTATTTTGCGGTAGATGTAAATTGATATTTGCTTCCATCGGATTGTTGTTTATTTTCATGCTGCTGTTGAGGTTAAGCTTGATATATCTGCCGTTTTTTTTGTAATATAAATCGTTGCATAAGCAGTCTGCTGAAAAATTTTCGTTATTTTTAAACTTTATTTTAATATTTTTTATATCAACGGAATCGAGAATTGTATTGCTGCCGCTAAGGAGTTTTTGTATGTTGTTATCAAAACTGCCTGTTTGTTGGGTATCTATATTTAATTCTGTTGCCGAAACAGAATTTATATGAACTTTACCGGATAAAAGCGGTAAAAGGCGCAATTTGATTTTTGGATTTTTAATATATATATTTTTTGTTTTGTCTTTTGAAAATATGCTGATACTTTCGGCTTTAATACATGCAACCGGTACTATATTAAGAACTAGTCCGGGTTTTGAGATTTTTACATTGTAATCTGAATTATAAGTTATATTTTCACAAATAATCGGAATTATGTACGAAAATAACACAGGTATTCCGACTAACCATAATATTAAAAATCCCCAAATATATATTATATATTTATTTATATTCTGCTTCATTATTATAAAACATATTACCAATAATAAGAACGGATGTATAGTGTCTAATTTAGCTATAAAATTTTATTCCGTTCTTAAAATAATCATTTTTGGAGAAGTAGCTTCTTCAAAGTATGAATCTTCTGCGGTAATTCTGCGTGCATATTCTTTTGCTTTTGCAAAATCTTCATCTGCACCCTTGATATCATTCAGACTCTTTTTAATTTTAGAACGTTCCAGAAGTGCCCAATAATTATTTTTCTTTTTATCAAGTACAAAAGTATAAACATTGATGGCAGCATCTTTTTTTCCTGCCTGATTATAAATTTCTGCCATGCAAGCATAACCTGAAAAAGCTTCGCCATCTAATTCAAGAATCTTTTTACATTGTTTCATTGCCATTGAGAACTGTTTTTTTTCTGCCAGCATGAGAGCAATCGGTAATCTGTCCAAAAATTCAATGTTCTTTACCTTCATAAAATCATCCAAAGCACCTTTATAATCTCTCATGAACAATCTTATTCTTGCTCTGTCGTGGTATAATCCTTCCAGTTCACTATCTGAAACATATCCCGGTGCAGTTTTAATTGCTTTATTGATTTCCTCAAGAGCTTTTGATAAATTATCAGGATACATTTTTACAAGATAAACTGAATTTTTCTTATGAAAGATATACTCAACAGCCGGATTATTGTTAAACATTCTTGTAAAAGCATATTGTATGTTATTTCCCCAATATTTAAACTGTTCGATTTTGTTTAATGGTGGTAAAAATAACCATATTATTACTAAAAAAGTAGTAACGGCACATACAATTACACTTGTATCCGGTCTTTCACTGCTTGGTTTTAATTTTTTCTGCATTTATAAAATCTCTCTTCATTGTTATTTTACACAATATTGATAAAAAAATAAAGTATGTGTTACAAATATTAATATATTAAATACGGTAATTATATATTATTTTACTGTAGAGCAGGTTGAAAATTATATGTACTTACACCACTAAATAATATTCGTATTTTTTACACTTATTATAAACATTTGTAAACAATATTTATTTAAAGGGGTGAAAATTTTTGATAAAAATGTTAGCATGGATAATAAGGGATATTAATTTAACAAAAGTCATTTATAAAAATGTAAAAATTTTGTTACAAAAAGTCAATTTCTGAGATTGATAGGTTTTATTATTTGTAGTGTGAAGGTGAATAAGTGAACGAACAACAAATAAAAGACTCGGGAAATAAAATAACAGCCAACAATTCTGTGACAACAACTCCAATATCTCCAAAGAATTTGGTTTCAAAAGTCAATTCTTTGACGAGTGCTACTAAAGGCAGTTCGTTGAATAATCCTCAGCTGAAATCTTTTTCTACCGAAAAAAATAAAACCCTGAGCTATAAAGTTGTTATTGATGAATTAATAAAAATAACTCCAATAAATAATATAAATGAATATTATTCAAAAATATACGGAATTATTTGCCAATTTATAGATTCCGGATTTTTTGCAATAGGTTTGTACAAAGAAAAATCGGCTTGTATAAATTTAAGACTGCAGGACAAACTCGGTAATTTTTATTCTACAAAAGTATTTGTAAAAGATACTGATAATCCTATCGTAGATTCTTTTTTAAACAAGAAAATTATATACAAGGATGATGTATCATTCCTGAAGCTGGCATATTTTAAAAATAACTCTATTATAATTTTACCGATGGTTTCGGTAAATAAATGCATAGGGGTTATGATTATTGCAGATAATTATGCAAGACAAAATGCAGAGCTTTATACAATGCTTTCAAATTATGTTTCTCTGGTGGCACATAATTTTGAACTGCTGGAAACCGGTGACAGATATGTTAATACTGATAACCTTACTCTTTTGTACAATCACAGAGGATTTCAGGAAATATTATCGGATGAACTTTCCCGAGCTAAAACTTCAAAACAGCGGCTTTCCATTTTGATGCTGGATATATGTAACATTACCAAAATTAACAGGGAAATGGGACATGCCAAGGGTGATGAAGTTATAAAACTTGTTGCGGAAAATGTCAGAAAAAATGTCAGGGAAGGTGATATTGCTGCAAGATACGGTGGTGATGAACTTGCTGTTGTCCTTCCCAATACGTCTGTTGAGCAGGCAAAGTATATTGCGGAATACTTAACTTATTCTCTGTCTTGTTTCTATATTGATGATGTAGGGCCGGTTAAGGTTTCGGTTGGTATTTCAACTTATCCTGATTGTTCCGATGATAAAGAAAAATTGCTTATACTTGCGGAACAGGCTATGTATATATCAAAAGCAAAAGGCTATAAAGATGGCATGTCTGCAATTATCAGTTCTGCAGATTTTAGTTTTTGGGATGAAGTTGCTCTTAAATCGTACGCAGAGGTTATTAGTAAACGGCATTCTCAGCTTGGTATAAATTTTGAAGACGAACTTCTTGCCAAATTTAATACCGACCACGCAGACATATCAGGTAACAGAATTTTTGAGATAGCAACATCTCTTGCCGGTGCAATTGATGCTAAGGATCCATATACAAAAGACCACTCCGCAAAAGTTTCACATTATTCTGAAGCTCTTGCCAGGGCAATAAATCTTCCTGAGGAAGAAGTTGAAAGAATTCGCCTCGGTGCATTACTGCATGATGTCGGAAAAATCGGTATTCCGGAAACCGTACTTAAAAAAGAAGGACCTTTGTCTGATGAGGAATGGATAATTATGAAGCAGCACCCGTCAATCGGTGCTGAAAAAGTGCTTATGCCAAACCCGTCACTAAGAGATTTGATACCTATTGTAAAATATCACCACGAAAGAATTGACGGTAAAGGTTATCCGGAAGGGCTTTCTAACGGAAATATTCCGCTTGCTGCTAAAATTGTTGCTATTGCGGATACCTATCACGCATTAACGAGCGACAGACCGTACAGAAAAGGTATGAATATAGAAAGAGCCATATCTATATTGGAAGAAGGTGCCGGTTCGCAGTGGGATGCGGATTTAGTCAGAACATTTATCGGAATTGCTCCTTCACTTGGTTTGTAAATCTTTTTAATTACCCTCTCGTTAACAATTCTTAATAATTGCTTTTAAAAAAGGCAATTATTCAAAGATGAAATACTTAGTATATATACGAGGATATCAAAAAAGGAGATATATTTATGGCAACTTGGAATGTAGCAGCGAACTGCGATTCAAAAGATATCACCACAAAAGGACTTGTAAGGGTTGATTTGTCACACAAAGGAGGAACCGAGGTTCAGAGTTTTTTCTCGCAGGATGCTACAAAAAAGACTATGTACTTGGAGGATGCTTGTTATGATGTTTTTACCGCATTGGCAGGTACCAATAATGTATTAGAATTATCTGATTTAAAAAATATTAACAGCGTCCACACAAAATACAAACAGTATATAGAAAAAATTACCCCAAAAATGGATGAAGGAGAGGTAACAATTGAGTTTAAAAACGGTTATACAATGACTGTTGATTTTGTTACCAAAGATGAAGAAATTCCGGAGGATTCCGAAAAATACAGACAGAGCAGACTAACAGCACAGCAGAAAATTGACCTTGCCAATAAGAATGGTTTTGGCGAATACTATGATTTAAAACCTTCTTCAGACGGCAAATATATAATATTAAAAGTTAAAGATTCCGGAATTTTTACTCAAAATCCGACATTAGATACAATAAAATCTGATTTTGGTATAGCAAGCGGTGTATTAGTAAACAAAGGTGAAATACCTTATGGTAACCAAGAGGTAATAGAAAAGCGTGCAAAACCGGGTTCAACGGCTGATGGCAGAAATACTGATTATGATGCAGCAAAACTTTTGCCGGGTGATAAACTTAATATACCTTTGGAAGAGGTAACGATAAGTGATTCTCCGCGAGGTTTTTGGGGCAGATTATTTCAGGATCAATAGATAATTAATAATAAAAAAGCGGGAGCAAGGATTGCTCCCGCTATTTTTATTGGAGTTATAAAAATTCAGATTTTGTAACAATTCCTTAACATTTATTTCAGAAATAGCAATTTTTTAATAAAAACGGTTTTTATAAATATATAGGGAAAAATAGGAATAGGAGATTTATCATGGCTGTCGGAGCTAGAGATTACATCGATAAATTACTCGTAAAGAAATACGCAGACGAAAAAGTGGATAACCATGAAGCAATGGAATCAATGGTTGATCCCAGGAAGATGCTTGAAGCAATGAACGATGTTGCAGAGGTTCAGAAAAATATGTTTATGCTGTCGCAAAAACTTTATGCAACCTGTTATGCTATCAATGCAAAAGCAAGATATAAATCAAAAGAAGCTGCTGAATAACAGAGATTTCGTAATTTATCGGATTAGT
Organism: Candidatus Gastranaerophilales bacterium; assembly: GCA_016280955.1. Lineage (GTDB taxonomy): Bacteria > Cyanobacteriota > Vampirovibrionia > Gastranaerophilales > Gastranaerophilaceae > CAG-196. Next base: position 78,764 of record JAEEHV010000015.1, on the reverse strand, counting down.
ACAAAATTGAAAAAACCGTTAGGCGAATGCCTAATGGTTTTTTTAGGCATTATCTGTAACTATTTTATGTAAACCTTTAGGATGGTCAACATTTCTTCTCAGTTTTAATGCAATCTCCAATGCTAACTGCTGGCAGATAAGTACATCTGCAAACATTTGCTGTATCTCATTTTCACAGTCTATGCTAATATTCCAATCCGGTTTTAATTGGGTGTCGGAAGGTCCTATAATAATAAGTTTCGGGTTATAATCAGATTTAATTTTATTAAGATTATAAATTGAACGTTCAGATATTTTATCAACTGCAATATACAACAGGGCAGATTTGTTGTTTAATACTGCAACATGACCGTGCATAAATTCTCCCAAAATTGCTGCACTTATATTTTTATACGAAGTTTCTTTTGTTTTAAGAGCAGCTTCTTTGGCAAGAGAATATGATATTCCGTCAGCGGTAATAATAATATTTTTTTCTTTTGCCAATACTTTAGCCAAATCTTTAATTTTTTTTCTTGCAGCCAAAGCTTTTTCCAAGATAATAGGAAGGTGAATAAGGGAGTCCTTATATGCTTTAGTTGCACCCTGTCCATGAATATTTTCCACAAGTTTGAGTGATATTAAAATCAGGCAAAGCATTTGTGACGTGAAAGATTTTGTTGCTGCGATTCCGTTTTCTTTCCCTGCAAAACAGGCGACCTTGTAGTCGCAAAGGTTCCAAATGGTTGATTTTTCATTGTTTGTAATGCAGAGAGTTGAAAGTGATGTTGATGATTTTACCTTTTCGGCAGCTTTTATCGTGTCACTTGTTTCACCGGATTGCGTGATAAAAATATAGAGTGTATTTTCATCGTGCGGAATAACACTTTTGAGTAAAAATTCGCTTGAATATATAGCTCTTGATTCTATTCCGGAAAATTTTTCGAGCAAATCAACCGCAAATCTTGCACAATGATATGAAGAACCGCTTGCAACAAGTACAATTTTCCTGATATTTTCAGGTAAATTTAATTTTATTTCGCCATTTTCAGGGTTAATATATCTTACTAAAATATATGGAATTATTTTTGTTTGTTCAACAATTTCCATTTCCATATTGGTTTGTTTTTTTGCGAACATAATTTACTCACTCTCTTTGAGTTTATAATATCATAAATAATCAATCACGAAAATACAAAAAATTGTTTATAATATTCTCTAAAATTATCAAATACTTGCAAGTTATAATTTTTTAGAGTAAACTGAAAACAATAGGGGAGTAAATACTTATTTTATTGCCGACTTTATCGCAAAACAGTTTAAGGAGCATATATGCACGAATATGTATTCAAAATGAAAAAAGGTGATATTGAGATTGAGCTTAAATCCGATGATTTGGAATTTGTAGAGGAACAGCTTAACAAATGGAGAGATGAATTGCTTCAGGAGAAGTAGGATTAAATTATGTCAACTTATTCATTTAGAGCAACAAAAGGAAAATTTCAATTATCTTTGTCAACTACAGACAAGGATTTAGTTGTTGAACAATTTGAGAAGTGGGTTCGTCAGGCAGCAGCATATTCAAAAAAACAAAAAAGTGCTGCCGTACAAAATACGGACAGCTCTCAGGTGAATGCCGCAAAGGAATATACTCAAAGAAAAATTGATGAACAGCTTAAACGTGTTTCTGCTCCGGAGTTACCTCAAGAAGATGCTGTTGAACAACAGCAGGCAGAAACGGTTAAAGAACCGGTAACACAAAACGATTTGGATGTATTTTATTCTCCAAAACAGGATAATGAAACATCTGATTCCGGTTATGTTGCAGAGAATACTGATGCTCCGGGGGTATTTGACAGTATTTTAGACAGAACAATGAACTCATCACAGACTGAGCTTTCTTTTAAGCCGAGTCCTTCCATAAAAAAAGATAATGCTTTTCTGAACTATATAAGCGGAAGAAAGGTAGAGAGAAAAATTGATTATCTTTTAATGACAGCTTATTATTTTACACAATATGAACAAAAACCGAGATTTACCCTAAAACAACTTAATGCAAAGCTTATGCAGAACATTGCAATAATTCTTGACCATAGTGTTGTACAGGAAGCAATAAACAGAGAATATATTGAATGTCTGCCCGATTTAACCGGTGTTGTGGGAAGTTCGGAATACAGATTGACTGCATACGGTGAAAAAACTCTTTTAGAAGAGGGGTAGGGGTTAGTATATTTTGATTGAACCATAACAGTTAATAATAAACCGGATTGCTTTAACCCAACGACTTCACAATGGCATTTACTGTAACATTGTATATAGTTATCAAATTTTAATTATTCAATTATGCCGAGTTTTTTGCAGGCTTCATAAGCACCGGTTTGTTCGGCTTCTTTTTTTGAACTGCCTTCAGCGGTTGCTAATATTTCATTTTGCCAGATAACATTCACCTGAAATACCGGTTTGTGTGCAGGACCTGATACGGAAGTTACTATGTATTCAGGACGTGTTTTATCCTGTCCCTGAGTATATTGCTGCAATATATCTTTTGCGTTGTATTTTTCAAAGTGTTTATCGATATCTTCCGCATAAATAATAATATAGTCATTAATAAATTTTTCTATGTTTTTGGCTTGTCCGCTGAAATAATATGCTCCTAATATTGCTTCAAGAGAACAGGCTATATTTGACTCTCTCTTTCTTCCGCCCTGTTTTTCTTCCGAGTTTCCCAAAATTATTAATTTATCAAGTCCGATTTTAATTGCAACTTTTGCCAAAATTGCATCTGAAACTAGAATCGAACGTATTTTTGAAAGTTCTCCTTCAGGAGATTCCGGATATAATTTGTATAATAATTTTGACGTAAATAATTTTAAAACAGAGTCCCCGAAAAATTCCAAACGTTCATAGTTCTCTATATCGGGCAAGTTGTTTTCTTTTGTAAATGACGGGTGAGTTAATGCTGTTTTGATAAGTTCTTTGTCGCCTTCGCCAAAAATTTTTTCAAGCATCAGAATAACCCTTTTAATAAATCCAGAAAATTATTTTTTACAAAAAATTCAAGGTAATAATAAACAACGGGTATGGTTAGTATGTAGCTGTCAGTTCTGTCCAAAAAACCGCCATGACCGGGAATAATGTCGCTGGAATCTTTTACACCGGCATCACGTTTAATCATTGATTCGCACAAATCGCCGATTTGAGCAAAAGCAGTTATCAGAATACTCAAAATTAATGCATGGTACCATGGTAAGTTGAAAACCATAATCCCAAATGCCGAACAGAATATCATACAAGCAACAGAACCGCCTATAGCACCTTCTATTGTTTTATTCGGACTGATAACTTCTGCCAATTTATGTTTCCCAAACTGCAAACCTGCATAGTAGCAGCATGAATCCGTTAGAATTACACTTATTAAAAGCAATATTGCGTATGCTGCACCTTCCAGTGACGGGTTTGTTTTAATAAATCCGTTGAAAACCGTAGCATCATATCCTATGTCCCGCAGAAATAAAAGATGGAGCGGAAACCAACCGCAATATACAAAGCCAAGAATTGTTGTTGCAACATTTGCGATATATGGCTGTTTGCCTCTGAAAAGTACCCACATAAATGCCATAAATGTTGATATTGTAAATGCAATAGGAGCTAAATCAAGCCTGTTAAAGTATGCTATAAACGCAAACAATAAACTTGATACAATAATGATTTTAAAACTTGGCAGAAATCCTTTGTTTTCTAATATTTTAGTATATTCCTTTGAACCGAGGACAACAACTATCAATACCATAATAGTCAGCGGAATTCCGCCCAGCAATATTGCAAATAAAGCGGTAAACCCTATTATAAGTCCTACAATTAATCTGGTTATACTTTTAGGAATATTCATTATACGGTCATTACCTCTTTTTCTTTTTCAGTTACCAATGAGTCGATAATTCCAACATATTTATCGGTTAATTTTTGAATCTGATCCTGATTATCTTTTACAGCATCTTCGGGAAGGTTTTCATCTTTTTCAATCTTTTTAAGAGAATCTACCATATCACGTCTTGCATTTCTGACGGCAATTTTCATATCTTCTCCGAATTTTCTGACATCTTTAGCAGTTTCTCTGCGTCTTTCCTCTGTAAGAGGCGGGAAGTTTAAACGAATGCATGTTCCGTCATTATTCGGTGCAACGCCAATTTCAGCCTTTATTATGGCTTTTTCGACTTCTTTTAAAATACTTTTATCAAAAGGAGTTATTACAAGAGTGGTTCCTTCCGAAACTTGTATTTGTGCCATTTGACGAATAGGTGTAGGTGCTCCGTAATATTCAACAATAACTTTGTCTAAAATTCCCGGGTTAGCACGACCGGTGCGAACGGAAGCAAAATCTTTTTTTAACTGTCCTATTGCTTTTTCCATTTTTTCTTCGCCAAATAAAAACATTTCATCAAGAGCATCTGACATAATTTTCTCCTTTATAATTTTGTAGCAAGAAACTGATTTCTTGCTCTGTCCCTCTCCTGTCGGACGAGGGGTGTTGTAATTTTAACTGATATATGTTCCTACGGATTCTCCGTTTTGTATTTTTACTAAACTTCCCTGTGCTTTGAAATCAAAAACGATTATCGGTATACCGTTTTGTTTACAAAGGGCACAAGCAGATGTATCCATTACTTTTAAATCTTTTTTGATAATATCGGCATAAGATATTGTATCAAGTTTTTTTGCTTCAGGGTTTGTTTTCGGATCATCGGTATAAACTCCGTCAACACCGTTTTTAGCCATCAGCATTACATCTGCACCGATTTCCGATGCTCTGAGAGCTGATGCGGTATCTGTTGTAAAGAACGGGTTTCCGGTTCCTGCCGCAAAAATAACTACCCTGCCTTTTTCAAGGTGACGAATTGCTCTGTGTCTTACATAAGGTTCTGCAATTTGGTTCATTGCAATTGCTGTTTGAACCCTGCATTCTACCTCAATCTTTTTTAAAGCACATTGCAAAACAACGGCATTCATAACTGTTGCAAGCATACCGACATAATCACCGGATGCCTGATCCATGCCCAGTCTTGCGCTGTTTTTCATGCCCCTGAATATGTTTCCGCCTCCGACAACAACTGCTATTTCAACTCCTCTTTCATAAATAGAACGAATTTCATCTGCAATCATTTCTACAGGATGCGGATCAATACCAAAAAGTTGTTCGCCAAGCAGAGCTTCTCCGCTTATTTTCAATAACACACGCTTATATTTATTATCTGTCATCAGACACCTCGTTTTACTCTATCGTATTAAAAACCAGCGGATTTGTAAAGAAAAAATTAGCCGGTCATTTTAAAAATTACATGTCCAAATACATTTTTCTTATTATATAGTCCTCAAGGACTTTTTTGGCAGATGATGTTGAAGCCGGATCGTTAATCATAATACAAAAAACGTAATGATTTCCTCTTTTTGTGGTTAAAAATCCTGCAATAGAACTTATGTCTGATAAAGTTCCTGTTTTTGCATTGAGATTATCTTTTAGCGGAATCATTCTGTTAGCTAATGTTCCTTCTCCCGAATGAGGAAGTTTTTCATACAAAGCATTAGCCTTGTTTTTAATTAAGTATTCGGAAATAAAATCAGCATTCAAAAGGTTATTTTTTGAAACACCACTGGCATCAACAATTTTGATTTCGGAACAGTCAATTCCCCTTTTTGCGCAGTATTCTTCAAATAATCTTACGGCATCAGTATCAGTTCCCGTTTTTTTGTATTTTTCAGCTGCTGCAATTTTTGAAAGCGACTCTATTGCCATGTTGTTGCTGTTCTTTAAAATATCGCTGATACTATCGCTCAGAGGGTGCTTAACTTCCGATATAAAAACATCTGAGTTTTGCAAAGTGGTGGTTGTGAATGGTTCTTTTAAATATATTCCGTTTTCCGCAAGTGCTTCTTTTAGTCTGATATAAAAATATCTTCTCAGGTTATTATTTGGTATTGTTATAGTATATGATGAATTAATGGTTCCGGTCAGGATGATTTTGTTAAAATGATAATCATAATCTCTTTCAACTTTAACATTATTTTCTTTTCCTGTAATAATGTTGTTATAAAAAGCATACGGATATTTTGACGGATTTATTATTGCAGCCTGCTGACCTTCTGTTGTCGGCATAATGGTAACTTTTACAATATTATTATCCAGATTGTAAGAATTAAATCTCGGCATGAGAGGGTTTAAATCATCATCCCATTGCCAGCCTTCGCCCCAGTCTTTCTTCTCTGTAATGCTGTCATCAATATAAATTTTGGTGACGTTTTCTTTGTTTATCTTGCTTACAAGATTTTTTAAATCTTTAAATGACAAATAAGGATCAGCACCGAGTTTTATAACGTAGCTGTTTTTCCCTCTTGCATATAATTTGGTAGATAATTCATATTCCGTTCCGAGTGTTTCTGCAATCGGAATAATGGTAATTGCTTTTTGTACAGAAGCCGGCGGTGTCAGTTTTTTGTCATTAAGATGATAAACTGTTTTTCCGGTGTCTGCATTTTTAATTGAAATTGAGATTGCATTTTTTGATATTTTTGAATCCTCAATTATATTAGAAATGGTGGATCTTATTCCATTTGCATAAGCAGTTGAAAACATAGTAGTCATTAATATAAGTATAGAAATAAATTTTTTCATAAAACCCTAACCTCATAACTGTTTTTTATATCGTTTAAAATTGTACATTTGCTTCTGTATTCATACATTTCCGGTAAATTAATTTCAGCATAAATACCGCCTTCTATTTCTTCAATTTCATCCAGAATTTTACCTTCATAATTAATAATCATGGAATGACCGAGATTTTCTTTTCCGTCAAGCAAAAGCCCTGTTTGAGTGAGAGCGACCATATATGTTTGGTTTTCTACTGCACGTGACGTTGTCATACTGTCCCAGGGGATTTTTTTTGTTTTGCCCCAGGCAGCCATGTTTACCAGAATATCAGCTCCGGCTTTGCGGTATGCTCGGTATATTTCCGGGAATCTTATATCGTAGCATATAGTAATACCGATTTTTATCCCGTCAAGTTCCGCAATTACCGGAAAATCCCCGGCTGTAATATAATCACCCTCATTATCTCCGTAATATGAATAAAGATGATTTTTGTTATAAAGAGCGGTAATCTCTCCTTCTCTGTTTATTACGGGACAGGTATTATATAAGTGATTACCTTCACGTCTGATAAAGCTGCCGCCGATAATGTTTGTATTGTATTTTTTTGCTGTGTCTTTAAGCATAGCGACAGCCTTAGAATTTTCAACGGTTTCAGCACTGTCTGTAAATACCTTGGGACACCAGCCGACAGTCCATACTTCAGGTAAAAATACAAAATCAGCTTTATATTTTTCAAGATTTGCGATTAATAAATTTTGTACCGTATCAATATTTAAGTCAAACTCGCCAATTATGGATTCCATTTGAATTGCGAGGAGTCTGACCTTTTCTTTTTCCACAATCCCCATTGATATACCTCTTTATATGCGACCGGAGCAGTTTCATCTAATTTTACAAGTGCGGTCTGAAGTTCTTGCCTTTTTTCCTCTATATCATCATCCTCTGATACATATATAGGGCTGCTGTATAAATTTATAAGATTAGTATTAAATATAGGCATTTCTAATCTATCCCATGATGGGAATTTTACCCAGGTAAAATTTGTTGAAAACCAGGTGACAGGTACAATAGGAACACCTGCCATTTTTGCCAGTTTAATAACACCGTCTTTTGCAACTTTAGCCGGACCTTTCGGACCGTCAACCATCATGGCACAATCTTCTCCGTTCTTAAGTGCGGTTATCATTTGCATAGAGGCTTCAACAGCACCCTTTTTTCCCTTGGAACCTCTGATTGTTTTAAACCCCATGTGTTCTATAACGTCAGCAATCATTTCTCCGTCTTTTGAGCGGCTTACAAGCACATTCAATTTCCCGATTTCCGGATGACCGTAAACACACATTTGGTGGCAATGCCACATTGCATATATGCAAGGCTTAACTTCCGGAAAGTCTACACTTTTTATATGCGTAAAAAACTCCTGCATGTGGAAAATCGCATATATAACTTTTGCTACTTTTTTTGCTGCATCATCTTCAAATAATCTAACCATATAAAAATTATACTATAAAATTTAAAATACTGCATTTATATGATGGAGAAGTTAAAAACATGATGTAAAGTGTAAGAGGTACTAATTGTACCCTTGGATGAGGTAGGTAAATTGAAAAAATTCAGGTTTCGTATGCAGGTGGTTCTGGATCTGCGTGAAAAAGAACTTGAAGCAAAACAAATGGAGATGGCAAAAATTCTGGCAGTGTTGAATGAACAGAGAGGAAAACTCCAAACCATACTTGCCAACCAAGACCAAAACCGAATAAAACTAGAAGAGTTGTGTTCTTCGGAATCTCTTGATGTAACTCAGGTTGAATCCTACAGAAACTATGGCATAAAACTTGCACAGGAAGCAGCAAATCAGCAGAGGTTAATCACAAATACCGAGGTTATTCTGGAGAAAAAACAACAGGAAGTTCTTGAAGCACATAAAAATGTAGAGGTTTTAAAAAAACTTAAAGAAAAGCAGGAAAAGGAATATTATCAGGAATTTTTGAATGCAGAGATGAAAGAGATTGATGATATTACATCCTCAAGGTTCAGGTTATAAGTATGACACAGGCATTGTTAAATAATTTGAATATTATTCAGGAAGGAAAATTCGACCTTAAAGATAAGGTTGGTATAAATTCCGGTGCGAATTTTTCAAAAATTTTTGATTGTGCAAACAAATTACAGGATAAATATAAATATAACAAACAAACAGATCATACAAAGGATACGTATAACAGTATTCCGTTACAACCACAGACAGAAAATAAAATTGTAACTGCTGAGGTTGATACAAATAATGCTCTGTCAAATGAAGAATCCGGAAAGGAAAATTTAGTCAGCAAATTAACAAACGAAAATGATACCGATAATAAAGATAATTCTACAGATTCGGCAAATCTTTGCGAAGTTATTTTAAAAGCAGCTATAGAAACCATAACAGAAGAAGTTCTTACGGAAGATGAAGTAAATACACAATCACAAAATTTAATCCAAGATAACGAAACAGATGAAACTATCACAGAAAATAATATAAATGAAGAGGCTCCAACTATGTACAAAGAACTAAATACCCTGGAAAATCCGGCAGTAACACTGTTGTTACAATCACAAATTAAAATGCCCAAGCAGGTTTTGGCAGAAAATGAAAGTTCAAATGAAATTCAAAACAACGAAAAAGAAATCAGTTTGAACAATCAGACCGTAAATTCAAATGCTAAGCAATTTGACAGTAACATTATTAAAAACATGCCGTCAACATATTCGGCAAAAGAAGATACTGATATCAAAGCAGAAGCACAAAAAGCCAAAACAAGTATTGAGGATAAAGTTGTAAAAGATTTGAAACTTGAAATTGTTGAATCAGAAACAGCAGCTTCAGATTTCGGCAGTGAAAATTTTATGCAAAATACTTCTCCTCAGGAGCAGGTAGTAAAAGTTATGATTCAGGGCGATGTAAAATCAGCAAATGCTTTTGAATCAATTGTAAAACCGGAAATGCAAAAAACGGATGTGGCAAGTCCGAGCAAAATAATTGAGCAGATTTCAAAGCAGCTTGAAAATCTAAACAACGGTTCAAAGCTAACAATGATACTTAATCCCGAAAGTTTAGGTAAAATTAATATTCAATTGCTGAATACAAAAGCTGGATTAATGGCTCAGTTTACGGTTTCAACTCAGGAAGCGAAAGATATGCTTATGAGGGGGCTTGAAGGTTTAAAAGGGAATCTTCTTTCTCAGGGAATTGCAGTTGATAGTGTAAATATTAAACTAGAGGAAGCTTTTTTGTCGGAGGATAATTCGTCTGACTGGACAGAACAGGAAGGCTCAAGAGGCGGAAATAAGCAGCAGGGCAATAAGCATCAGAATGATGAAAAGGAACAGCAGTTCGAACAATTTATGTTTGATTATAGTAATGGTAATGTATAGAAAAAATAGTGGGAGAGGACAATGTCAACAATAACAAGCCAAATAACGGCAATGAGAAATGAAACAGCACAGGTGCAGAATCAGCAGGCAAGAACAACCGGCATGAAGAATGACAGCAATACGTTTTTAACCTTAATGTTAAAACAGCTAGAAAATCAAGATCCGACAGAACCGACGGATAATACTCAGTGGCTTTCTCAGCTTGCTCAGTATTCATCGCTTGAACAGATGACGCAAATGAACAGCGGACTTGAAAACTGTGCAAAATACATAAACGCAATGTATGACGATATGATGTTAAATTCAGAGATAACACAGACACTTTCAATGATTGGCAAAGATGTAACAATAAAAATTCCGAACGAAAATGATCCTAAGAATCCGACAATCGTAACCGGTAATGTTACAGAAGCAAGCTTTGAAAGCGGAAGCGGTCAAATAAAAGTTAACGGTGAATACTATTCAATAGAAAATATAGTATCTATCAGAGAAAAATAATATATATAAGATAATCAAGTAAACAAAAAATTAAAAATAAAAAACACAAACCAGATTTAGAGAGGAATAAAAAATGTCACAAGCATTACACACTTCAAGTACCGGTATAAATGCCGGTCAATCCCAGATTAATGTCATTGCACATAACGTGGCAAATATTAACACAGTTGCTTACAAGACAGCAAATATGACATTTGAAACACTGTATTCGCATAACTTGTCATACGGAAGTGCGGCAACAAAAGACGGCGGCGGAACAAACCCCAAGCAAATCGGTCTCGGTGTTAAAGTATCAGGTATCACAAGAAACTTTGACTGCGGAACATTTGTTTCAACCGGTCGTGATTTGGATACAATGATTTCGGGTACCGGTTTTTATGTTGTTCAGGATGCCGGCGGACATCAATATTTTACCAGAGATGGTGTTTTTAATGTTGATTCTGCAGGAAACCTTGTTACTCAAAGCGGTATGAAGGTTATGGGTGCAAAATCTATTTATTCTAATGCAGGCTCTGATAAGACGGTTAAAATTCCTAAAAATATGCTTGCGGTAATTAAAGGTGACCCGAATATTTCATCTGTTAAGATATCTGATTTGAATAATGCAAGTATCACTACAGGTAAAGTTTCGGTAGATTTAACCGATACAAGCGGAAATGTTACAAATGTTTTGGTTGATATTCCAACCGGAGATCAGGCGGTTTCAGCTATTGTAAGTAATTTTAACAGTGCATTAAGTTCTTATGGCATAACTTTTAGTGCATCAGACGGTGCTATTTCCTATACAAACGCAGGTTCATATACGATGGAATTTTCACCCACCGGTACTACAAGTAACTTCCTTGCGGAAACCGGGCTTGCATCCAGTACGACATCTTCTCTCCTGAATGAAGTTGTTACCTTGCAGGACATGATTAACTACAATGATCCAAATGCAATTTCACTGAAAAGTACGGCAATTGACGAAAACGGCATTATAGTTGCAACTTATAATGACGGTTCTGTTTTGACACAGTATGTTGATGAAGCACAGACATTACAGTGGAAGTACACAACTCCTGAAGGTGTAACAATAAGCGGTGCTGATGTTACGGCAGAAGGTTCTGCGATTACAAATTCAAATTTCGCACTGGAGCTTGCAACAATGGTTAACCAGGAAGGTCTTGTTTCGTTAAATAATAACTTATGGGAATGGGGACCTGATGTAGGTGAAATATACTATGGTATAGCAGGTGAAATGGCATTCGGTTCAATTGAGTCAGGCGGTTACGAGGAATCAAATGTTGATATTGCAGTAGAATTATCAAACATGATTATGGCACAACGTATGATTCAAATGAACTCAAGAGTATTTTCAACAGCAAGTGATGTAATGCAAACACTTGCATACTTAGGACAATAATAGTTTGAAAAGCTCTGAAATACAGAGTTGATGATAACAAAAATTGATATGCGAATAGGGCATGCCATGTGCATGCCCCGAGCATGAAAAATCATGTCAAGTTCTTAACAAAACTATGAAAACTTAACAAAACTTAACAATTATAACATGGTTGAAATCCATGCAAATCATGGGTTTCGGCATGATGAAAAAAAACAAAAAAGTTGTTACAAATCAAGATTTGTATAGGTCATGACAAGTAGTATATAATTAAACTGAGGTTGAGGGGAAATGTTGATACCATCACAAAGCTGGGGCGAAGATATAGCAATCGATAGCTCATTTGTCAAAAAGAACCTTGACGTAATCAGAACAGAAATCGCACATTATAACATTAAAATAGTTGCAGTAACAAAGTATTACGGACTAAAAGCAATAAAAGCAGGATATGATGCAGGGATAAGGGATTTTGCTGAATCAAGAGCTGTTGAGGCTGTTGAGAAAATAAAGGCTCTCCCAAAAGAGATTAGGGATTGTTGCACATTTCACTTTATCGGGCATCTGCAAAGCAACAAGGTTGGTAAAGTCGTTGAAAATTTTGATGTGATTCATTCAATAGATTCTTACAAAATTGCAAAGGCTGTATCAGACAAGGCTTGTTCGTTAAATAAGAGAGAGAAGGTGTTATTACAGGTTAATAATGCGGGAGAAGAACAAAAGTCCGGATATTCAAAAGAACAATTAATGCAGGATATGGAAGGCATATTAAAATTAGACGGCATTGAGGTGCTGGGGCTTATGAATATGGCACCCTACGGGGCTTCAGATGAAGAACTTCATTTCTTGTTCTCGGATATCAGAAAGTTCAGAGATGAACTTGAAAAAGAATTTGGCATTGCTATTCCCGAACTTTCAATGGGAATGAGTGATGATTATAAGATTGCCGCAGAAGAAGGTGCGACAATTGTAAGAATTGGCAGAAAGTTATTTAAGTAAAGAAGATATATGGAGGAAAAATGGCATTTTCAGAAGGATTCAGAAATTTTGTAGGAATGTTGAAAGATACAATTAACGGCGGAGAGGACATTGGTCCTGATGTAGATGGTGATCCGTTTGGATTTGGCGGCGGTTATCAGACTGAGGGTAATGCTGCTGTGGACGCAAGAGAAAAAAGTCCGTTAGATGCAATATATACAACAAAAACTTCGGTTTCAAAACCGTCAGAGCTTACCGGAAGCAGAAGAAATACTAAAGTTGTTCCTATTCAGGATTCAGATCCTTATAAATCAAATGAAGTAAATATCATTGAACCGAGAGCATTTTCCGAATCAGCTCAGATTGTTAAAAAATTAATGGAAAATAAAACAGTTATTTTGCATTTGGATTTACTTGATAAAGAACAGTCACAACGTACAATCGACTTTGTATGCGGTGCTTCTCATGCACTCCACGGAACTGTTCAAAAAATCAGTGACAGTGTAGTAGTTTTTGCTCCTTGCAACGTAGCTTTGTCATCTGAAAATGCTACATTAGCAGGCAAATTTACTGAATCACTTTGGAATAAGGCTCTTTAATAAAAGAGTTTTAGGGGATGGAGATATTAGGAAAACACACAAGTTACCCTTATGTACTTACCCTAAACCCCGAAGTATGAAAATATTTTATTTAATATATTGATTTGTGATAGTTGGATTTTCAGGGTGCATTTGCACCCTTTTATTTTGCTTTTGATGATTTAATTTATGCGTGTTTTTTACCATAAATTATATACTATTTTATGGCAGAGCATGTTTAAAATCGTATGTGCTGTCATTCTGGGGTATTTTTTAATTATATTATTTTCCGGAACGCATTATAATTTCTGCACGATAACGTTTATAAGAATGATTAAGATCTGTCATGCTGATAGCCTTATCTATGTTATAAAGTGCATTATCAATGTCACCGGCAAGTTCATAAGCATTTGCAAGCGTAAAATATGCAAAAGGGGTTTCTTCTGCCAATAATGCTTCTTTGCACTTATTAATACGTTGAGTATCATATAATGCTTTTAATCTTTTACTTTCAGCAAGGTCATTTGCTGATTCTTCATTATTTCCAAGAAGTTTATTAATTTTGTGTCTTCGTGCATATAAAAAATATGCGGAAGGATCTCCCTGAATTGTATTTATTGCTTCATCAATGTATTTCAAAGCCAATTGGTTATTTGAATTAACATATCTGTCGGCTTTTTCAATCAATTCTCTTATGCAGTCTTTGCTTACAACTGATGAGTTAAATACATATTGCATCGTAAGTGTTTCTTTATTGTAACCTTCAGGAAAAGATGCAAACGGTGATGATTTCTGGATAGATTCCATAGCTGATATGTCATACAAATTGTTGCCGGAGCTTTCTTTAATATATGAATGAATAACATTTCCGTCTCTGTCTAATTTAAAGATAACAACAGCATGTCCCTGTTCAATGACTTCAGGCGGTACCCAGCTTTTTTGAATTTTTTTCTGTAACGATGCAACATATCCACTCAAATCAACTTGAGTGTTAACTTTTTGAATATTCTGCGTGTTTTCTTGTTCATCAGCCGACACAGGTAATGCAGCCAAACAGACCGCAAATAATCCCGCAACTAATCTATCTCTCCAACTCCTCATATTATAATTTTATTTCAAATAAAAATTGCTGTCTATAAATATTAATTAATTGTAACAAATGCGTTAAGCTGTTATGAGTTTATTTGAACTAACTTCTTTAAGCATATATCTGACGCAATCTTTTGAATTGTGGCTTTGTTTTGCAATTTTATAACACTGTTCCGTCAATTTTTTATATGCTGCGTTATTTTCAAGATAGCTTTCAATTTTAAATATCAAATCCGACATGTCTTCATAATATGGCATATAACCTTCAAATAAAGCCAGTTCATCACGGTAATCGCTTATCATAAGTCTTTTGCAAGCTGCCGTCTGGAAGGTTCTGTAATTTAGCGAGCTTATTCCCTGAGAATGCATATTAAATACAATTTTAGTATTGTTAATAGCTTTTGCCATATCAGCTTCGTTATCAATAAATCCCATGTAGCATAAATCAAGTATTTCGGGGTATTTTGCCCGTTCTCTTGCATCTTTGTAGTGCTTATCAATTGCGTACCATGCTACTTTCAGGTGCGGCATTCTCATAACCAGTTCTTCAAAAAAATCCAGTCTGTAATTTGTGTCCAGTCTGCCGGCAAACATAATATCAAATTCCGGTTCAATTTTTAAATCTTTGTAAATACTAAAATTGACAAAATGCGGCAGGTAGAATATGTTTTTAAAATTTTCGTATTCAGTCAGTTGTCTGTCCCAATAAAAAGTATAATTGTCATCGTTTTCAAGATACGGAATGTATTTTTCCCAATCAGGACCGGATGTGTTACTTCTTATATCATCTGAAAAATAATTTATAGACGGCAGTTCCAATTTGTTATCAATTTTTATTTTTAATCCGGAAAAATCATATCCGGCAATATAATCATATTGTTTCTTTAAAACTTTATTCAAATCCTTATCAAACAGCTCATCATAGACAGTAACACCGCATTCGTTTTGTTTAAAACCGTCTATAATGCTGCTCATAGTAAGTCTGCCGCCAATACTAACCGGCAGGATTGCTAAAATGTTTTTCTTTCTCTCTTTCATTATTTTCTATTTTATCACTTTTAATTATTGTTTACAATAAATTTATTAAGTAATAAAATGAATATATGCTCTCGTAGCTCAGTAGGATAGAGCGGCGGTTTCCTAAACCGTGTCTGTCGCGAGTTCGACTCTCGCCGGGAGCAAATAAAAAACGAATGCTTTTTTAAAGCATCCGTTTTTTTTATCTGACTTCAAAGTGTACAACTTTTGTTTCTTTTGGAATATACCCGAGATTAATGTCATCAATTATTCTGAATTTATTTTCATCATCCAGAACTTGTTTTACATAATAATTATGTGAAAGAAAATAATATTCTCCTTTTGGAAGGTTATTCATATATTCCCTGCAGAAATCAAGAGTTTCTGTTGCACATGCTGCAGGAATTTGAGGTTTACTTTTTACCATAGCAGGATTTTTTGCATAATATCTGTATTCATTATTTGGATAATCGTAGATAAAATTATCAGCATTTTGTAATTTATTTTGCAAGATTGGAACAATATCTCTGGCATAAGAATACTTTATATGATAATTATATGAGGTTGCCGAAATAATAATCGTTGCAAGTAAAACAAGTTTTACAATGTTGTCGTATTTTATTGTCGAACTGACTATATATATTATAATAAGCGGCAATAAAAATAACATAAGTCTTGCACAGAGAGGATATATATGCAAAAATGATGCTGTTAAAACAAGAATTATCGGTAAGTAAAACAGTATTTTGTTGCATAAATTTTCTTTTGAAAAAAAATACCTTATTACAAAATATATTGTTAAAACTCCCGCAAGAACAAGTATTAACTTTTTGCTGTATAAAAAAGTATCAGGTGCAAAAATTTCTCCCATACGCATAAAAATACGCAAAGGATGGAAAGGAGAAAGGAAAGCACAAGAATTTATCAGTGAATCTGTCATATTATGATATGTGGAATTAAATACAGCTTTCATGTTTATAATAAATATTATTAATGCGCTAAAAAATGGCAGTATTGCAGCTTTAATTGCCGTTTTTTTGTTTTTTATAAAAAGAGCCAAAAATCCGGATGTTATTATAAATACGGAAGAATATGAGAACCAGAGAGATAGTGCAATGATAAAACTGCTTAATAATAAATTCTTTTGTTCCGTATTAATAAGTTTATAAAAAACCGTAAGCAGTACTATTGAAATCAGCAATTCGGTTGAATATTGCTTATACTGTGCAGAATATATTACAGGTAACGGAAGTAATGATACCATTGATACTGAAATCAAAATTTTTGCCTTATCGGATTTAAATAATAAATTTGCAAAATACCAAAATGCAAAAATTGCTGCAATTCCCGAAATGAACGGCAGAAATCTCAGAATCAAATCTCTGTAAAACATGTTATCAGGAGAAAGTACTTTCAGTAATATTTTGGAAACTATCAGAAATCCTATAGGGCAAGCCTGTAAATTGTCCAATTCTCCAAACAAACCTGAAAATGATTTATTAACTGTATTCAAAGCAAGTCCTGCTTCATCTCCCCATAGTGACGGGTTTTGAATATAAAGTATTGTTCTTATAATTATGCCTGCCCAAATAACCAGAAATAGTGTTATTTTATATTTATTCTTAAAAATATTTTCCACCAGAACTTATCTCCAACTACCGGTATAATATAAATAAAGAGGGTGAGGCTTTAACCTGCACCCTCTATTTATAATTTTAATTTACAGTTTTGCAATCAGTTTTGAGTGTTTATCAGCAAATTCTTTACCTCTCGACAGAATTGCCTGTTTCAGGATTGCCTGAAGGTCGATTGCATTTAATTCACGGAAATTATTAGGCAGTCTGAGTGACCAGTTTTGGTCGCCTGATGTTCCCGGAGTATTGTATGTTTCCTGTATTTGGAAGAAATCAGTAAAGAATATTTGGACATTTTTTGCTTTAGATGCAAATATTTCTACAAGTTTTATAAATGTTAAATATTCTTTGTCCTGAGTTAACTTAACAATAATATCGTCTTTGTTATCAGCATCTGCAAATAAATCTTCAACAAGATTTTTTGCGTGTAAATATCCTCCGTGGGTATTAATCATTGATTCTGCCCATGTTGCAATAGGATTGTTGTCGTGAGTACCAACCATATTCCATACATTTTCGGTAATATTTTTACATCTGTATGGGTGTGCCGGTTTTTCGGGAACAACAAACTGAGTTAATCTCATGCCTTGCAGACCGTATTTTTTCATAACAGCATCAACAGGATTTGTTAATGTTCCGAGGTCTTCACAAACGATTGCGTTTTTATCAAGTCCGCATTCTTTTGCAGCAGCAATAACTATTTTTTCAACCAATCTGCCGTATAGTTCGATTTGTTTATCCGTTAAAGATTTAACTCTTTTTTCTTTGTCTGCTTCAAGTGTCCAGTCTAAATCTTCTTCTCTTGCAATTGCGTATTTTTTAAGTTCAGGATGTTCGGGAGAAGAATATAGTCTGCCTGCACCGTCTTCGCACATTGGTTTTTTGCCTGCTTTATATACCCACGGATCAATTAAACCTACAATGTGGTCAATTCTAACACCACCCGGGTTCTCTTTGAACATTTTTTTATAGAGATTCTTCATCAGGATTCCGCCTTCTCCCAAGGAACCATCTTCGTTGTACATTTTTTCAGGATCCATCACAGGAAATCCCCAAGCCTGACCGTCTTTTGAGAAATAATCCGGCGGACATCCAAGGAACCATCCGTCAAGGAATAATGATTGGTAAGCCCAGGCATCTCTGTCAGAAAAAGCAACCTGACGATCCGCTATCATTTTGATTCCTTTAGACAATGCATATTTTTTCGTTTCTTCATTTTGTTTTTCTAAAACGAACTGACAGAACTTATAAAATTCTATTTCATCGCTGTATTTTTTCTTTATGTCATTAATTCTTTTTGAAAAAGCTTTTTCTTCTTCTGCTGTTTTCGGGTTCAATAAACGTTTATCGGTATCATTTGACCAGATATACCAATAATCATTATTATTTTCTATAGAAAGAGCTTCATATAGTGAATCATTTTCAAGCCAAAATTCATTTTCTTTTTTGAAGCTTTCAAATTCTTTTTTCAATTTGGCTGCTTTTAAATTTTTAAAG
This sequence comes from Candidatus Gastranaerophilales bacterium, assembly GCA_016280955.1. Lineage (GTDB taxonomy): Bacteria > Cyanobacteriota > Vampirovibrionia > Gastranaerophilales > Gastranaerophilaceae > CAG-196. The sequence goes on along the minus strand of JAEEHV010000015.1, from coordinate 60,062 downwards.
TTTTCCCATGCTTCCTTCAGTGCTTTATTTTGTGCATTGAAAATATAAGAATAGCAGGTTCTTCCTGTGTTTTGCTTAGGATTTTCGGAAACTGTTTTTTCAAAAGTAGTTTCTGATAAAATTTTATCCCATTTTTTTTCTGTTAATTGTTTCAAATCAATAAACAGCGGATTCCCTGAGAAAATAGTTCCCGTATATGGTGATGAGTCAGAACTTTTTGTTTTTCCAGCAGGTCCTAACTGGAGGGCATTGAAAATTCCGGAAGCATAATCTATCAGAGAATGTCCGGCATCCGAATTGAATGAGCCGAATCCTGTATCTTCTCCCTCAGCGGAAGGAAAACTGCTTCCGTGGATTATCAGAGCTAAATTCTCTTTTCCCAAAACTTTTAATGCTTCACTTATAAGTTTAGCGTCATTTTTTTGTGATGTTAAACAAATCATATTATACTCCTTTTCTTCTTATATCATGGAGTGTATCATCACATTAATATGATTTCAATATGATGTTAAGATAATTTTACTACCCTATTGCAAATAATCGTGTTGTATGAGATAATTATATATAAGGTTGGGAGTTTTGGATAAGGTATAATACATTAGTTTAACCTTTTTCTGAAATACTTTCCCGTGGCACAGAAATTGCCATTTAATTATTACACATACAAAACTTGAAAGAGTACCTCAGATAGTATGGGCGAGTTTAAATTTAATTATGATTTCTTAAAAAACAATGCGACTCCCGGCAGCTGGAGACGCGGGTATGAATATTACCAAAAGGATATGATTCTTGAAGCATATTCCGAAAAAAACTTTTTTAAGGGTAAAGTTAAAGGTAATTATCAGGATTTTTATGTTACTGATTTAATTTTTAAGAAAAACAAAATAGAGGCAAGATGTAACTGTCCTCTTAAAGAAGAATGGTGTAAACATTCTGTTGCAATCGCTCTGAAGGCTATAGAAGAAGGTGCTTTTGACCGTTGGAATTATGAAAAGAACGGAATACAAGCTGACTTATCCGATGTCGATACAGCTTTAAAAGAACCGGCAAGAGGCAGTTATATATTCCACTTTAATCCTAAAAGAAGACAGAATTTCTTCTCTATTTTAGTCAGAGACAGAGCGACAAATAAAATAGTTCGTTCTCTTGAAGGTATTTTACGGGCATTAATAGAAATTCAAAAAGTTACTCCGGGATTTGAACTCAACGATGCTCAAAAGAACGAAATTGCTCTATTTCAGGTAATGCTGAAAATTGCAAAACAGGATAAAAAAGCCGGTTGGTATGATATCCCGATAACAAAATTTGCACCGGTATTTCCGCTTATGGCAGAGCTTGAAGAAGTTTTGGATGAAAAAACTAAAGAAAGAATACAGTTTACCGATAATGTATGGAATTTGAACCTTGACGTATCAACAACAAACATTAACGGCGGAACCAATATTGTTCTTGAACTTTTCTGGACAAGACCGGACAAGGATGAAACATATCCTTTTGAGGAGATTAAATATTTTTCACGCCAAATTAAATGGGGAAGATACAAAAACATAATTTTCCCGATTAATATTGCAATGAATGAACTTCCTCAAAGTATAATTAAATCAACATTCACTGACCTTAAAGATGCTGACGGAGGTAAATTTGTTTATGAGGAGCTTCCGCATCTTCAGGAAATAATGCCTGTAACAATTGCCGAAAATATAAGCGGTTTATTGATGGATCACAAGCCGCCCGTAAATGTTGTTACAATGGGTATTGACTATGACCAGTCCCTGAAAGCATCCCTTGAATTTGATTATTCGGGTGTAAAAGTTCCTTATTCAAAGAGTAAAGAAAAATCACCGTACATTTCCGTGAAAAGTGAAAAAGAGGATTTGGTTTATTGGATTAAAAGAGATTATGAGCATGAACAAATGGCTTACAATATGCTTCTGGCTTGTAAATTTGTTCCGATGCAGACAAACAACCTTGCACTGGAAAAAGAAAATGCAATAGACTTTTATAATTATTATATTCAACAGGCAGGCGAAGGCTGGAAGTTTGAAGAACAGGATGATATGAACTTCTTTAAACTCCTAAAAGAACCGTTCAAGATGTGTGCAAAAATTGACTTCTCCGAAGAATCAATTGACAGTATGGAAATTCAGTTATACGGACAAATCGGAGAAGAAATTATTAACTTTGATGAAATATATGAAACGATTCAGAGCGGTGAAAAATATGCCAGAGTGAGAAGTCTTGGTTTTGTTGAGTATCCGGCACAGAATATTTATGCAATAATGCGTTCGTTTAACTCTTTTGATGCATACAGAAATAACGAAAACAAATTCTTGGTTAAAACATATCGTGTAGGTTTAATTACTGAACTTCAAAACCAAGGGTTTGAACTTGTTATGTCTGAAAAATTCAGAAAGTTCTGGGAACAAATTTCTACATTCTCTACTACAACAGAAGGTGTTGAAATTCCGACAAGTGTTCAGGCAAAATTCCGTGAATATCAGACAAAAGGTTTCCATTGGCTGTGGTTCTTGTACCAGTATGGCTTGAACGGAATCCTTGCTGATGATATGGGTTTGGGTAAAACTTTGCAGGCTCTTACACTTCTTCAAAAAGCCAAAGAAGTTGACGGACCTATGCCTACTCTTGTTATTGCACCGACGACCGTTGTATTTAACTGGGAAAATGAAATTCAGAAATTTACACCTGATTTAACCTGTTTAAAAATACAAGGTGCTGACAGAAAAGGATTATTCAAAGAAATTCCGAATTACGATATTATTATTACAAGTTATGCTCTTGTACGGCGTGATATTGCTAAACTCAAAAAGTACAAATTCAGATATGTAATCTTAGATGAATCTCAAAATATCAAAAACGCAATATCTCAGACTGCCCAATCCGTTAAAGAGCTTCAGTCAGACCATAAACTGGCACTTTCGGGTACTCCTATTGAAAATAAACTGGAAGAACTTTGGTCTGTGTTTGACTTCCTGATGCCGGGCTTCCTGTTTAACGTTGCGGAATTTAATTACCGCTATGTTACACCGATTATGGAAAGACAGGATAAGACAGTTGAAAAACGACTGAAACTTCAAATCTTCCCGTTCATTTTACGCCGTATGAAACGAGATGTTGCAAAAGATTTGCCTGATAAAGTTGAAAACATGGCATACTGCGAACTTACAGATGAACAACGTGACTTCTATCTTGAAGTTCTCGACAGTACAAAAGAAGAACTGTTCAAGAGCATTGAACAAAACGGTCTTGAAAAGAGCAGAATGTCAATCTTCTCAGCTTTATTGCGTATGCGTCAGATATGCTGTCACCCTCGCTTATACGACAAAGAACATGTTAAAGGCGATATGAAATCGGGTAAATTTGAATACCTGAAGGGTATGATTCAGCAGATTATTGAAGAAAAACACAGAATTCTTCTGTTCAGTCAGTTTGTAGATATGCTTGATATTATTAAAGGTTGGCTGCAAAGAGAGGGTATTCCGTTTGAATACTTAACAGGTAAAACAAAAGACCGTCAGGCAGCAGTTGAAAACTTTAATAATAACAACAATATTCCGATATTTTTAATCAGTCTGAAAGCCGGTGGTACAGGTTTGAACCTGACAGGTGCAGACTATGTTATCCACTACGATCCGTGGTGGAATCCTGCTGTAGAAGACCAGGCTACAGACCGGGCTTATCGTATCGGACAAACTAAAAAAGTTTTTGTTTACAGACTTATTACCAAAAATACGGTTGAAGAAAAAATTCAGAAGATTAAAGGTCGTAAACGTGACCTTGTTGACAGTGTTGTTTCTATTGACAGAAATATTACTAAGTCACTTACTATGGAAGATATTAAAGATATCTTCTCCGTAGATTAGAGCAGATAAAATAGTTCTTTGTATCTTATTTATGTTGGTTAAAAATAATATTTTCTTTGTTTCAAAAATGAAGAACCTATATTTATTTACCCCTTTAACCCTTTAACCCTCAAATATAGCCTGAATAAATTCTTTTGCATCAAAGTTTTTTAGGTCTTCCATTTTTTCGCCCACACCGACGAGTTTAACAGGTAATCCGAGTTCTTTAGCTATTGCAAGAACGATTGCACCTTTAGCAGAACCGTCGAGTTTAGTCAGTGCAACAGAGGTTAAGTTGACACATTCTTTAAAAACTTTTGCCTGCTGAAGTCCGTTTTGTCCTGTATTGGCATCAATAACCAAAATACTTTCTCTCAGTGAATCTGCTGCATTTTTATCAATAACAGTTTTAATTTTTGAAAGTTCTTCCATTAAATTAAACTTGTTTTGCAGACGTCCGGCTGTATCAACAAGTATTACATCATAATGTTCATTTATTCCTTTTTGGATTGCTTCATAAACGACAGATGCGGGATCTGCTTTGTCACGTCTAACAATATCGGCACCTGAACGCTTTGACCAGATATCAACCTGTTCTTCCGCTGCTGCACGAAAAGTATCGCCGGCAGCAATAAGGACTTTTTTTCCTTCCTGTTTAAATTTGTATGCAAGTTTTCCTATGAGGGTAGTTTTTCCTGCACCGTTTACACCGGTTATAAAATAGATATTCAATTCGTTTTCTTTGTAACTTAACTCGGAAGAACCCGTTGTTTCAAGGGTTTTTATAAATTCGTTACGTAAAAACTCTTTAACCTGAGAAGGTTTAATCCTGTCTTGTTTTCTCAGTTTGTCAACAAGCTCTGCGGCATAATCAACACCTAAGTCTGCACTAATCAGTATGTCTTCCATATCGTCAAGCAGGAATTCAGAAAATTCTTCCTCCTCGGCAACCGTATCAACAACATTACCGACAAGAGCCTGTGCGGTTTTTGTTACTGTATTTTTTAATTTATCGAAAAAGTCGAACATATTTATTAATTCCCGTACACAAAGAAAGATTGTGTAATTAAGTTCCATTTGCCTTTAACCGGACAAGTATATACGGATTTCTCTTTAGCCCTTTAAACCGTTTTCAACAATAACTTTGGCTAAAATTCCGTTTACAAAAGAAGAAGAATCTTCTGTTGAATATTTTTTTGCAAGTTCAACAGCTTCATCAACAATGACCTTAACAGGAGCTCCTTTTGTATAAAGAAGTTCAGTAATAGCAATTCTTAAAATATCTTTGTCAATTTTAACAAGTCTGGATATATCCCACCCGTTAGAATATTTCTGAATCTCATTATCAATTGTTTTGTGGTTTGTTTTGAACTGCTCTGCAATATCCACAGTATAATTTTTAACTTCAGATTGATTTTCAAGAGTTGTAAATTCAGCAATTTCCAATGCCAAAATAGCTTTTTCCGCAACGTCAATCATTGTATCGACTTTGCTAATCATTTCATCTGTCATCGGAATTTGAACAGGTTTGTTTTTTGCACCCATCGGGCGGGATAAATTTGATTCGTGTTCTGCTTCATAAGAATCCAGTGATTCTTTTATATCGATTAAAGAACCCACGGTTAAATTTAATTCTTCCATTGCAGAATTTGAAAGAATTCTGACGGATTTAACCATAATATCTTCAAAATCTTTGCTTGAATATTTTGTTATTTCTTTATCAAATTGAGAAAATAATATAAGTGCCAATTCTCTTGCTGCACGTCTTGCTTGCATAGCCGTTCTCCTATAATTGTATAGGATTATAATATCACGAAATATTTTATTTTAGTATTAAAATACGAAAAATCCTAAAATAGAGATATTTCAGGATTTAAAAGCTGTTGTAATATTGGCTTATAGAAAACCGGATATTAATTTGTTTGTACTTTTCTGTTTGCTCTTTCAATTGCCGAACTGTTGGCTATAGAATTTCTGACTTTGCCTAAAAGGACATTACCTGCTTTAAGAGCATTGTCACCGGCTTCTTTTTTGTCTGCACCGGTATTTCCGAACAATTTTTTGAAGAAACCGCTGGAAACTTCGGTTTCAGCAAGTGGTGTACCTTTTTCAATTAAAAATTCACCGAAATTTTTAGCCATTTTTTCTTTTGTGCTAATATCTTTGATTGCTGTACTGATATTTTCACTTTTTGCATTTATGCTATCACTTTGTTCTTTTGTTTTTGATTGTACTTCTGCATTCAGGCTTTGGAATTCCGTTCTTTTTGCATCAAGTTCTTTTTGTTCTTCTTCTGTTATTGTTCCGTCTTTTTCTTTTCGTTCAAGAATCTGTATTTCAGATAATAAAGTTTTTATTTTATCTTCGGAACTTTCTTCAAAATTATCAAATTCGTCATATAAAGAATCAAGCTCAATTTCATAATTATTTTCATCTTCTAACAGTTCGTCAAAATCTGCACTCATATCTTCGCAAGTATTTGTCAATACTTTAACAGCAATCACTTCAGAATGTGCAGGTACATTTTCTTCGACTTTCTTATAATAATCCTGTGCGGATATGTTAATGTTCCAAATTTCTGACGACATTTTTATCCTCATCTTGTTCTTACATATATATAAAAGTATATAAATCATAAGAATTTCACAAACGGTTAATATTGTTACATTCTTAACAATCGTGATATAATTAGAATTAATCAGGAGGTTTGTATGGGAAAAAAGAGAGCAATTATTATTGTAATTGATTCAATGGGATGTGGTGCAATGAGTGATTGTGCTGATTTTGGGGACATTCCGGAATGTAATACCCTAAAAAATGTTTGCAGCTTTAATCACGGTCTTAAAGTTCCAAATCTTGAAAAAATGGGCTTAGGCAATTTAGGCGATTATGAAGGAATTGCGAAAACAGATGCTCCGATTGCTCAATACGGTATTTTAAGAGAAAAATCAAAAGGAAAGGATACAACAACAGGACATTGGGAAATTGCCGGGCTTATTTCCGAAAAGCCGTTTTCCACATTTCCGCAGGGATTCCCGAAAGAACTTATTGATAAATTTACAGATGAAACAGGATGCGGTGGAGTATTGGCAAATATTCCCGCCAGCGGAACTGCAATAATCGAAAAACTTAATGATGAACATCATGCAACAAAATTTCCTATAGTATATACATCCGCAGACAGTGTATTCCAGATAGCACTCGATACGGATATGATACCGCTTGAGACATTATATGAGTGGTGCAGAATTGCAAGAAAACTTCTTGACGAAGGTAATTACAATGTCGCAAGGGTAATTGCACGTCCATATAAAATTATTGACGGAAAACCGACAAGGATTTCAAAAGACAGACGTGATTATTCAATGGCACCACCGCAAAAGACGGTTCTTGACAGATACAAAGACACAGGGAAAAAGGTTATCGGCATAGGAAAAATTGAAGATATATTCTCAAAAGCAGGTATAACCCATGCTATTCATACTGGTTCTAACAGAGAAGGTCTTGAACTGACGATTAAAGCACTCGACGGAACACTGGATTTGAATAAAATCAAATATTCTGATGTAAATATAACGGACGATTCGGCAGAAATAATTTTTACAAACCTTGTTGATACGGATATGTTGTTTGGTCACAGAAATGATGCTGTAGGTTATGGGAAAGCAATAGAGGAGATTGATGTATATCTCGGGAAAATACTCCCGTTAATATCAGAAGATGATTTACTTATTATAACAGCAGACCATGGCTGTGATCCTACCGTACCGGGAACAGACCATACAAGAGAACAGGTTCCGGTATTATATTATTCCAAAGGAATTTTGCCGGAAAATTTAGGTATTTTGTCAGGATTTGATACTATTGCAAAAAGAGTTGAAGAATGGGGCAAATAATTGCAGTTTAGTAACAAATTGACAAAAAAATACTATAAACTGTAAAATTAAAATATGGCAACAGTATTCTTATCATTAGGTTCAAATTTAGGTGACAGACTCGGCTATGTTCAGCAGGCGGCAGGGATTATCGGTACTACAAATAATATAAGTATCGTGTCCACATCTTCTTTCTATGAAACAGAGCCTTGGCAAATGGATTCTCCAAACTGGTTTGTTAATGCAATTGTACAGATATCAACATCTCTTTCACCGGAGGAACTGTTAATTGTTATCCAGAGAATTGAATCACAGCTTGGCAGAGAACATAGCGGTCAGCGGCCATATACAGACAGAACTATTGATATAGATATTTTATTTTATGATAATAAATTGATTAATACGGATAAACTTGTAATTCCTCACAGATTTTTCCACAGGAGAGCATGCATGCTTGTTCCGATGTTGGAAATAGCACAGGATTTTGTACACCCGCTTTTTAATAAGACTGTTGCAGAATTATATGATGAGCTTGAAAATCCTGAGCAGGTAGTTCTGTATGGTACAAGAGGCTGACAGGTCTTGATATCTTAAATCATAGAGGGTAACGTGGTAAAAAATAAACATGTCGGAATTGTGGGTGCAGGGGCTTCAGGGTGCATTTGTGCGTACTATCTTTTGCAGTCAGGCTGTGAAGTTACTATTTTTGAAAAGGGAATGCCTCTGGGGACTCTCATTCCTACCGGCGGCGGCAGATGTAATCTTGCCCATGCCGAGTATGACTTTAGAGAGCTTGCCAAAAATTATCCGAGAGGAGAGAAATTTTTGTATTCCGTATTTTCGAAATTTTCTACTGAAGATACGATTACTCTTTTTGAAAATCTTGGGGTAAAAACATATACTCAGGAAGACGGAAGAATTTTCCCGACTTCAAACAGTTCCAAAGATGTCAGAGAAAAAATCTTAAGTTCAATAGCTAATGCAGAGATTGTAAGAGAAAAAGTTATATCTGCCGCTCATGTTAATGACGGGTACAAGATTAAAACAAACAAGGCTGAATATTATTTCCGTTATCTTGTTATTGCAACAGGCGGCGGAACCGTACTTGAGGGAATTAAACATAATATAATTCCTTTCAAACCCTCTTTGACAGGACTTCGTACAAATATAAAAACTCTGTCGGGTGTTGTTTTAAAAAATGTTTATTCAAAAGATATAAAAGCTACGGGAGATATTTTGTTTACGCATTTTGGAATATCAGGTCCTCTTGTTTATAAAATATCTTCGGTAAATGCAAGAAAAGATTTTCCCTATCAGCTCCAATTTAATCTGTATGACGGGGAGTTTGATTTTCAGGGCAAACTTAACAATAATCCGCATAAGATGTTAAAAAATATACTTTCGGAGATATTTCCCCAGCGATTTGCAGAATATACTTCAGGTGATTTGTCGGAGACAGAAGGCTGCAGAATAACAGGCAGACAACGGGATAATATTTCTGATAAAATCCATAATTTTTATCTCGATATTTCAGGGACAAATAAAGGCGAAGAAACCGTAACATCGGGTGGATACGATTTAAAAGAGATTAATCCGAAAACATTGGAATCAAAAAATAACCCTAAATTATATATAATAGGTGAAGCTCTTGACATTGACGGTTTCTGCGGCGGCTTTAATTTGCAGAATGCCTGGTCAACCGCATATCAGGCTTCTGAAGCGATAAATAATGCCTAAAATACAGTCAAACTAACGGGGAAAATTCCAAGTCATAATTTATATGCTATTCTTCCGGAATATCAAGTTCAACATCATCAATGTCATCCTGATCTTCTTTTTTTATTGTTTCAATGACATTTTTAGCCATCTCTTTTGCAATAACTTTTCTTGTAGATTCAGGACAATTTTGAAGCAAGCTGATTGCTGTTCTTAAAGTTCCGTCCAAATCATACCAACGACCATGCTTAGAATCATCAAGAACATCTTCTGTCGCAGAAACAATATCTTCAACAGATTCATATTCAGTGCTTGACAAATGGTGCTCGGTAATAATTTTAATCAGGTTTAGAGCAACCTTAATTTGTGTTTCATCATCAGATTCTTCGAGTGTTTTCATGGCAGAAGATAACACAGGATCTTTGTCATACCAGCGTCTTGCATTAGTTGTAAATTCTTCTTTCATAAACCCTCCTGATAAACTCTAATTACAAGTTTATTATACTATAACTTTTTATATTTGTAAAAGGTTATAGTGTAAAAGGGGGGTATGCTCACTCAGGAAAATTAGAATCCTGTTTTGGAGCAAAGCAACTGACTTTTTCTGATGGAGATCGGTAAAATCGGTCTCTGCATGCAGTTGTTCAATTTGAAATTTGTAACATTTGAATCTTCATCTTGACGTTTTACAGGTGCGTCTTCCTGTCTGAATAAATTTGTCATCATAAAATCTAAGTCATCCTCTCTTGTATATGGTTTACGTAACATTGCATTATCGACATAACTTATGTCCCTGACAAACATTTTATGCCCGTTCAGTGTAATTTCTGTTTTGGAATATTTGTCATTTTCAAATAGGTTATATATGTAAATGTCATTATGCATTCGATCTTGTATAACATAACTGATAAGTTTTCGGTTAGAACCGACCTCTTTAACATTAATGGTTTGATTATTATCCCGATACATTACTATACGGTCAAGAATATCGTACCTGTAATGCTGCTCATTTACCAGAGTGTTGTTTACAAACAACCTTCGCCTGTTAATGCGGTCTAATTCGTCATAGCCGTATTCAACTTTATAAGACTCTCGTTTTATTGTTTTTTGTATGCTGACAATATGGTCATTTCGGTTATAGATATACGAGATTGTTGAAATAGTATCTCCTCTTTCATCAAATCTCAGTTTTCTTGTTACCTTGCCTTCGTAAAAATCTTCTTGTTCATACAGGATATTTTTGCGGTAGTACATTATATGTGCTAACAGTGAGCCGTCATAGAAAATTCTTTTCAGTAAATCCCCTGAATCTGTGTAATGTTCTACGAAGTCAATTTGACCGTCACTTTTTATGACCTTGACTCCAAAGTTTGCAATAACTCGTGTAGTGCTGCCAATATCTATTTCTTTTGGTTTATTTTGAAATTTCTGCAATTCCTCGGGAATTGCAATGCATGAGCACGCATCGGCCATTCTTTACTACTCCATCTTAATTTACTATATACATTTACTTCTTATGTATATATAAAGTATTTCAAACGGATGCAATTTCACATGTTAAACGATTCGTTACAAAACTTTACACATTGAGTTTATAACCGCCGCCATAAATAGTTTCAATGTATTGTTTGCCATCGGATATTTTATCTATTTTTGAACGTAAATGTCTTATATGAACACGGATTGTTTCAACATTATCATCAGGTTCATATCCCCAGATTTCCTTGAGCAGTTTTGCTCCGGAAACCATGTTGCCGTGGTTTTGGAATAAAAGATTAAAAATATCAAATTCTATAGGGGTAAGTTTTTGTACTTTATCATTAATTTTTACACTGTATGTTTCAGGCATTAATGTTATTTCTTTATAAGTTAACAGTTCTCTTACAGCGGAAGATTTTGGTATTTGCTTGGTTCTTTTTAGTAATGCTCTTACTCTGACAAGAAGTTCTTCAATCTCAAACGGTTTGGTAAGGTAATCATCCACTCCCAAGTTAAATCCGTTAACCTTGTCGCTGAGTTGTGAAAGAGCTGTCAGCATTATAACGGGTATTTCCGTAAGTTCTGGATTTTGACGAATCCTTTGTGCTACGGTAAATCCGTCAACTTCAGGCATCATTACATCCAGAATAATCAGAGCAGGCTCCTCTTGTTTTGCTTTTGCATATCCTTCAATACCGTTAAATGCCTGAACAACCTGATATCCATGTAACTCCAGATTTACCTTTATCAATTCATTTATTGCTGTGTCATCATCTATAACCAAAATTTTAGTCATTAGTTAAAACTCCCTCTGCTGTTTCAAAAATATCTTCCGGAATATTTTTATTGGAATTTATTCCGAGTCTTTTCAGTTCGTTAATTTGCGAAAACATGCTCGGCTTATTTTTATTTGTTCTGTTAAATCTGTTAATTGCGGTTGTAAATTGTTGTGAAAGAGAATCCAGCTCTTTTTTAATTAATATTAATTCTTCTGAAAACTGTACAAAAGTTTCGTATAAATTTGTTCCGGCTTTAACAATCTGTTGTACATTTTCATTTTGTTTCTGTTGTGCGTAAAGCTGATTTACAAGTCTTATAATCGCAAGCAAAGAGGATGTTCCCGCTATTATAACGTTGGACTGGTAGGCATAATTTATAATGTCATTATCTTCGTATAACAAGGCAATTGAACTGTCAATCGGCAGATACATAAGAATAAAATCAGGCTGGTTTGTGTTAGCGGCATTTTGATAATTTTTACCGGCTAAGTCGTGAATTCTTGATTTTACTTCTGATTTAAAGTCTTTTATTTTTGTACTGTCTTTTATGCAATCGATGTAGCTTGAAAGTGTAACTTTTGAGTCAATAACGAGATGCCTGTTGTTTGGAATATTTATTATTACATCAGGTCTGATATTGTGTATGGTTTCATCCTTTAGATTTTCTGATGTTGTCGAGTATTGTTTTTTGTAATGAATACCCTCCTGCATACCGGCATGCTGTAAAAGAGTTTCAAGAATTTCTTCACCGTATGCACCTTTCACATTCTGATTTTTGGTAAGTGCCTGTGTAAGATTTCTTGCTTCCTGCTCCAGATTCTTGCTGTTTTTTTCTAGGGAACTTATTTGTTCAATTATTCTGGTTGTATTTTCAACACCGGAAATATTAAATTTATCAACTTTTTCTTTAAATTCATTCAGTTCTTTTGCAAGCGGCATTATTTTTTCTTCCAGAGCTTCCCGGTTTTGTTTTCTCATGTCTTCCTGTTCTGTTTTGATTGTTTGTGCTGCAATTAGAGCAAAATCATCTTTCAGAAGTTTGCGAAAATTTTCCGGTGACGTGATTTGAGATTTTAGCATGGCAATTTCACGTTCTTTTTTGATAAACAAAATAACGAATAAAAATGCCGATAAAACAGCTCCTGTAATAAAAAATAAACTAAATAACAAGCCTGAATTCATTTGAAACCCTGCGGATTATCTTTTGCTGTTCAATTTAGCTAACAGTCTTAAAATTTCAAGATAGAGCCATACAAGTGTAACCATAAGACCGAATGCACCAATCCATTCATAGTCTTTTGGGAGCATCATACGTTCGCCCTGTTCAACAAAATCAAAATCAATAATAAGATTTAATGCTGCAACGGCAGTGATACCGATACTTACCAATATACCAAACGGTGATGCCGAATTGATAACAGGGACATGCAAATGCAGGAACAATCTTCCGATAATATCAACTAAATATACTACAGCTATAGATGCTGTTGTTATAAAAATAACACTTCTGAATTTTTCTGTAGCTCTTATTAATCCTATTTTATAAAGCACAAGCATCATGAAGAGTGCTGCAAAAGTACCGGCAACTGCCTGAACTACAATTCCGGGATATTGTGATTCAAATATTGCAGAAGTCCCGCCTATAAAACATCCTTCGGCAGCAGCATATATCGGTACCAGATACTTGTTGCGTGTAAATGCTATAATAAATCCCAATATTATACCGACGATAAGTCCGCCACCGGTCAGCATTGTTGCGATATCCATATAACCGCTGCTGTATCTTGACCATACGAATGTTGCGGTGCAAACCAGAATTAATGCTAAAAATACCGCTACCTGTATGGTACCGTTAACAGTCATAAATGCACCTTCATACACCCTTGCCTGTTCATTAAAGTTTTTTTCATTTAATATGGGATTTGACATAACTTAATCTCCTCTTAATCCTAACATAGACAGTATAACATATAATAGGATAAATATTAATGATATTAATATTTTTTTAATGTAATATGTAGTTATGAAAAATTTTTTATTGTTTTTTAAATATTTTCCGAAAAACAGAAAGTCTTTTTATTGTTATTCGGTTCTTTCTTTTTTCGCCGGTATTTTAGAACTTTGCGGAGTTACACTAACTTATCCTTTTGTTATGCGTCTTCTTGATAATAAGGATTACAACGGTGAATTTTGGAATTCTCCCGTATTTTTAGGTGTATTAATTGTATTTTTGTTTATTTTAAAAAATCTGTTTATGATTTTATATACAAAAATACAGGCACATGTGACAAGGTCAATTGAGAGAGAAGTTAACATAAGTTTAATGCAGTATTTTCTTGCCGAGGACTTTATAAAAATTTCAAAAATTCCGCTTGCATATAAGCAAAATATATTTAGTTTTATAGTTCCCAATGTTATTAATAACTATATACTGAGAATTCAGAATTTGAATGTTAACTTTTTCATTTTTATATTGCTGATGCTGCTTTTGGTTATAAAATTTCCTCTGGCTACAGCAGTAACGGTTATTTTTTCATTTGTTTTGATTTTTATTCAGAATAAAGTGTTTAAACCTAAAATGAAATCACTTTCCGATGATATGAATAAAAATTCTTTTGCATTTCATCAAAGGCTAAATGACACACTCATTAACCTGAAATCAGTTAAAGTTGCAAGAAATGAAGCATTTTTCTTCTCATGTTACAAAGATGACGTTTCAGCATATTTTAAAAGTAACAAAGGGCAGACTTTTTTAAATCTTGTTCCTCCGTATATAACAGAGCCGTTTATAATAATATTATTATTTGTTCTGTTGGCAGTAATAATGGGACAGACATACTCGGAACCGCAAAAGCTGATAGCATCTTTCGCAATAATAGTTTCTGCTGTATTCAGAATGGCACCGACTCTTTCAAGGATTCAGGTAAACCTGAACGGTGTGTATTCAGCAATTCCGTTGCTTAATGAGTTGTTATCTCTGTGTAAAGAGTACGGACTGAATCAAACCAAAGAACTTAAAAAAACTGAATACGAAACTGATTTTGAATCAATTGAACTGAAAAACGTTACATTCGGATATGAAAAAGACAAACCTGTTTTAAAAAATATAAATCTGAAAATTCATAAGGGCGAATATATCGGGATTGCCGGAAAATCAGGTTCAGGTAAAACAACACTTGCAGACATTATTGCCGGTTTGTTGACGGCAAATGACGGTGAGGTTCTTGTAAATGGTAAGACAGAATTTAAGCCCCTGAAAATAGGATATATTCCGCAGGAATACAGCATTATTTCAGGTTCAATAAAAGATAATGTTGTATATGGTATGTCTGAAGTTGATGATAACAAAGTTATTCAGGCTTTGAAGGATGCAAATTTGTATGATTTCATTAAGGACAATTTTAACGGAGATATAAATACTCCTTGTTTCGTCGATTCAACCGGATTTTCTCAGGGACAAAAACAAAGACTTGCTCTTGCAAGAGCATTATATACAAATCCCGATATTTTAATTCTTGATGAGGCAACATCATCTCTGGATTTGCAGACAGAAGATGATATTTGTAAATTTTTAATTTCACAAAAAGGAATAAAGACTGTGATTATAATCGCACACAGGCTTTCAACAATAAAAGCATCTGACAGAATTGTGTTCATGCAGGGCGGAACAATAACAAATGTTGCACCTTATAATGAACTGATTTCAATCAATCAGGAATTTAAGCATTTTGTAGATTTGAATAATTTATCTAATGACTAAATATATCTTACCTGGTCAAGTACACGGGATATTTTTTCTTTAAAATCTCTGTCAATAGGACAAGAAGTGTAGCCGTCAATTTTTGCTGCTTCTTCTCTTGCAATAAAATCCTTTTCAATCATAGCCAGTTTTCTTAATGCTAAATTCATACAATAACCTCCATATAAAATTTTACCTTCCATATATATAAAGTTAAAATTTATCCATGAATTGCTATATTGTGAAGAAATGTAAAAGCATACATTCAGGCAGTGATTTTATATGGTTGATATTACTTTATTTTAGTTGTACCGGTGACAAATTCCGTTAAATCGGTTACAAAGTTTTTGCCATATTTACCGTAAGAGTTTGTGGCTAATTTTTTTTCGAAATTAAAAATGCTGTTGTTTGAATTTGACATAATATCCGGCTTTGAATCAAATATAGACGGGAAAAACGTTATAATTTCATCAGTTGTCATATCCTTGTTGATATCAAAATCTACAGTTTTGTTGGTGTGATGGCAAAAACCGTCATTGCTATTTCCAAAAGCAGGTTTTACGCAGTCAAAATCTCCGATATTTATACCTGAAGGTGTATTGTTCATGATATTATCCCGTAAGTTAATCCACAGTACCCGACACTAAATTTATACTATTAGTTTAATATATATTGCGTGATATTGTATCGTTTAAAAATATGAAATAAATAAATATATTTATGCTCTTGAAAAAACAAAAACATGAATCTGCGAATATACATTTACTCCCCCCTCTTGTTTTTTGAATATGGTTGTTATAATATGATTTCAGTTACACAAATGCTATAAAGGTGGTGAAAATATAAATGGCAGAAGTTAAAGTTGGCGAAAACGAAAGTATCGAAAGCGCTTTAAGAAGATTCAAAAAGAAAATTCAAAAAGCAGGTATCTTATCAGAAGTTAAAAAACGTGAAAGATATGAAAAGCCAAGCGTAAAGAGAAAACGCAAATCTGAAGCAGCTCGCAAACGTAAGGTATAAAAGATATTAAAAAAGGGGCGGATATTTATCCGCCCCTTTTATTTATAAAAATATTTAAACTTTAGATATCAAACGGATCGTCTGTTTTATAGTAGTTATTTTTCTTTTTGTTTACTCTGTTATTACGTTTTTTTACATCTTTGGAAACATTTTTGTATGCATTATCCAATGAAATTTTAACCAGTGGTTTGTTTTTTGTTCTGTCGTTTACCATAAGCCAGTAAGAACTTTTTAGGTTGTTAACACTGAATGATATTTTTCCTGCATATCTGTCTCCCGGTTTCAGCTGTGTAAACATAAGTTTTGTATCGCCAAAAATTGACGGGTTAAAGACTGAATTGTAATCATTAATAAGGGCCAAGTCCATACCGGATATTGTCTTTTTTGACATGTTTGTAATTGCAAGCGAAAGTGTTATTGTATTAGCTTCGCCGAACGGATCTTTTTCATAAAGAATATTAGCAATTCTTATATCCAGACCGGGATATAAAAGTTCTTCTTTTTTCAGCGCATCTTCTTTATATACAGGTAAGTCAATACTTGATGTAATCCTTACCCTGATTTCATCGCCGGGAGATATTAAAACATTTTTCCCTTTTCTGATAAGTGACATACCCAAACCGACTGTGCCGCCTAAAGCCGCACCTCCGGCAATTGTCCAGCCGTGCGAAGCAACTGCTGCGGCAGGTCCGAGAGCCTGCAAAGCAAAGAAACCTCCGCATACTCCGCCCACTGCTGTATATCCTAAATCGGTAGCAATTATTTTTCCGGTTTCTTTTATCGGATGGAGTCTTGTTGACATTTTGCCTTCAATATCTATTTCGCGACCGTCCGGGGTTATTAATTTATCAAAAGAAAGTTCAAGATAACCGTTTCTGCCAAGTCTTTTAGCTTCACCCATATCTACGATTGTTCCGTGAGCTACAGTTCCTTTCGGCACAATTACTCCTTTGTCACCGACAACATCGCTTGTTACCTGTGCAAAAAATTCATCACCCTGAAGAGAAAATGAACCGTCAAGAACTTGAGATACCGTCATTTCAATAACATCTTTTCTGTCAAGAGTGTCCGTTTTACCGGTATATAATTCTTCATTCTGTTTAAAAAATTTGTCATTGTATTCTGCATAACCCTCGAACGGTGTGTCTGCAAAGACAACCGTATTAAATAACATAAGGCTTGCCAGTAATATAGATAACCTCTTCCGCATACTTGATATTATACAACCTTATCATTTAGAAATCTACAATCAAACGGAGGAGTTAATATAATAAATGCGTTTATGCTAAAATTATTATATGGATAAAATCAGAATTAAATGTCCGGCAAAATTAAATTTAACACTGGAAGTTGTAAACAGGCGTGATGACGGATTCCATAATATTAACAGTATAATGCAGCTTATAAGCTTGTACGATATTTTAGAGATAACGGCATTACCCTCTGAAAATAACAGTATTATATTATCCGGAAATAGTACGGAGATTCCGTATAATGAAAAAAATCTGGTTTATAAAGCTGCCGTTTTATATATGGAAACAGCTAAGTTGAGCGGTTACGAATTACGGATAAATATAGAAAAAAACATTCCTGTAGCAGCAGGGCTTGCCGGTGGAAGTACGGATGCGGCAGGTACATTGTTTGGTTTAAATAAATTATTTAGTGAGCTTTTGTCAGGAGAGGATTTACATAAACTATGTGCAAAGCTCGGTTCTGATTTGAATGTATGTCTTGAAGGCGGGTGTCTGCACGCAACATCAAGAGGGGAAAATGTAGAACGACTGCCTTTTATTTCCATGCCGGTTACTTTAATCAAGCCTGTCGGTCTTGGTATTTCCGCAAAAGAAGCATATACAAAATATGCTGCAAAAGAATACAAGCCGAAATATAATAATACCGGGAAGATGGTTGAGGCTTTGAATAACGGTGGTGATATCAGAAAATTTTTATACAATGATTTGGAATATGCTGTTTTTGATGACTATGAAGAATTAAGGTATATTAAATCCAAACTACCGGCATCAATAATGTCAGGTTCGGGTTCTACATACTTTATTCTTGAGGACATAAGTAATATTAATTTTCCTGAAAATTATCAGTTTTTTTCCAATCTCAGCTTTGTTCCTGATGGTGTAAAGGTTGCATGAATACCGTTATTATGATAAAAAATTATTATTAAATTATATATATAAGTACAAAAAGGATGTGTGTATGGTAGAAGCCGAAAAATATGTTAAAATAGGAGTGCCTTTGGTAGCTTCAGCAGGGTTATTTTTAGGAACAAGAACGGTAAAAGGATTTAATATGACAGACGGAATTAACGGAAAAACTTCACCCAATAGTATTAACGGTCGAGTACAATTTAACAAAAATGGTATAAAATATATAAAAGAAAATAATATTCAAACGGATAAATCCGATTTATTGATAGGAGAGCTTAATAAAATGAGTACGATTAACAATGTAGGTATTTCTAAACCTTCTTTTGAATTAGGTTTAGACAGAGAAGAACTTGAAAAAAGAACACACAAAGATTATTTGACAATCAAAAAGATGCTTGGGGTTGATTCACCTGAGTATGCAGCACTTTCTGACGGTGATAAAGAAGCTTTAAAACATTTAACGAAGGCTGCTGCAAGAATTGATAAGGTTGAGATGATTCTTGATGACCATAACAATCTGGCATTCAAAGAATACTTAGAAAAAGAAATTGCAAAAGGTAATGAGGATGCAAAGTTAACAAAAATTCTTTTTGATGCACAAAAAGGTATATTTGCACTCGACAGAGATTCTAATATGATTAAACTCGCAAAAGGTCTTGAGCCGAAGAAGGGAATCGGAGTTTATCCTGAAGATTTAACAAGAGAAGAATTTCATACAATTCTTATAAAAATGCTTAATGAAGGGAAAACAGAAGAAGTCAGAAATATATTAAATCAACGTTCTGTTGTAGAAAGAAATGGCGACGAGTTAAAATCTACTGATTACGTTGACTATTTTAAAGAAGATTTTGAATATATGGCATCTGAGCTTGAAAAAGCTGCCGAAACTTCTACGAACGAAGATTTCAACGAGTATTTGAGATTACAGGCAAAAGCGCTCAGAACGGCAGATCCGATGTTAGACGGTTATGCCGATAAAAAATGGGCAACATTACAGGATACACCGTTAGAATTTACAATAACAAGAGAAAATTATTCTGACGAGATGACTGAATCTGTTGTTGAAAACCCTGAGCTCAAAGAACTTTTGGATGAAAACGGAATCGTTCCTGTTTCAAAGGATTGTTTAGGCGGTCGTGTCGGAATTGTTAACAAGGAAGGTACTGATGCAATACTAAACGTAAAAAAATATTTACCCCTGATGGCTCAAAACATGCCGCTTAACAACAGTTATGTGCAAAATATTTCGACAGATAAAGAATCAAAACAAACAATGGTTGATGTTGATTTGGTCGGAGTATTCGGTGATGTGGGTGAATACAGAGCTGCTATTACACTTGCCGAAAATCTTCCCAATGACGATAAAGTTTCTGTAAGTATGCTGGACGGCGGCAGAAGAAATGTTTATCACAGACAAATTCGTTTGATAACTTCTGATGATGCAAGGGAAAAAATGCAAAAACGTCTTGATGCAATGCTTAACCCCGAACTCCATAAATACTACAATGATGAAGCAGACCACTGGTTTACAATAGGTCATGAAAACGGACATTCACTCGGACCAAAATCGGGAACTGAAGGTTTGGGAAAATATAAGTCAATAATCGAAGAAAATAAAGCAGATATGGTTTCACTTGCTATGCTAGATGTTCTGACAGATGCCGGCATGTACACTAAGGAACAAAAAGAGCAGATGATTGTTACTTATGCTGCGGATAATATGCTTATGGCAAAACCTAAAATGAGTCAGGCTCACAGGGTTCGCTCGGTTATGCAAAATTATTTCTTCATAAAAGAAGGTGCTATATCAATATCAAAAGACGGTGTTCTTGATGTTAATATTGAAAAAATGGTTCCTACAGCTCAAAAAATGCTGAAAGAAATCATTGAGGTTCAATTAAGCGGCGACTTTAATAGAGGTGAAAAATATGTAACCGACTATTTTGTATGGACTCCTGAGATGGAAACACTTGCACAGAATATCAAAAAAGTTTCCAAAACTCTGAACGGTAAAGTTGAATCACCGCTTGCAGATAAATTATTGGCTGAATAAAAATATGATTATAACTAAAAGGCGAGGAAAGCATTTGCTTTCCTCGCCTTTTAGTTTATATTTAATCTAACGTTTTGCATATACGTTTTCAAATGAATCAGGGTTGTTTTGATAGATTTCTATATCTATTTTATCAGGGATTATTAATATATAATCACCAAACCTGTCTTTTATTGCATATTTTGTGATGATTTCTTCTGTTTCCTTCGGGTATTGTTTATAAATATTAAATAGTTTACAAATATCGTCAGTTTTTAAATATCTCCAATTGTTACGTTTATCACGCACCTGAATTTGAGATAATTTATTAATAACTTTCATATCTTCTTTGCTGAATTCACTGATATTTTCTACCTTGTCTTTAAGTCCTATATTAATCATTATCTTACAAATCTCATGCAGATTAAAACGATTGCAGTCAGTATATTCCTTCTTCTTTAGGGATGCTAAAGATGCAAAGGTTTTTGGAGCTGCTTTATACAGTTTTTGTGCATCCAATTCGCTGTTAATAATATTATCTTCCGAATAACGTGATTCAAATTGGCTTTTGGTTGGCACCTGCAGGAGATATTTTGTTTCTTCCGGATAAAATCTGAAAGCGGTCATTAAATCTGCTATCTTATATTCATTAACATATCTGTTACGGTTTGGAGTTCTGGTATTAGCTATATCGGAAAACAGTTCCGGTTCTTCCGTATATTTACAAATAGTATAGTAATTCGGTAAATAATTAAATACAAAACTGCCGTCATTTCTTCTTAAATTCATAATATTATCTATATCTTCCGGCTTAATCTCTCCGATTAATTTTCCGTTAACAATTCTGTTTGTATTGTCGATTCTGTGAATATAGTTATAATTTCTGTTATCAGGCTCTTTTGTAATAAACTCATTCAACATTTTCGCAAGTGTAATATTGCGAACTTCACTTCCGCTAAATCGGTAATTCCCCAATTCATCTTTTGCCATTGCATACTTTTCAGCTTCTTCGGGATATTTTTCAAAAACTTCTGCTGCTACATAATCTTCATCATCTTTGAATCTTAAATTTCCGTAGTCATTCCTTAAATTTAGCATTTTTGCTAAACCGTTCGGAAAATCTCTGTGACTGTCGCCAATTATTTTGGCTGTTTTAAAAGAAAAAATACGCAAACCGTTATCGTCCTCCGTATCAACAATTTGTTTAACCAAATCGGGACGTTGATAACGGATGTCACACTCGTACTGTGTTAAATAGTCATTATCTCTGTATTTATTTCCGTCTTTATCTTCCATATTATAAAAAGCCAGTGTATTTTTTGCATCTTTGTCGTATGCACTAAGCCAGTATTCTTTGTCGCATCTTGTTGCTTCTTCACTATCAAGCATTTTTTCAAATTCTTCTCTTGTCGGGATTTTTTCTTCACCCATATTTTTTGCAGCCTGCAAACCTCCTATTACGGCGGATGATATTGCTGTAGCAGCAGCTGCACCTATTATGCCGGCAGCTTTTTCTTTCATCTTAAAAGCAGGTGAGGGGGTAAATCTTTTGGTAAATTGAGGGTTTTTAAGCTCCTGCGGTTCTGTTTGTCCTTCATTATCTTTGATTTTTTGATTAAATCTTAGATAATTCACGTTGTAATTTGGGGAAATGTTCATACACACACCTTTCGTATAATTAATATTTCACTGGCTTTGTATCAATATAAAACAGGTAAATATAAAAAATTGCCCATATTATAGAAAATATTAAAAAATGTAAAGCTATGTCCTATTTTGCAAAAAATGCTGCATTTTCAAGGAGCATGTCGTGCGTTAATACAACATTTTTTAGTGAATTAAATTCGCCTTCATCAAGCAGTACATTTATATAGTTTCTTGTTACTCCTTTATATTTCCCTCCTTTGCTGAGGTGCTTTTCAATCAGGACTTCCTGTGCTGTTCCGATATTATCGTTTAAAAACTTTTGATATTTTTCGGCAGAAATTTTCTTGATAACGGAAGCTCTTTCTTCCTTAATTTTGTCCGGTAAATGTCCATCCATTTTTTCTGCTGCCGTACCTTTGCGAATTGAGTACGGGAATACATGGATTTGAGAGAGTTTTGATTTTTTTAAATTCTCAACCGTTATTGAAAATTCATCCTCTGTTTCACCGACAAAACCTGCAATAATATCACTCCCCAAAAACGGATTTTTGAACCTTGAAACGATATCTTCAATTTGGTCCAGATAATATTCTACTGTATAATGCCTGTTCATACGTTTTAATGTTGAATTGCATGCGGATTGAAGCGAAAGGTGAAAATGCGGACAGAATTTTTCGCTTTTTTCAAGGAAGTTTAGAAGCTCCGGTGTAATTTCATGCGGATTCAGAGAGCCTAAACGATAGCGGTGAATATCAGTGTAATTTTCAATTTTTTCAAGCAGATACAATATATTTTTATTATGCTCTTTGCCCCACAAACCTATATGGATACCGGTTAAAATAACCTCTTTATATTCCTGTTTTGCATATTTGTTAATTTCGTCAATAATAAATTTTTCATCAGCACTTCTTGATTTTCCTCTGCCAAACGGGATTATGCAATAGGCACATCTGTTATCACATCCGTCCTGTATTTTTAAACTGATACGGGTTTTTACCGAATCATGCAGAGTTACGGAACAAAATTCAGTTTCTGACATCAAATCTTTTACTGCATAATGATTATCTTCTTCCAGTAATTCTGCAATTTTAAATTTATCTTCGTTCCCAAAAACATAGTCAATAAAGTCTTCTTTAAGAAGTTTGTTTTTTTCGATTTGGGCAATACATCCGGTCAAAATTGTTTTTATTCCCAGAGAATGTGCATGTCGTAAATAATAGAAGGCTTCATTATCGCTTTTATGAGTAACAGAACAGGAATTAAGTATATAAAAATCTGCATTTTCAATTTTTGACATACCTTCATACCCGGCTTGAATCAATTTTTCAGCCATAATTTGCCCTTCAAATTGATTTGATTTGCAGCCCATTGATTTGAGGAAAAACTTTTTCATAAAGATATGATATCAAAAAAATTAATCCAAATCATAGTTAAGCATAGAAATAACTTTGTAGCCGGCTGTTTCAATTTTTTCTCTGCCTTTAAGCGGATCAAGTTCAATAATAAATGCTGTTGCAACAACCTGAGCACCCACTCTTGTAATTAGGTTGCATGCTGCAATGGCAGTTCCTCCGGTAGCAAGTAAATCATCAATAACAACAATTCTGTCACCGGGTTTTATTGCATCTTCGTGAATTTCAATTGTATTTGTTCCGTACTCTAAAGTGTAATCTTCTTTAATTGTTTTTGCCGGAAGTTTATTGGGTTTTCTGATTGTAACAAAGCCGCAGCCAAGTTTATAAGCAAGTGCCGCACCGAAAATAAAGCCTCTTGATTCAATACCGGCAACATAATCGACATTTTCATTGCAGAATTTTTCATAAAGAAAATCAACCATCATCTGCATAGCTTTAGCATCTTTCAATGCAGTTGTAATATCCAGAAACATAATTCCTTTTTTTGGAAAATCAGGAACAATTCTTACATGATCTTTTACATATTTATAATCTTCAGCCAATGTTGTCATATTAATGTCACCTTTCTGTTTTACCTTTTAACTTTTTAATACATCCTGCAGTTTTGCCTGTATATTTTGTAATTTTGATTGCAAAGTCTGTATTTCTTTTGTAATTCTTTCTTTTATTTTCATCTTTTCTTCAAGTACAAGTCCGTGAGCGGTTTTACCCCAATTCATATTTTTTTTGCAGAACAGAATTTTGCCGCAAATAAAAATCTCCATCGGAAACCAAATCGTAAGCATATATATTGTAGTTTCTAATGCCTGTTTTATTGCACTGAGACGCGGCACATTATCGTATCTCCTTAAACTATATCTTATTGTCATGAAAAATCCAAATCCGACAACCGAAGATACAATCAGAGAAGACCATAACGTGTTGTGTAAGCTGAACGGATCTACTTTATCGGCAAATAATTTTATAATTCTGAATATAACTTCCATCATAAACCACATAGGCATTATGAATTCTGTTATGTACATAGCCATGTCAAACTGAGCTCTCAGGGACATTTTTTTTGAGCACATAGCCTGCCAAGAATATTCCAAATACCTTCTGATTGTACCTTCAAGCCATCTTCTGCGTTGTCTGAATAAAGGAAACAGATATATAATACCTTCTTCATATACGCATGCATCAGGACAGAAACGAATATCCCATCCTTTTATGTGTAATCTTGTTGACATGTCCAAATCATCGGTAATTGTTTCGTTATTCCAACCGCCAATATCGTCCAGCGCAATTCTTTTAATCAGCTCGCCGTTCCCTCTTAGTTCAACAGCACCTTTAACTGCATCACGTCCGACCTGAAGTTGTGTATCCATTGTATATTCATTGTTTTGGCATCTTGTTAATAGGTTTGTATCTTTATTTCGTATAATTTTTCTCGCCTGAACGGCACCGACATCAGCAGGTTCCAGGTTCGGTATCAGTTTGTTCAGAAAATCCGGTTCAACTGTCGCATCGGCATCAAAAACAAGAATTGCCTCTCCTTTAGCATGCTCCAGTGCATCATTTAATACTGCTGATTTACCCGGATATGCGTCAGGTTCTCTTATTATTGCAATAACATTTTCATAAGAATTTTCCAGATTTTTTATAACAGAAGCAGTGTTATCAGAACTTCTGTCATCTATTATTATTATTTCAAAATTAGGATAATCAAGCTGTTCAATATTTTCAACCGTATTTGCAATAACACTTTCCTCGTTATGTGCCGGTATCATTATTGATACAAACGGTTTATAATCTTCGTTAATAACGGGCGGATGTTTTTTTAATTTTCTTTTTTGATATTTTGTGGCTGCAATAGAGTACAATCCGTAAAAAACCATACATACACAAAGTATTACAAATCCCTTAGTTGTATCTATAACATTTTGGAATATGTAAAGAAACACACCCAACCCAAATAATATTAAAAATAAAAGTATTCTTTCTCTCATATTACTTCCGATTGGATAATTATAACACAAAAAAAGAATCAGGTGTAGATGTTTTTACAACGCAGTGATGCCGCTATAACCTCTATAGCGGCACCCAATTTGGTTTACAATAGTATTCATTAATTAGAACACATTGTCTTCCATAAAGTCATAAAAATTCGGAACGTTTGAGCTCTGTTCGGCAGGTCTGTTTGACAATCCGAAAGCAATGTCAGCTTCACTTCTCAGGCTTGCAAAGTAACTCATGGCTTGTCCGTCAACAGCACTTTGGCTTAGCAGTTTAATTGCGTTATTAAATGCGTTGTAATCTTTTTCGTAGTCACCTGTTGCCTGAATTCCGATTTGAGCAAGAAGTCCGCTCCAGGGTATAACGGGAGTATTCTGGTTTTGGTTCTCAATCTGTTCTTTTACCTGTGTGGAATAATCTTCATAGATTGCATTTTTAAGTCTTTTTAAGTCCCAGTCTGTTCCGGTCGGCGTGATATGGTATTCACGAAAAGCTTCCTGGAGCTGCCTCTGGTTTGAAGGCACTATTCCAAGGTAAGAGTAGACATTGGAACTGCTATAAGTATATACTCCGTTTACAGTGAAATTAGACATGAACACACCTCTTATATGATATATAATGTATATCGGCAATATTTCAAAAAACTTTAGGATTTTTTCGATAATATTTACAAAACTTTACATAAGCTCTCAAAACCCTCGATATAAGCGGATTTTAAAAATAAAAAATTGAATTGTCCCCTTGATATAATGTTAAGTTTTGTAACGAATGCAGTACATATTGAAATTCACAAATGCAGATATACTTTATATATATGTAAGACGAAATCACAAGAGAGTAAAAACAAAATTACTAAGACAAAAATTTTGTTGCAGACATAGTGAGACCAATGCGATAAAAAGATGTTTTGTAAAAAGTTATTCCAGCATTATTCAGTAAAGTGCATTGCGGTATATCAATGCTGATGTTCGAGCAGATGTATTTCCTGTGCGTATTTGCTGATATGGTACGAGTAAATTAAACGTAAAGAGAGGTATTATGGCCCTTTTAAACACCTATAATATTAATGCCATGGCGACACAGATATCAAAAGAGTTTTTTATAGATGATAATAACGAGTTTGACCAGTCTCATGTCCTGATGGACGAGATGCGATTATTCGCAATTGATATGAAAACCCGAGTGACTTTCATATCGAGATCGAGAAAATAAAGATTTACAAAACCAATCTTAATCTTACTTAACTAATTTAATTCCCCAAAACTTACTTATCTATTAGCGCCTGATTTACTCAATCAGGCTTTTATTTTGTAAAAATTCCCCTTCTTTTGTTACAAACTGTTCTGTAATAATTGTTTTTATCGTACAATATTACATATATTCTTTTTAAGGAGTGAAAATTGGGAACTGTAGTTTCGCAGGATGAAATTGTACGGATAGTACGGGAAGGGCAGAGTTGCGGTAAAAAGTATGCTGCTACAAACGGCTGTTTTGATATTTTACATGTCGGTCATGTCAGATATCTTAAAAAGACGCAATCGCTTGCAGACTACTGTATTGTCATGCTTAATTCCGACAAATCAGTTAAACAGCTTAAAGGTGAAAACCGTCCGATTAATAATGAACAAGACAGAGCAGAACTTCTTGCCGCTTTGAGATATGTTGATTATGTGGTATTATTTGAAGAGAGATCTCCGGCGGAATTGCTTGAAAAAATTAAGCCGGATATATATACAAAAGGGGCAGACTATACAATGGAAACTTTGCCTGAACGTGATATTGTTAAGAAAAGCGGTATAAAGGTAGAGTTTATCGAATTTGTAGAAGGAAAATCTACAACAAATGTAATTAAGATGATGAATAATTAGTTTATTAATAATAAGGAGTGTATTATGAAGACTTTTACATTGGAACAAATTGCACAAATTACAGGCGGAATGCTGACAAAAACATCAGATATTGCCATAACACAAATTGCACCGCCAAAATTAGCTGATGAAAATACATTAGCCCTTGCTTTAGGCGAAGATGAAATCAGCAATCTTGCTACAACAAAAGCAAAAGCTGCTTTAGTTCCATTGGGAGTTAATATAGACGGATTTTCGACAATAGAAGTTGAAAGACCCCGTTTGGCTATGATGAAGCTTATTTCAATGTTTTATGAAGAACCGGGTGTAAATAAGGGAATCCATCCGAGTGCAGTTGTTGCTTCAACCGCAAAAATCGGTCAAAATGTTTCTATAGGTCAGAATGTTGTAATTGCAGAACATGCAGTTATCGGTGATAACACAAAAATTCTGGCAAATTGTTATATAGGTAATAATGCCGTTATCGGAGCCGATTGTTTCTTCCATCCGGGTGTAAATATCGGTGACAGAGTTAAAGTTGGTAATAAGGTAATTCTTAACCATGGAGTTTCTCTAGGTGCTGACGGTTTCAGTTTCGTAACAGAAAATCCTAACAACATAGAACAGGCCCGTAAAGACGGAGAAATTAAAGAAGGTAATTCAGAACAGGTAATATTTAAGATTCCGTCTATCGGTTCGGTTGAAGTAGGTAATAATGTTGAGATTGGCGCAAACTCTTGTATTGACAGAGGAACTATAGAAAATACAGTTATAGGTGATAATACAAAGATTGATGACCTTGTAATGATAGGACATAACTGTCGTGTCGGAAAAGGTTGTATGATTGTATCTCAGGTTGGTATTGCAGGAAGCTGCGTAATTGGTGACAGAGTTGTTATTGCCGGTCAGGCAGGTTTGGCTGACCATATATCAATAGGTGATGATACAATTATTGCCGCTCAAGCAGGTGTTACAAAGAGTTTTCCGGCAAAATCAATTGTTGTAGGTTCTCCGGCAGCTCCAAGAAAAGAATTTATCAAGCAGTTAAAGATTATGAAAGATGCAGGAGATTTGATTGCAAAATTTAAAAAATACGAACCGCTGTTAAAGTCTTTTGAAGACAGTGTATCGGAAAACGAAACAATAAAGGTATAGGAGAAATGTGAGCCGGTGAGCAGGTGAAATAGTGAATTATTCACTCGTTTAACCACATAATTGCTTAACCTCGCATTTACTTACAAAAATGATAACAATTAAAAACGAGATAAAAACATCAGGAAATTCCTTAATGAAAAACCGCCATTGTGAGGTTGAAATAAAGCCTTCAGACAGCGGTAAGATTATGATTTATTCAAAGGGAGCAAAAGATCCTTTTGAGGTTTGTATTGAGAATCTTTATTCAACAGACCACTGCGTAACACTATGCAGCAGAGAAAGAAGGACATTACTCGGTGATTATAAATACAAGGTGATGCTGTGTGAGCATTTTAATGCAGCATGTGCAATTACCGGTGTAAATTCTATTGACGTATATCTTTCAGAAACGGAGATGCCTATATTTGACGGAAGTGCAAAAGTGTGGGTGGATTTGTTTAATCAGGCTGGGCTGGAAGGAAAAAATAAGGATGTATATACGGTAAGCGAGCCTGTTTATTATCTGAACGGAAAAACAAGCATGGTAATTTTGCCTGATAAAGAGTTGCGAGTTACTTATGCTGTAAATTATGATCATCCGGATTTGCGTCATCAGTGGGTTACAATGGATAATAAGAATCTGGATGAAATTACCGAAGCAAGAACTTTCGGATTCTATAAGGATTTGCAAAAATTTCAGGCGTTAGGCTTTGCAAAAGGTGTTACTTATGATAATACCGTTGGTTTAAAGGATGTCGGATATACCACAGAGTTACGTTCCGATTTGGAGCCTGTAAAACATAAAATCCTTGATATGTTAGGTGATTTGAATTTAACGGGGGTTTCTCCCTTAAACATGAAGGCTCAGATTCTGGTGAAAGAGGCCGGGCATGCCGTACATTGTAAAGTTGCTCAGATGTTAAAAAATAAATTAGTAAAAATATAAATAAGGAGTAGAGAAATGACAGAAGAAATTTTATCTTTTGATATTAAAGAAATTATGGAGATGATACCACACAGATATCCTTTTTTGCTGGTTGACAGAATTACGGAATGTGTACCGAACAAATATTCAAAAGGTTATAAAAATCTTTCAATGAATGAAGAATTTTTCCAGGGACATTTCCCGGGAAATCCTATTATGCCGGGAGTTCTTCAATTAGAAGCAATGGCTCAGTGTTCAGCACCTATTTTAATGTGTTCTCCCGAAAACAAAGGTAAATTAACATTATTTGCAGGTGTTGATAATGTAAGGTTCAAAAATATTGTTCGTCCTGGTGACAGATTTGATATGCATATTGAAATGACAAAATGCAAAGGTCCGATCAGCAAATGTCATGCAGTAGGCTCTGTTGACGGAAAAGTTTGTGTTGAAGCAGATTTGACAGTCGCTTTAAAATAATTATTATTCGATAAATATTGTTAATGTTGTCAGAACCCGTTTTTTGATAAAAATGCGGGTTTTGCATTTAAAGAGATATACAAATCATTTATATGAGTTATTTTATTTTTTTATTAATATAATGTATAATGAAAGAGTGTATAACATAAAGAAAGTTATCATATGAATTCAAGTATTGTACTCATAATTGTTGCATTTTTGATTGCTGCGGCTGCTATATACGCACTGTATTCTATAATATTGTTTCAGGGAGTATCATCTAAAGGTGAAGATTTACAGCTGACAACCAAAAAAGTGCTTGAACAGGTAGAGGTTCTTTATGAAAAGGGAGAATATGCAATTCTTGAGCTTCTTGCAACAAAATATTTGGACAGAGTTCCGTCAAGAATAGAAGTCCGTATTTATCTTGCAAAGGCATATTATGAAAGTAAAAAGTATTCACAGGCAATAAAACAATGTAATATTATTCTCAAAAAGCGTCCATACGATGTTGATACCCGTGAAGTTCTCGGTAAATGTTATGTAAAAAAACACTCATATATAAAAGCAATTAGAGAATTTAATTTTGTTTATGACAGAAATAAGAAAAATAAGGAAGCCTTACAAACATTAGCAGAATTGTATGTTGAAACAGATCAGCTGGTAATGGCAATACAATCATACGGTGAGCTTGTGCAGTTGCTTACATCACCGACAGAGCAGGCTGATATACAGGCTATTATAGCAGATTTAAACGAACAAATATATGATTATGCTGCGGCATTTGAAGCATACAAAGCACGTCTTGCCGTGTATCCGAAAGACGTAGATACAAATAAAAAACTGGTAGAACTATACGTCAGAATAAACAATTACAATATGGCAATTGAAACGTTATTATTAATGCTTAGTTTTGTTACCGAGTCTAAAATGCTTCTTTGGATATATGACATGCTTGTTGATTTGTATGAAACAATGGGCGAATATGACAAAGCAATTGCTTATGCAGAGAAAATGCTGGACGTTCAGGGCTCGGATAAATTCAATTTAAGAGAAAAAATTGCTCAGTTCAATTTGAAGCTTGGTAATGTTGATGACGGAATTTTAATATTGGAAGATTTGACAATGCTTTCACAAAATGCTTTTGATATAACAACCGAGCTTGCTGCCGCATATATAGCAAGAGGTGATTATCAGAATGCTCTTGACAGATACATGGTATTGCTCGACAAAGCCGGTCAAAAAGAAGCAAAACAAGTGAATATGCTGATTTGTGACTTATATGTTAAATGGGCTACCGTTGCAACAAATAATGGTGATTTGGAACGTTCAATGGAATTGCTTGAAAGTGCGGAACGTTATAATACCATAAATCCGGAAGTGTATTATAGCAAAGCAAACAATAAATTTTTACAGAAGAATTATAACGGTACTGTTGAATCTGTAAGCAAAGCTCTTGAATATGATAAAGAAGCACAAAATTCTCCAAAGTATTTACTGTTGCTTGCACAGGCACAGCACGAACTCGGTAATTTCTTTGAAGAAAAAAAGGCTCTTACCGACTTGTTAAATGTAGAACCGGACAATGCAGAAGGTTTATATCGTGTAGGAATGATGTATGCATCTCAACGTAATGTTAAAAATGCGGAAGAGGCATTTAAAAAAGCTATTGCATCCAATCCTGAAATGATTCAGGCAAAATATAACCTTGCTATTTTATATGAAAACAGCAACAAGGATAAAGCAAAAGAACTTTATCTTGAAGTTCTTGAACAGGATCCTACATTTGTTGAAGCAAAAAATGCTCTTGCAGATATATCAACACCGGGTTCCCTTTAAATATCTTCCGGAATAAAAATTACGGTATCCTGCAAACGACTTCTTATTTCATCTTTGTCATAAAGTCGTACGCATGCTGTCTGATATGCTTGTACGACAGACATTATATCCTCGGTTGATAATTTTATTATTCTGCGCTTGCTGTCACATGTTTCTATAATTCTAGCCATTGTATGCCTCCTGACAATATCATTATCGGCATAAAGAATAAAAAGTTTAACAATATCACTTTTGTGATTTAGAAATATCTTCTAAAACCTGAATGTAAATAATAAATTCTTCATTGATATTATCAGAAACAGCCGTTAGCATATAGTCTTTAAACTGAATGTGTTTATGGCTTTTTGCTTCGCATGCCAGTTTATATTCGGCTTCATACAAAGTCCAGTTTTTATAAAAATCTTCAGCAGTTTCAGCTACAAAGTTTTTTCTCTCGGAAATTTTTTTAAAATTTCTTTCGGTCATTTTTTCTATATCAATTCCGCATTCGTTATCCGAAAAACAAATCGCCGCATAATCTTCGGAATGGCTTAGGCTGATATATTTTTCTCTGTTTTTAAGGTATGGTTTTTTATTAATAAAAACAAGTTCATATTCCGTTATTTTATATACATCTTTTAAAATTCTGTCGAGCATTAAGTATGAAAATGAATGCTGAATTTGCTTTTTTGTATTATGAATTTTTTTGTCCTGAAATTCATTAAGAACGGACTTATCTAATTTTTTGCTGTCATTAATATTTGTTATAAAAATATCCATAGGTATATTTTATACTAAATAAAAGTTTATGGCGATATAACAGTTTTATTTTTCCAAGACCTGCAGTTCGCAGCACATTTGGCAGGCACCAAAAGTGCCGCCGTTTGCTTTGAGGTTTTTTCTGAAACAGCAATAGTGCGGAAGGTTAAATAGTTCTTTTATCGGCATATCTTTTACGTTTCCGATTTTTTGTGATAAACACGGGTAAACATATCCTTCCGGGTTAATAAACATGTTATTATAAGGAAATGTGCATGGAGCATATATTTCTGATAACGGTTTTTGTTCTTCGGTATTAAAGAAATTTTCGATTGCCAAAAGCGGATTCTTATTGTATTCAAATTTTGGTGAAAATCTCAATTTTGTTTTCCCTTTTATGCCTTCAATTTCTTTATAAACTTCTCTAAAGTGTTCCATGTCAAAATAAAGTTTTATCGGATAATTTCCGTTAAATTCGGGAATAAATGTTTCCTGCAATACAGAACTTTGTTTCCAGTTGTTGTTACGTAAAAAAGAGATTGATAAAAATTCAAAGTTCATATCGCAGCACATTTTATATAATTTTGGTAAATCATCCAGATTATTTTCCAATACGATTGTTTTTATATCAATCATTTGTTTTTTCTTTTGGGATTTTAAATTTTCCAGATTAGAAATAATTTTATCAAAAATTCCGTCTTTTCCTCTGTTTTTGTCATGATTTTCACCGTAACCGTCAAGGGATACAGAAAGAAGCAATAATTTGTATTTTATAAAAGATTTGATTATATCGTCATTTATTAAAATTCCGTTGGAAACAACGTGGACTTTATTTAATAATTTTTTGGAAGTATATGCGAGAATATCAATAAAATCCTTTCTTATAAGAGGTTCTCCGCCTACAAGAGTTACTATTGAATAGAAAGGAAGCTGGTCTATAACTTTTTTCCATTCATCTGTAGTAAGCTCCTGTTTATTTCTCTCATTTCCAACATAACAATACGGGCAAGAAAGATTGCATCTGTAGGTTAGTTCCAGAAAATACCTGAAAGGAATCATTGCCCGTCCCGAATGATTATCGTATGAAATTGATGTATAAATATCTCTGGCCCGGTCGAACAAACAGGAATAGTTCATAAATTCTCCCCAAATCCTAATCTTTATATTTACCTTATATTACCATAAAGTTCAATGTTTGTGGAATAAAAAACTAATATGATAATTAAGAATCCTCATCGCTCAAACCTTCCTCTCTTTAGTAAATTTTATTTAATTTTCTAAAGAGGGGTTTTTTTTGAAGTTATTTTACAACTTCTAATGTTTCATAATCATTTAAGTATGGCAAATGTTCTTCTGTAATTAACTCTCCCGGCAGGAGTATTGATATTCCGGGCGGACATTCAGCAACGACTTCCGCCGAAATTCTTCCTATTGCATCTTGTTTTAAGACGGATTCTTTTTCTGAATAATATGCCTCTCTTAAACTCATTTTGATTATTGGTTCAAGCATTGGCATGTGTTTACGTTTTTCAAGGTAATAAATATCTTTGTAATTTGTTGATGCGATTTTTTCGAGTGCATCAGCAAGATATTTAAATTCGGAACGTTTGTTACCCATATTGCAAAGGATAAGCACACCTATATCGGAAGCTGATTCCACTTCAATCTTAAAATCAATCTCAAGGATTGATTCCAGTCTTTTCCCCGATAAACCGTCAATTTTAATAAAGACTTTGGTTACGTCTGTTTTATATCCGAAATCAGCCTTCAGCTGATGAAGATTAGGTATATTATCAAGTCTTTTTCTTAAATATTTTGCATTACTTACTGCATTATCAATAAGTTTTAGCCCTGTTTCTGTCTGTAAATTGGCTCTTGCGGCATCCAGACTTGCAAGAAGAATCAAAGACGGACTTGTTGTATGTAAAAGTTTAAGAGCTTTTTCTATACATGTTTCATCAATACAGGAATTTTCTGATACATGCAGCATTGAGGTTTGGCTCATGCTTCCGCCGGTTTTGTGCAGTGAGTGTACAACAACATCCGCCCCCAGCTTTAATGCTGTTTCCGGGAGGTGTTTATTAAAATTCCATAAGCATCCGTGAGCTTCATCCACAATTAAAGGAACATTATATTTTTTACAAACTTCACTTATTGATTTTATGTCTGATACAACACCCTCATAAGTTGGATTTGTTATCCAAACCATAGATATTTTATCGTCATTTTTTAACAATTTTTCAATTTCTTCTGCTTCTATATTTCCCCAAATAGACCAATCGTTTATTTTTTTTGGGCAAACCCATACCGGTTCGGCACCTGAAATTATCAGACCTGTTAAAATAGAACGGTGGCAATTTCGGTTAACAATGATTTTTTGTCCTTTTTTTGTCAAAGCCATAGCAACGGCAAGGTTACCGGCTGTAGAACCGTTAAGAAGGAAAAAAGTTTTTTTTGCCCCAAAAGCTTGAGCAGCCAGTTCCTGAGCCTCCTTAATAGGACCTGTAGCCGGATGCAAAGTTCCGAGATTGTCAAATTCATCGGTGGTATCAATATTTAATGCTTTTTCACCAATCAGTTTCTTAAAATCTTTAAAAACAGCTTTTCCTTTTGTATGTCCCGGAATGTGGAACTGATATGTAGGATTTTTGTATGCAGAATTTAACGCATCAACCAGTGGTGCTTTAACTTCTGTTATATTTTCTGTTTTATTTATATTTTTTAACTCTTTTACCAATTTTTCTTCCTTTAGCCAAACAAGGTTAACATTTACTAAATAGTATAATACACGAAAAAAATATTTTTTGCCAATTAACTAATATAAATAATGTATAGTACGATTAGCGATATTATGCTAGAATACAAAGTATGAGGCAGTATAAGAAAAAATTAATTGCAATAAGTTTGGCATCTGTAATGACTGTTCTGGGAGCTTTCGGAGAAAATTATTACCGAAATGCAGTTAAGGGGCTGGATTTTACCACAAGTCAGAATAATAGTATCTTAACTGTTTATACGGAAAGACAGTATGATACACCTATGTCCGTTAACAAAACCGGCAATAATATTTATGAAATAGAACTTATGGAAACAAGCTCAGATTTTAACCCTTCGGGGGTAAATTACGGTACTAAAATAAAAAGTGTTAATGTATCTACAACTCCATATACAGTGGAAGCTAAAGGTAAAACAAAAATTATTGTTGAAACGGCTGATAATGTTTTTTTGGAAGTTAAAACTGCAATATTTCTTCCCAGTGCTCAAAAAGATGTAAAGATGCTTTCAGATAACAGTATAGCTGATTCAAAAGGGAACGCAGCTACAAAAGTTGTGCCTCAAAAGAAAAAAAGCTATTGGGATGATGATGAACCCAAAACAAAAAAAACTGTATCCAATCAGATTACACAGCCGCCGATTGCTAATTATGCTGAAAATACGACGCAGAATTATACTCAAAATTATGCCCCGGAATCATATAATACAAATAATTCTTATGCTGACAAAAATACAACAAAGAGCCCTTCTGCAGACCGGTATGAAACTTCAAAAGATGCCGTAGACATTAATTATAAAAAAACAAATGTTTCCGATTCGGAGCCGATGGCAAGACTAATGGCTATGACAGGTTTTCTGCTTATTGTATTGCTGATTATTATAGTATATTTTGTAAGTAAAGAAAGAATGGCTGCCGTAATCGGAGAACAGGCAAAATATGATTTTGACACCGATGATAAGAAAACAGAAATTAGAAATATCAGAAAGCCTCAAAATACAATAAAAAAACCGATGCCGATGCCCGAACCAACGGCTGATTATACGGAAACATATAACAGCAATGATTCGTATAATTCGGATGATGATGAACAGAAAAATATTATAGATTTGGATGCACTATATTCAGAGGCGGTTAATAGTGGTAATGATACTGAAATACCTGAAGCTCCGGTTCAGGAAGATGTTGACGAAAATAATGATGATTTAGATGATTTTCTGAACAGTTTTTCTATAGATGAAGAACAAGAATCTGAAGAAAACAATAATCAGGAAGCTGCGGATGAAGACCACTATGATATTTTAAGTGAATTTGATGTGATTCCTGAGGACGAACATCCTGAACCTCAAACGGTACAGGTGGATGAAATTCCTGAAGAGCATCCTTTTGATGAAGAATTATTTGAACAATGCATAAATGATAATAACATTGTTTTTTCTGATGCGGATGCTGAAAAAATTGATTCTCTTATGTCAATAGAATTAACTGAAGATATGATACAAACGTATCATGAATATATGCGTTTGCTCGAAGAAAAGAAAAATGCTCCGACAAAAGAACAACAACTGGAAAATTTTATTTCAACATATTTTGTCAAACAAAAAATTACTTTTACGGAAGAAGATGTATCGGCACTTCAAAAACTTATGAGCGTAGAATTGGATGAAGATTTTGTCAAAAACTTACATACAAATCCTATACGTACAAAAGAAATGTTGGAAGAACTTTCAAAGAAAGATGCTCAACCTCATAAGACATCGGAAATAAAAATTCTTGGTGTTAAAGATTTGCTGCCGGATCTTTCAAAAGAACTAAAAAAATACGGTAATAAACGTATTCGTTCGGAAGCTAAACCTCAGGTTGTTTATTTCAGCGAAGGATACGAATATACAAAATTGTCCGTTGATAAAGAAATGCTTAATTTGTCATCAGAAGCTAACAGAAAAGATCCAAACGCATTTCGTCCTTCAGACTTTCCTCCCATATCTGAATCCGGTTATGAAGTTCAGACTTTAAATGTGGGAACGGAACTCCCGGATTTAGAAGATGTAAAAGCTAATCCGGAAAAATATGAAGATGCAAAAGCACCAAATGCTGTCGCTGATGAGCAGGCTTTGCTGAACAGTATAACGAATGTTACGTTTAAACCGTTTTATGATGAAGAAAATCAAATTTTAGATTTAGATAAGATGATTGCTTCCGAGACTCAGGAAAATTTTGAAGAATTTGAATTATTACCGGAAGAGCCTCCGACAGCAGAATTACAGAATAAAAATTATGTTCCAAGACAAAAACCTGAAAAAACACTTAATGCACAAGAGATAATTGCAGCATATGCCCCTGTGCAAGAACAGCCGCAAGAAGTTTCTAACAAGACTGAAACCATAGTTAAAGATATTAATGCTAACGAGACTCAAAAAAAATATACAAAACCGGCAGATACAATGCCTGAATCAAAATCAGATGCTATTCCCAGTTATCCGCAAAGCTGTATTTATGACGGAGTTTCATATAAAGTTGTAAAAGTAGCAATATGTGAAAATGACATAGGCTGCTATCTGACTAAAAGTCAAAACGGATATACTGTTTTTGGATTCATAAAAGATAAATTATATAAATTAAATGATTATGATGAACTGAAATCCGAAAATATGCAGGTAAGAATTAATGGTAATAAGACCGATGGTTCAGCACAGTATATGGTAAAGGTTAGTACGCACAAGTTCCTTATGCAGCTTGTTTCAGATAGTATGAGTTTGGTAATGAATTTATGCTAAAAAAGGTTGTTGCTTTTATTTTTATCTCTCTTTTGCTTTGTGCATGTACAAGAGATTCCCGTGAAGAAGTTACATTTTCTTCCTGGGGTTCAATTACTGAAACAAAAATAATTAATACCCTTATTTCCGAATATGAAAAGGAACATCCGAAGGTTAAAATAAACTTTTTGCATATTCCGCAAAATTATTTTCAGAAACTGCATTTGCTTTTTGCTTCTTCAACAGCTCCGGATGTTATTTTTATAAATAATCTGTATTTGCCTGTATATGCAAATCATCTTGAAGACCTCAGTTCATACATTAATACCGGTGAATATTATCCCCAAAGTACGGAGGCTATGACGTATGAAAATAAGCTGTTGGCAATTCCGAGGGATATTTCAAATTTTGTCGTATATTACAATAAAAATATAACAGGCAATATCAATCCGGATTGGACATTTGATGATTTTATCAGTCTTATTGAAAAAACAACGGATAAAAATCACTGGGGTGTCAGCTATGAACGTGATATATATATGGCAAGTCCATATACTCTGACACTGGGGTTTGATAAAGGAATGGAGTTTTATAAAAGCATTGAGGGAAAATATGCTCCGACACCTGCTGATATCGGAAGTCTTACATTAGCACAGATGTTTACCGAAGGGAAACTTGCTTTGTATATTTCCGGCAGATGGATGTATCCGAAGCTTAAAGAAACCGCAGAATTTCCGTTTGGAGTTGTAAATTTCCCCGGAACCGTATCAGCAGATTCATCAGGCTGGGCAATCTCAAAACAATCAAAACACAAGGCTGAAGCAATAAAATTTGCCGAATTTCTTGCTTCAAAGCAAAGTATTGATTATTTTACTTCGACCGGACTTATTGTACCTGCCCGAAAAGATTCAGCGAAGCTTATTGAAGAAAAAGCATTTCTAAACGCAATAGAAAAATCAACTGCTGTAAAATACGACAGAAATTTTAATAAAATAAGGGATAGTTTAAACAAAAAATATTTTGAATAGTTTATCCTACATCCCATCTGCCGCAAGTGCCGCCCCAGCGAGCTATGATATTACCCTTGATATCTCCTATCTTTTGAACATGTCCAACAGGTTCCGAACCTTCAAGAATTGTAATAACTTCACAGTTGTTTGAACAACCTGTACATTGACATGTTACAGATTGGAAGTTCATGTTACCGACTTCCCAACCTTTAAATTTCGTCGGAACTTCAGTATATTGGTGATTTTCCATAGCAAGCAATGCCGCACCTATAGCTCCCATTGTTTGGTGATGTTCAGGAACTACAACTTTGGCATTTAATGCTTCTTCAAAAGCTTTAACCATACCTGTGTTAGAAGCAACACCACCCTGGAAAGAGAATACAGGAAGAAGTTCTTTACCGAGAGCCAAATTGCTTAAATAGTTACGAACCAAAGCTTGGCAAAGTCCATACAATAAATCTTCAACCGGATATCCCAACTGTTGTTTGTGAATAAGGTCAGATTCTGCAAAAACTCCGCATCTTCCGGCGATACGTGCCGGATTATCGGAACGCAGAGCAGTTTCTCCGAATTTTTCAATAGGTACATTCAGACGCTGTGCCTGATGGTCAAGAAAACTTCCCGTGCCGGCTGCACAGACCGTATTCATTGCAAAATCCGTAACAATACCGTCACGCAATATAATAATCTTACTATCTTGTCCGCCGATTTCAAGTATTGTTTGAACACCCGGAATATTTGTGCTTGCAGCAACTGCGTGTGCGGTGATTTCATTTTTTATAACATCAGCACCAACCAGTGCTCCTGCTAAGTTTCTTCCGGAACCTGTTGTTCCGACACCCTGAACGGAATAATCGCAAAGTGCCTGTTGTATAATATGTCTGAGACCGTCTTGTACTGCATCAACAGGTTTTCCTGCGGTTTTCAGCATATATGAATCAATATATTTTCCTTTTTCATCGACAAGTGCCAGCTTGGTTGTTACTGAACCGACATCAATCCCTAAATATACATCTAAACTCATGTCTTTACCTTCCTCTTTTCAATAATTATATCATGAACATAAATAGTTTCATGAGGTGTAACTATTTGAACATACCTTTAATACGGTCTTTTGTTGATGTCTGACCGCTTTTTTTGCCCGAACGTATTTCATAAAGTTTTGAATATAAAACTTTTTCATCATTGGAGATGTGTGTCGGTATTTTAATTGAAACTACAACAATATGATCTCCTCTGTAATTTGGTTTTGAAAGACTCGGAATTCCGGAACCTCTGACTTTGACAATCTCTCCGTGCTGAATACCGGCAGGTATTGCAACATCTTTTTCTCCGTCTAAAGTTTTGATTTTGACATAATCTCCCAAAACAGCCTGATCCGGTGTTAATTCGAGTTTGGTTATAACGTTAACTCCGTCACGTTGATAATAAGGAGAAGGATTAACGTGAATTACAATGTATAAATCTCCGGCTACACCGCCGTTTATTCCGGCATCTCCTTCATGTGACAATCGCATTTTTGAACCGTTATCAACACCTGCCGGGATTTTAACTTCTATTTTCTTTTCTACATTTTTTCTTCCCTGTCCCTTACAATCAGGACAAGGGTTTGAAATAACAGTTCCTTTTCCGTGACAATGCGGGCAGGTTACTATTTGAGTAAAATGTCCCAAAACAGTTCTGGTTGTTTGCTGTATTCTTCCCTGTCCTCCGCAGGCTTTGCAGGTTTCGGGTTTGGAGCCTGCTTTTGCGCCGCTTCCGTGACATGTCGGGCATTCTTCAAGATGGTCAATTTTAACCTCTCTGGTTAATCCGAAAACAGCTTCTTCAAAATCAAGATTAATATCTAATCTTAAATCGTCGCCTCTTTGTGGTGCATTAGGATCCTGAGTTCTGCCGCCTCCGCCAAAGCCAAAACCGCCAAAGAAAGAATTAAATACTTCTTCCAAATCGCCAAAGCCGCTTGCAAACGGTCCCTGAGTATTAAAACCGGCATCTCTTAAACCGTCTTCACCAAAGCGGTCGTAGGTAGCACGTTTATCATCATCCATTAAGGTTTCATAAGCCTTGCCTAATTCTTTGAATTTAGCTTCTGCTTCAGGTGATTTATTGACATCCGGATGCCATTTGCGTGCCATTTTTCTGAATGCACTTTTTATTTCATCTTTAGTTGCATTTCTGTCTATACCTAATATTTCATAATAATCACTCATTGCTATTCATTTCCCTTTAATCTTAAATGCAAAGTTTTTATCCGGTAAATTATTTTAGCCTTCTGTTGCTACATTTACCAGAGTAGGTCTTAGTACCTTATCTCCAAGTTTATATCCCTTTTGTAATTCAGCTATAATTGTGTTTTCCGGTTTGTCAGATGTCGGAGTCTGCATTACTGCCTCATGAAAGTTTGGATCAAAAACTTCACCTTCCGCTTTTATTGTTTCTAATCCTGCTTTAGTGAGAGCTTCCGTAAAGTTTTTATATGCCAAATTATAGCATTCTTTTACTTTTTCGCAGTCATCTACAGTTTCGATTGCTTTAAGTCCGCGTTCAAAATTGTCTATTACTTCAAGCATTTTTTTCAGAGTACTTTCTGCCCCGTATTTGAGAAGGGCTTCCCGCTCTTGTTCATTACGTTTCCTGTAATTATCAAAATCTGCAGCAAGTCTTATATATTGGTTATTCAGAGTATCATATTTTTCCTGAAGCGGATTTGTTTCTGTTTGCTCTGTTGTATTATCTGCAGTTTCTTCTGTTTTTTGTTCTTCATCTATGGTAACATCAGTTTCCGGATTTTTTTCTTCCGTAGTTTCTTCGGGATTTTCATTTGAATCCTGCACATTTTCTTCTGTTACAGTTTGTTCATCTGCTTTATTTTCAGCTGTTTTAAAAGCATTTTTGAATGGGTTTTCCATAATTTTCTCCTCTAACTACAATTATATATAATAATTATAAGTTATCAAATCGGATTTCAGGGTAATGTTTATTATTTCTTAATTATTGGATATATTGGAATTGAGAAAACAGTTGTTTCAATGTATAATTAATTTAAGAATAAAGCAGCCGGATAATCGCACCCATAGGGTGAGGAAAGTCCGTGCATCCAAGGACAGCTCGCCGGAGAAACTCCGGACGGTGTGAGCCGGTGGATCGGACCACAGAAAGGGGTTAATCATTAACCCAAAAGACTGCCGATGGAATAATGTATGTCAGGCATACAGCCTGACAACACTCACAGGCGATGGTGCAAAGGTGAGGTAAGAGCTCACCGGATATGCTGAGAAGTATATGCCAGGCAACCCCCGAGCGGATGCAAGATTGAATCGGACGTTTGAGGTGTCCGCCGAGTCCGGAAAAATCGCTAGAGATTGAAAGCAATTTCAATACCAGACAGATGATTATCGGGGTATTATGCCCCCTGATTTAAAATCAGAGAAACAGAACACGGCTTATGAGCTGCTTTATTCTTTTTTTTATTTTTAAATAATAATTGAATAGCGCTAATTTTTAGTATATAATTACTAATATTATTTTAAGAAGTAATAGGTGGATTATATTAAAAAACACAAAAGAAAAAAAGAAAGTGTTTGATTATTGAGAAAGGAGAAATATCTATATGAAAAAAATTCTAAAAGGTCTTTTTGTAGTATCACTACTTGTATTATTCTCGGCAACTGCAGATGCAGCCGGAATGATTAAAGATTATCACGCATACAGAATAAAAAACCAAAATATAAGAACGGTTGTGCCTGTTGTCGATAATATTTTAAGCAGAGAAGTCGAGGTTAAAAAGCTTGCAGGAAATGCATATTATGCAACATACGATGACGGACACTATTATATGAAATTCTACCCTGCATTGCATGATACGGATGTATATATTGTAACAGATGAAGAATATGACAAAGATGATAACGATGTTACACAGTTCTTTAAAAGTCAAAATTACACATTTGAAACACTTGAGGACAAAGAAGCTTATAAAGAATACAAGTTTGATTTTATAGATTATGCAAGATCCGGTGCTTTAGACGGTTTATTTACTCTTCCTGACGGTTTAAAACCGCTTAAAAAAGGTATGAGTAAAATTAATGATAAACTTTCAAAAGGAAATGAAAAAACTTCTGCTATTCCTTATTCAGAGGATACAGATCCGATTGATTTAACTTGTATTGATTCGCAAGAATTTTATAATACAGATGCTGATGTTACAGTTACAGTTAATGAATATCGTTTAAAAAACAAAGAAAACAAATATGTTCATGCTTTTGAATACATTGTTAAAAATAATTCAAATAACGACATAAAAGTAGAAAAAGTATATTCAGAAAGACTTGCAGCGCTAAAAGATATTACAACATCAACATTTGTAGATATGGATAGATTAGATGTAGCTGATACTTTAGCAGTTCCGTTAGCTGTTGCTACCGGTGGTTTGTCATTTGGTTTCACTGTTGCAAACAACGTAAGACTTGCAATGGTTGTTAAGGAAGCTACAAGATTTTCTCATTCATTACCTGAAAACTATGACCTAAAAGCAAACTCTGTAAT
The DNA here is from genome assembly GCA_016280955.1 of Candidatus Gastranaerophilales bacterium. Taxonomy (GTDB): domain Bacteria; phylum Cyanobacteriota; class Vampirovibrionia; order Gastranaerophilales; family Gastranaerophilaceae; genus CAG-196. Next base: position 16,317 of record JAEEHV010000015.1, on the reverse strand, counting down.
GAGAATACTTTGCTTGAAGTTTAAAGATGATCCGCAACCGCTTCAATTCACGGTAAACAAAAACGGTCAAACATATCAATTTACATATTAATAAATCATATTAATGAATTAAACATCGGGTTGAATAATTGATATTCAACCCGATATTTTTAATTGTTAAGATATAAAAGGGAAACATTCTTTTAAAAACTTTTTTATTTACCCATTTACCCCTTTATGCCTTTATGCCTCTACGTCTTCGTCCATATTTTTCAAATATAATTCTTCAACAAGTACGCAAACATCTGCTGCTATTGCAGGAGCAAAAATTGCACCTACTGCACCAAAGTATTTTGCACATACAAATAAGAATATATAAATAACTATCGGATGAAGGTCCATAAATTTGCCAAATACATAAGGTTTTACAACGTTGTTTTCAACTATTTGTGCGATTAAGAAAATTACTGCAGTTGCTATTACAATAGTCCAACCGAGTTTGTATGTTACAGCCAGACAAATAACTAATGCAATTGCAGGTCCGACAATCGGAACAATATCCAAAACCGCAGAAACACAGCCTAAGATTATGGCTGAATCAACTTTTAATATCATAAGACCGATAATTACAATTAAACCGACACTTGCAGAAGCAATAAACTGACCTGATACAAATCTGCTAAGTTTTTGTTCTGAAATTTCATATATTTCTCTGAATCTTTCTCTTGATTTTTTAGGGAAAAACCTTAAAGCGGCAGTTACAAGTTTATCTCTGTCTACCATTAAGAAGTAAGTAAATATCATTGCCACAAATAAATATAATCCGCCTTTGGAAATACTTGTGATTGATGCCATCAGACCACCTGAATTTGCAAATTCCTGAACAACAGGTGAATTCATAATATAATCTTTTACCTGGTCAACATATTGAGGATATTGAGCGGCTAAGTGTACGATTTCATTACCGCCAATTACGACAATGGGCAGAAACATCAACAATAGACCACCTATAAATCCGCCAAACACAATAGCTGCTGCAATATTTCTTTTCATTTTTTTCTCTAATTTGTCCACAAGAGGATTTAATGCACAAGCTATAACGTAAGTTACAAAAAGCATTAAAGCTATATCCGTTATTGTAAAAAGACAGATACCGTAAATAATAATACCTATCAAAAAGATAATGTTTTGTGAATTACCTAATTTTTGAATCATGTTACTCATATAAATCTCCTATCTCTTAACTCCTGAATTGTATAATAACATAAAATTAATATATAACAAAATTCATTACAATTCTATTTATATGATAATATATTAAATATGAAAAAGATTTTTACAATAACTTTTAGTGTTTTATTATTACTCGCAATCGGTTTGTATCTTGGAATAGTTTGCGTATTACCGTCAATAATCAATAGTAAAGCAACAATAAACAAACTGCAGTCATTGATTCTTGAAAAAACAGGAGCAGAAACAACTATTACGGGATTAAATCTGAAAATATCCCCGAAGCTTGTCGTTGTTTTAAATGTTTACAGCATTGATGCAAAAAACAAGAATGTTGCGGTTGCAGATATTAAAAAGCTTGCCATCAAATACAAACTGTTACAAAAGCATCTGGCTTTAGTCAGTGCGGATAATATATTTATTGACGGAAATTACTTAAAGGGGGTAAATAAAAAGAATAAACGCAAAAGCAGTAGAAAAGCAGATTTAAACAAGATTCCCGAAGTCCACATAAAAAAATTTGTTTTTAAATCCGATGATGTTAATATCAATGTCGAGAACTTAGATACTGACAATAACTTTATAAAATTAAATGCAGCAATCAATACCCCGATTATAAAAGAAACACTAAAACTTGGTGAATCAGGCTCTTTTCAAGTAGTAGATAATAAGCTTAAAGCAAATAAATTCAAAATATCATTAGGAAACTCTCACCTTTATTTAGACGGAGTGCTTGTTGATAAAGATAAATCACGGGACCTTGATATAAACGGCGAAAATCTTCCTGTATCGGAAATTATGCCGATGTTACTGAAGTTCCAAAAATCAAAAGATTCTTCTAAAAAGTTTATTGAAAATTTCAAAAATTTTAAAGGAACGGTTGGAGTAAATCTGAAAGTAAATAACGATGGTATTTGGGGAACTTGTGTTGCAAATAATCTCGGAGCAAATGCAGTATGGTTTGACATACCTCTATTCTTCAAAGAAGCTGTTTTTAATTTTGAAGGTGAAACAATAACTTCAGCAGCAGTTGGTATTTTAGGAAATGAAAAGGTTACACATACCCTTAATATTACGGATTTATTAAATCCTCAGAAAAAACTGGTTGTAGGAGAGATGAACACAACTCTTACTCCAAAATTTAAGTTTGTTCCGAACCTTACTGTATTAAACTCAGCTAATGTTAATTTGGTTTATAAGATAAAAAACAGAAAACCGGATGTATATTATAACATTGATATCCCCGTAAAAAGTGACCTGATATACAATTCGTTTTATTTAGGCCTGAGAGATTATAATAGAAAAATATACGGTAATACCTTCAAAGACGATAATGATTTGTACCTGAAAAAATATAAATATTCTTATTTCACTTCCGGCAATGAAAATATTGTCCTTTATGGTGACGGTTTGTTTATAAAAAATATAGATAAAAACAACCCTGATAAATTTATCCCTCAATACCTCACAATCCGCACTAACGGGTATGCTCCGACTTCGGTAATCGGTGCTTTTGGCGAAAAAGTAAGAGGCGGTGAATTTAAGGGTGATTTAAAATATGATTTTAAAAACAATCAGGTTTTGGGTACTTTTGACATAATAAAAGCAAGACATGAAGCTTTCAAAATCGATAATGCACATATAATTACCAAAGACGGTATTTTTACTATAACTTCATACGGACTGTACAAAGGTGAAAAATATACAGCAGAACTGAGTATGAAAAATAACATTTTTGGTGATACATTGATTTATAACCTGAAGCTGTTTTTGGATAAACTTGTTCTTGAAACAACAGAAGATAGTGGTAAATCAGGGGGTAAATTAGGGGGTAAATCAGGGAGTAAATCAGGGGATAAAAGAGATTCAAAGGACTTCTCAAGAACAGTTAAAGAAAATCCTATGACTATTAATAATTGGGAAATAGTTATTAACAAAATTATAAGAGATAAGTTTGTGCTTGAAGATGTAAAACTTGTCGGAAGCATGAAAAATAATATTTTTGATTTTAAGATGAAAGAAATGAAGTTTGCAGACGGAACAATAAACGCAAACGGATTTTATGATTTTGGGAAAAATATCTCAAAAATGACATTTGAAGCTGAAAACATTGACTCAAATAAAGTTGCCGAGATGACACTTAACCTTCAGGATCAAATAAGCGGTATTGCGAAAGCAAAAGTGGATATTTATGCAAAAGATATGTTCAAATATTTGGATGCTGATTGTACTTTTGAAGTAAAAGAAGGATATATGCCGAAACTTGGTGATAAAGAACTTGCAATTAAGGATTCCAAGTACAAATTATCAGAAATAACGAATGTTGATTTATCACAAAAAGATTTAATGAAGGATGACATAGTGGGTTCTTTCAATGTTCATAATACTGAAATTAACAATATTAACTTAACAACATGGCACCCATTGTCTGCAATGTATCTGGAAGGTAATTATGAGATGGAAAAACAGTATGCTGACCTGCAGCTGTTTTGGCATTACAGCAAAGAAGCACCAAAAGGCATAAGAATCTTCGGTATTCCTGTAAGTTTAATTTTAAAAGTAGTATTCAGACCTGAGTATTCAAAAGAACTGTATAAGTCAAAATTATCAGAAATACCTCAGATAAACGCAGATGAAAAGAATTCAATTTACTACAGAGTTCTATTAAAAGGTGATATTAATAATAACAAAACCAGCCTGGAGCTAAAAGAAATTCGATAGTGGTAGGGGTAGGGGTAAATTATTATTATTGTTGTTATTGGGTTTTACCCAACCTACATTTATCTGTCTGTTATTTGTTAACAGATAATGGAGTTCCTTTTTCTCCGATATAAAACACTACAAGTTCAACGGGTTTATTCCCCGTATTTTTACCATAGTGATATTTGCCTATTAACTCCGGCAATGCTTCTCCTTCGTGTAATGTTATTTCTTTATTTTCATCCGTAATAACAGTCAGAGTTCCTTGTTTTACATACGCAATATTAACTAAATCGTGTTTGTGCATTGGTAATTTTTCACCGACGTTAATAACAATTTTTAATACCGTAACTTCGGGATTTTTAATTTTTAATTTTTTATATTTTACATTATCCCAAGTAGAGGTTGTTTGTAATGATACATTTTTTTCCGCTGAATATGATGAACTTGTTACGCACAACATCATTACAAACAGAACAATTATTGATTTTATTGCTTTATTCATGTCATTAAATCCTTATAACTCAAATATGAAAACTTAGAATTACGATATAACAAACTTATATAAAAAACAATGTTTAAACTTTTGGTATATTTTGTTAATTTTGTAAGAATAAAATTATGAATATTAAAAATTTTTATATAGAAAAAGGGAATGGTTTTCCTCTCATTTTGTTATACGGAAGTATTCAGGCAAATATACTCTTAATATATTCACTCAGTTTTGTTGAAATAATATTATGTCCTTCGCTGTCATAATGTAAACCATCAGTATTTGACGGTTTTACAAATTCATTCAGGTCAAAATAGTCTAAACAATAAAGATTGCTTAATTTTCTGTAAATTTTTCCTACCTTTTTAGATTTGGAAATACTTGTACTGTTAAACTGAAAGTTAAAACTTCCTTCTAAAATATTATCGTTTAATACGACCGGTGGTATTAAAATGATTCTTTGTACATTATTTTTTGCTGTAACGATTAATTTTTCCAACCCGTTTTCAAACTGATGAATAGTTAAATCGTACTTGAACTGCAAATCATTTGTACCTATTGCAAGAATTAACAAGTCAATATCTTTAATTTTTGTTATTATTTTAGGAAAGTGTCTTTGAGCCGAGAAGTCAAAACCTTTATCATTATTAGCAATGCCGGTTCTGTCACACATACCTTCTTCTATTATTTTAAAATCGCTGCCTAAATTTTCCTGCAAAAGAGCAGTCCATCTTGTATGTTCATCAAACCTTGAATTGTCAGCAGGATTATAACCGAATGTATTTGAATCCCCATAGCATAAAATCTTTTTCATACTCATCGCCTTTAATTGTGGTTTTTATTCCCTTTATCTCTCCTCGTCATCCAAATATTTAATTTCGGAAGCAGTACCCCAAGCATTATTGTACTGTATGCAATTCCTGACATCTGAGCAAAATTCAGTTTTCTCAGGTTTGATTTGACATTCCCGCCATGTGCAAGAATTTCTTTTTGAGATTTTAAAGAAACATCTTTAAGCCAATGCTTAATTCCCGTACCTTTGTTAGATATATTAAACAATTTTTCTTGCTTTTGGTCAAGTATTTGCCCGACTCCCTTAGCGACAAAACCGCCCAATACAAGCCAATTTAAGAAACCTAAATAATCTCTTACGTTAGTTTCTCTTAATTCCGTTGAATCTTTGGATGCAAAAATTCTGCCTAGAATCAATGTTCCATAGACTGTTTTGATAGTATTACCGCTTGTAACAGGTCCGTCAAATTCCAGTTTTTTGATGAAATCAGCAGGCTTTTTTACCCCCATAACTTTAGAAAGCATCAGAACAAAAATTCCGGCGGACAATAATTTTTTCCACCACAGCCCTTTTTCTGATTTCTTTTCGTGTTTAAACGCAACGTTTTGGGCATAATTATTTTCGCCTACAAAGTTATCAATACCTGTTCGTTTTTTTGTTAAATATCTGTTTAAATACTGGTTTGTTATTGCAAGAAGCATTGATAAAGGTATTGCAATGCCTATTCTTAAATTATTCATTTTCTTAAGCTTAGATATAATTTCACCCGGCTCTTTTTTATTTACTCCCTCAAAGAAAATATTTTTACCCGAATCGACGATATCTCTTAATGTATGAGTTAAGTTAGCTGATAACGAGTTTTTGCTGCCTTTAATCGTGATGTTATTATCAGCCCCAAGCAGATTTATTATTTCGTCCTGAACTTCTCCCAAAACTTTTTTATTCTTAGTTTTATCAGAGGTTTTATCCGTTATCAGATTTGTAAGTTTTTCAATAATAGGCTTTGTTTTTTCTTTATCAATTTTAGAAAATTCTTTTGTTTCTTTTCCTTTAAGCCCTGACATTGAATTAAGAATGTTTTCGACATAACTTTCAGGAGTTTTATCGGATTTATTATATATCTCAGAGAATACATCCAATCCGTTATTTGTAATCCATGAACCTGAATTAACTTTTATATCAGGTCTTATCTTTTTTGCGATAAATTTAGAAGCGATAACTGCAAAAAGAGCGGCTGAAAATTCAGCAATAAAAGTTCCGGTGTATTCTCTGAATCCCATCTCTATTCCTGCCTGCTTACCTCTGTTTTTTGTTTCGACTATTGTTCTTGGTGTGTCCATCGCAAAAACATCCACGAAAGAGGCATTAAGCATATCATTGTTACTCAGTGTATATAATGCTTTTGATAATCCGCCCATAGCAGCATTAAAATTAAGGGTATTGTCAATTTTATTTATTCTCATTTGTAATTTCTCCGTTAAAAAAGGTTCTTAAAAAACATTTAAGAACCTAAATAATATTTCTATCTGAAAATCTGCACGCAAAATAATAAGTAAGTTCTTAGCAACAAGACTTACAGCAGCAACAGATTAAATTGTTTACAAATGAATTCTTCATACTATTAATAAAACACAAAATAAAAAATTTTGTCAATAAGAACACAGGGGAATTTTGATATGAAAAAACTTCCTTTGCGGAACAAAATATAAATAACCTGAAAATATTCTGACCGTGGGAATTTATTTCTCTATTTTTGAATATAAGAAATTCTTTTCAGCTTTATTTTTGATACATTCAAAAGTATCCCTATCATACTCATTGATACGGCTAGCGAAGAACCTCCGTAACTTATAAACGGAAGGGTTATACCTGTTGCAGGGAGGAACGAGGTTGCAACAGAGATATTAAAAAATGCCTGCATTGTGATTGAGATAGTTATTCCAAGGGCAAGCAGCCGTCCGTATAAGTTTGGACATTTGGTTGCAATAGTTATTCCTCTGTATAACAGGGTTAAGAAAAGCATGATTACAAATAAACTTCCGATAAATCCTATTTCTTCGGAGATTACAGAAAATATAAAATCCGTATGAGATTCCGGAAGCCAGCCGAGCTTTTCTTTGCCGGAACCGTAGCCCGAACCAAACATTCCTCCTGATGATATTGCGACAAGCGAGTGAAATACCTGATATCCTTCGCTCTGAACATCAGTATCCGAGTTATGCCAGTTCATAATCCGTTCAAGCTGATAAGGTGCAATATAATTTGAAAGGTCAATAATATTTGTTTTAATCATTCCCAAAAGGGATGCAAGCAGAATAATTCCTATAAAAATCGGTTTAAGAGTTTTGCCTGAACAGACATACATGCAAAATGAAATACCGAGAAGAATAAGCGTCATACTGAGGTTCGGCTGCTTTAATACAATAAAAATCATAATCCCTGCGGATAAAAGATGTTTAAACAGCATTTTGTTAAAAACCTCTTTTTTTAGTGAAAATAAGTTGCCTAAAATCATAATAAGTGCAAGTTTGGTAAGTTCTGACGGCTGAAACTGAAACCCCAGATTCAGCCATCTTCTTGCACCGTTAATCGTTACCCCCAGCGGTGTAAATTTAACCATCAGCAAAAGAATAATTACTGCAAAAGCGAATAAAAAAGTGAATTTTCGCAAATTGTTATAATCAAATTTGGAAAAGAACCACATTCCGACACTACCAATGATTATCCAAAACAAATGCTGAAAAACATAAAAAAACGGCGGTAAATGTTTTGTAACGCAAAGCGGCAGGCTGGCTGACACAATAGCCATCAATCCTATTACTATGAGGATTATAGTTGTAGTCAAAAGCTCTCTGTCACCATCTGTTTTTATTTGCTGATATCCGTTTTTTACAGTATTATTTATAACTAATTTTCCATTTTCCATTTTCAATTATCCATTCTAAAAATTCTATTTACCCCTTGTCCGAAGGGATATTTAATAATGTTCCGACTTCGGTTGCAATTCTTCTGAATAATGGCGATGCAATTGTTCCGCCGTAGTCAACACCTGTTTTGGGTGAATCTATTACGACATATATAGCGACTTTTGGTGCGGAAGCAGGGAAATATCCGATAGCCGAAGCATAAACATCTTTTCCGCTCGTAACTTGTTTTCGTGAAGTTCCTGTTTTGGCACAGGTTGTGTACTTATCCAGATTAAGAGGAGTGTTTCCGTTTGCAATGCTTTTTGCAAGCAGTCTTGTGACAGCTCTTGCCGTTTCAGGCGAAATAACCTGACGGGTTTGAACGTGATTCGGTAATTCTTCGGCTGAATATTTTATTACATGCGGAGTGGTCCGGACACCATTGTTTGCAATAGCGGATATTGCACTAATCATTTGTATTGCAGTAACAGAAGCTCCATAGCCATATCCCATACTTGCCTGTCTTGATTTGTACCAGCTTTTGGGCTTAGGTAAAAGCCCTACGGATTCTGCTGTTAAATCTATGCCTGTCTTTTGCCCGAAACCGAATTCATACAACTTGTTATAATAATCTTCTTTATCAAGCATAAGTGCAATATTTGCAGAAGCTACGTTGCTTGAATGCTCAAAAAGATAATCAAGTGTAATCATTCCTGGATTCGGATGGTCTTTATAATCGTGGTTTTCGATTTTGTATTTGTCAATTATCATCCTGCCGGTATCAGGTACTTTTGAATATTCATTCAAAACACCTAAATCAATTGCTGTTGCAACCGTTATTATTTTGAAGGTTGAACCGGGAGGATAAATGTCTGTTAAAGACCAGTTTTTCATATCAATCATTGATGCTTCCCAAAACTTATTCGGATCAAAATTAGGATATGATGCATAAGCAAGAATTTCTCCGTTGGTCACATCTTCAACAATAACTGTTCCGCGTTCGGCTTTTGTTTCTTTTATAGTCTTAGCAAGCTCTTTTTCGCAAATATATTGAACGGAAGCATCAATAGTAAGTGTAATATCCTCGCCTTTTTGTCTTTTGGTAATGTTTTGAATATCTGTATTAAAATCAAAAATAATATCTCCGTTTGCCATTCTCTGCACCTTTTCAGCACCGGCAGAATCGGCATTTATTCCTAATTTGCCTCCTGCAATATTTTCAATTCCGATTGAGTTATCTGAAAGATAACTGTAAAACCCGATTATATGTGATGCAATATTGCCTTGTGGATAAAAACGGCGATTAATTGTTCCGATACTTATTTCACGCAAACCAAGCTTGCGGATTTTTTCCGCAGATTGTCTGTTTACTTCTTTTTTTAGTGTAATTATATTCATTTTCTTTGATTTTAGTTTTGTCAGAAGTTCATCTTTTGGCATTTCTAAAAACGGATATAAAATTTCTGCCAAAACTTCAGGCGGTCGTTTGGTTGAATACATACGGGGATGTGCATAAACTTCATAAGTAAGTTCGTCAGTTGCAAGTTTAATTCCGTTTCGGTCAACAATATTACCTCTCAAAGTTAAACTGCCGGTGCTTCGCATAGCAGTTCCTTTTGCCTTGTATCCGCTTAAATCAAGTATCTGCAAACCGAACAGCCAGCCGGTTAACAATATAAATGCCAAAGTTATTAAGCCCTGTAAAATACTTATTCTCGTATTAATCTTTTCATTCAAATTTTTTTCCATTTTCACTAATCCTCTGATTTTATTTTAAAAGCACACTGTGTCAAAAACGGACAGTAGTAAAAAAAGATAAATTACCTGCCACATTTAGGGGTAAATGGTATTGGAAAAATGATTTATATGAAAAGATTATTGATATAAATAACCTGAAAACATTTAGGCTATTAGAAAAATAAAGATTCTGTGCATGAATTCTTATATAAGAACATTGCTATACCAACAAATATTATTATTGTCGGATTTGTAAATCTTTGTAAATTTTTGTTCTGACAGGTTAAAGCTTTTCAAAAAAATGCCGATATAAATTATGTAACTCAAAAAATAAAGTTATAAATAGAAAAGTAATCTTTTGGAAGGATTAATATGGAAAGATTAAATGAAAACCAAATAAACTCTATGGCGCAAGAAATTGCAAATTTGATGGAACAAAAAGAAACCGAAAATGGTGTTAATAACGGAAAGAACATATTAGGGGAGTCCATATGGAATAAATTTGTTACAGGAGGTTCTGACGGACAATTTGTCGGAACCGGTAAAGAAGGTAAAAAGAGTACTATTAATAAATCAATATCATTGCAAAATGCTATAAAATCAATTGCATATTATATCAGGACAAAAGGAACTGAAATTATATCAAGTTCACTTCAAGCTATTGGCATAAATTGGTCATACAATGCCCAGAAAAATTCGGATGCGACAGATAAAAATAAATCAATAGCACAATCTGCCACTACATCTGCCAAAGCTGAAACTGAAAAAAGTTCTTCTTGCGGAAACAGTAGAAAAGTAAAATATGAAAATGGCTATAGTTTGGTAGAAGAAAATGAGAATGGTGTCGTAACAAAAGTATCAAAATTTGATTTAAAAGATAGGTGTCAAGGCATTACTGAATATTATGATGATGGCAAAATGCCTAAACGTATTACATCATATAACAATGGAAAAGTTGATAATATTGTTGAATATCATAGAAATGGTAAGATAAAAAGAACTACTATCTTTAATAATGAAGAAGGGAATACTGTAGTTGATTATAACCAAAAAGGAAAATGGCAAAGTACAACGACAAAAGATTATATATTGGATTTATACAAAGATTTGGGAAATAATAAATCAATAAGACGCTTTACTACGTTTAATCCAAAAGAAATTAAATATTATATATACATAGGTGACCAACGTAAATATGAGTGCAATATTAATGGCGATAAGATATCTGAATAATTGTAAAATAATAGTCGGTTTAAGAATAATAAATAGAGATTTGAGATTATTGTAGGGTGTAATTATCTGCACCAAATTATTAATTTTTGCAATAAAAACTCCCCAAATTGGACGAAATCAGAAACCGGGGTAGGGGTAAATGATAACGGAATAAATGATTTATATGAAAAAATGGTTGATAGAAATTATTTGAAAGTTTATTCGTTGATTGAAATGTTCAAAATTGTTGTTTAATTTATTAAGTTAACTACTGACCTATACAAGTCTGATTTTACCGAGTGCAACTCTCATTTTTGTAATTTGATCTTTATTATTTGCAAAATCTTTTACATTTTTCAGACAATGCTTAACTATGTTACCCATTGTTGCAAAAGAATTATTTTCTTCGACTGTTACACCTATTTTTTCGGCAACTTTGTTGATTGCAAAATCCTTGCATAATTTTGCGCTTATTAATGTAATTATTGCCTGAAATGCTACATTATTTAATAAATTATTATCTTCCAGCGGAGTATTGATTTTTATGTGGGCATCTTCACCATTGAACTCACCATTAAAATCATAACCGTTTTCATTTTCTGCAAATTTGAAATAATGTTTGTTACCGTCATTTGTAGCTTTATGCAATCTGAAAATCCATTTTTCATCATTATTATATTTTAAATCCTGAGAATGTATTTCCATTTGCCATCTGTTACCGTTTTTTGAGAACCATTCCGTAACAATTGCATAAAGAATATTTCCACCCTGGATATATGGGCTGATTGTCAGCATACAATTTTTGGGCATTAATTTTAAAATGTTTTGTGGTGTTAATTCATTTCGGTTTTTCAGTTCTAAAAGTTTTTGAGCATAATATTGTTCTATTTCACTATCAGTTTTTTCTTTTGTATTAAATTTTGGTGAATTTTGCCCGATAATACAATTCCCTTCCTCATCAAATATATTGAAAATAAACTCATCAGCCGCTTTGGATAAAATTTTCGACTGTTTTTGCGGAGATAAATTTCCCCAAATTCTAAATTGCTCGGAATCGTGCTCGTTTATCTCTTTAACTTGAGCTATTGCCCCGTTATATGAAATATATTGATTAGAAGAATTTTTATCTTTTATCACTAACAAAGGTTTTTGACTAATATAACCCTGAGACAGATTGACAGAAAAAGACTGGGTTCCTGAAAGACTAAAATCTCCGTTATTTTGGTTGTACGAGTAATTACTGCTATAATTTACCAACGGAGTTCTGATTTCTATATTTCTTAACGGCGATAATACAAAATCATTATTCTCTTCTCTTAAAAGCATTGATTCAATTGCTTTATGTATAATCTCACTCGCTTCTTTTTCACAGCCCATAGATGTCAAATACCAAAAATCTTCAGGAAGTTTTTCTATTAATTCAGGGGTAACAGAAGTAAGATTTGTAGTCTTTGCTAATGCAATTGCCTGTATATCAGAAATTTGTATTGGGATTTTTTTGTATCTTTCATACAGTTCATCTGTTAGTGTTGCAACAAGGTATGCAAAAGATTTGTCTTCACCACTTTTTACAAGTTCTATATATCTATTCCCCTGTTCTTCTGTTAATTGGGCAATATGAATCGCAGTCTCTATGTCAAATCCGTTATTTATACGTGCTTGAAATAGGTTGTACTGTTCTTCTGTTAGACAAGCTAAATCATAGGCATCAAATTCATTTTTACCAATTTTAATCAGGTTTTTGTACCTTTTATACTGATTATTAGTTAATTTTGAAAACTTAATTGCATTATAATTATCTTCACCTTTACTGACTAAAATTTTGTATCTTTCACGTTGTTCCTCCGTTAATTTTGCAAGGTCTAAAGCAAGATTGCTAACCTCTGATTCATTTAAAAATATTTTATATATTTCATATTGATCTTTTGTTAATCTTGCTATCTTTTGAGCGGTATGGTCATCTGTTCCATTCATAATAAGAGTTCTGAACCTTTCGTATTGTTCGGCGGAAAGTTTTGCAATATTTATTGCAGCACTTTCATTTACAAATTCTTTTAGAAGTGATTGGTATGCTTTATATTGTTCATTTGTTAATTTTGCAATATTTAGTGCATTATAGCAAGTTTCTCCTTCGTTAATGTATAATAAATATCTTTCAATTTGTTCCTCTGTTAAAACAGCCAGTTCTATTGCAATTAATTTATCGATGCCTTTTTTTACAAGGTTTTTATATTTTTCATATTCAAGTTCAGAAAACTTTGAAAAACTGTAAGCGTATGATTTATCTTCACCATCTTTAATAAATCGTTTATATCTTATGTATTCTTGTTCTTTTAACCTTACAATATCCAGTATAGTACGTTTGTCTACACCATTGTTCTTAATACATTTATATCTTTTATATTGTTCTTCTGTTAATTTTACCAATTCCGTGGCAATCTCTGAACTTACTCCCTCATCTCTGAGTTTTATGTATTTTTCGCTTTGCTCTTCTGTTAGGGTTGAAAGTATTGCAGCGTTGCCTTCGTCCTTATGTTTGTTCAAAAGTGTTTTATATCTGTTATACTGTTCTTCTGTTAATCCTGAGAGGTATAATGCAGGCATATTATCCAAACCCTCATTAATCAGTTTGTCATATCTTTCTTGCCGTTCTTCCGTAAATGTTGCAAGCCAATATGCAAATCTTGCATTTTTACCATTTTTAACAAGTGTTTCAAATTTTTCAATCTGTTTATCCGTCAGTATGGCAAGAGTTAGTGCACTGTCCTCATCATATTTTTTATCTAATAGTTTTTTGAACCTTATACGTTGTTCATCTGTAAATTTTGCAAATTTTAATGCAACTTTTACATTTTTAATATCACTGAAATTTTGTAAAAACTTCTTATAATCTTCAATTGATAAATTTAATATTATAGCCAGCATTTCGTTAGTAAACTTATAGTCCATAAGTTCAATAAGCCTGTCTTCTCTTTCGATGTCGGAATCAGTTTTTCCTTCTTTTATGCAATGGGTGATATATTCTATCGGATACGGTTGTACATCTCCCTTTTTTCTTACGGTTTCGTTCTGAAAACTTCTTTTACGGTTTTTAAGTTGTGCAAATCTTGTGAATTGTTCATCATTATTAACCCCGTTTTTTATACAAAACATTAACTCATCTTCTTGTATATCCAGTTCAATTCCCTTATTTTTTTTATCAAAATAAGTGTTAATCTCATTGTCATTTAAACCGAGTTTTGTTGCCAAAAGTGCTTCATATTTTTCCAGCCCCAATTTACATAAATGTTTATACCTTTCTGTATCATTTATTTCATAAGCAATTAAACCGATTTTATCTAAGGTGTCTAAATCATTATTATTGTTTGTTAATTCGATATACTCTTCGACTTCTAGTGGGTTATTAAGATTCAAACATGCAAGTGCGTCTTTGATATTTAATCCCTTTGCTTTAAGTTCTGCTAATTTTGCTCTTGACGGGGCATCATTTTTGTTGGCTCTATTAATTTCAGTTTGTTCGTCAGGTGTAAAAGGATTTTTCCCTCTAAAAGAAACATTTGATTTATAAAAAGTATCTTTTATAGGATTGCTTAAATAATGTGAGTTTACATTTTTTACACAATTAATATTTATTGGTTGATTATTGCACAACAAAACCTTCATATATTAAATAAAACAATTTATTATACTTAATTGCTTAAAAAATAATTTTTTTTAAAGTTTTGTAACAACATAATGTTTCCCCAAGAAAAAACTCCCCAAATTGGACGAAATTATAAACAAGTCTTGAAAGTTTATACGAAAAAATTATCGATATAAATTGTTTGAAAATATATTCGTTGATTGAAAAGTTTAAAAAGGTTGCGAGGAAAATTATCAAACCGAAATGTTATAGTTCTTTACAAACATATTAAATATAGTATAATGATTTCATCATTATATTGACTCACAAAATTGAACATGTCTCATTTTATGTCAAAGTTGTCTAATTTTAACTGTCTATTTATAATAATCTACACAAACGTAAAGCCGAAAGCCGGCAGAAAAATATTTTTTCAAATTTCCCATTAAAACCCAAAGTATCATGAGTATCTATATACACAAACTCTTAAAACTGCCTGGGTTGTCTTGCTGCGCTCGCATTAAACGTGCCTACGTGTTTTGCTTCAAAGAACTTCGTTCTTTTTGCAAAAACTACCTCTCACAAAACGATACTTAATCGTTTTGTTCGGCAGAGTGCACTCTGCTCGCTTGCGCTGGACCCGAACCTGTTAATTCTTAAAATGCTTGCTATGTCACTATTTATCTTAACTCTGTTTTCAGACAAGTCAAGTCTATCAAGTAATAATAATGCGTTTTTTAGACACATTTCGTATCAATTGCTAAAAATGAACCGATATCAGTTTTAGTTTATTATGGAGTTGTACTCTGGATTAAACTAGTTTATTTATTTAAAATATATTTTTCAGCATTCAAGTGAAATACCTTTTCTTTTTCTTCTTCGCTTAATTCTAAGGTCTCCATATATTTCATCATTTCAGACAAGCATTCATAAGGATAATCTGAAGCAAAAATGATACTATCTATACCAAGGGCTTTCTTAGTGCATTCAAAAGCAAGTTTAGACATATTGCCGCTTGTTGTTACAACAACATTTTTATTTTTAAAGTAATATGAAACAGGATGTTTCATTTTTACTTCATCATCTTTAATCCATTCAAAACGATTATCAACTCTCTCCAATATAAATGGGAAGTATTCACCCAGATGGCCAAGAATCATTCTTAGATTTGGGAATTTATCAAATGTTCCGTTTAATATGATTCTTAATGACGTTTTCATAGCATCTAAGCCAAAACCAAGACCGGGTGAAGAATATACGTAACCCATATTTTTCATATCTTTATCATCAGATGCTTGCGGATGAACATAGAACGCGCATCCCAGTTCTTCAGCTTTTGCAAGCAGCGGAAGATATTTTTCTTCATATAAATGTTCATTTTTATAATTAGAATGTGTATGCCAATATTTAAAACCTAATTCCTTAACACAGCGTTCAAGTTCTTTTATAGCTTTATCAACATAAGGAGTTGGTAAAACTGCAGCTCCTAAGAAACGATTAGGATATTTTTTTATAATTTCAGCAACCGCATCATTAGATTTCTTTGCAAAATATACAGCTTCTTCTTTAGGTAATTCTTCTAAAGCGGGAGATGTTGACATAACAGCAACATCGATACCGTTTTGATCCATAACGGCAACACGTT
>JAEEHV010000014.1 GCA_016280955.1 Candidatus Gastranaerophilales bacterium | reverse complement strand
TTATAAAAAAAGGCAATTTCTGAGAAGAAAAATACTTTATATATATGTAAGACTAAGACAGGGAAACAAAAATAAAAAACACAACGACTGAAGTTCTGATGCGAATAAGCAGTCAGACTTCGTAAACCGGGCTTTTTATACTCTCTCTTAATATCCTCGTGTTTATTTAATGTTGCTGATTTTCTTCAGCAACTTTTTATTTTTTGGGGATGGGGGTAAATGTAGTTCGGTTGTGAACTTAAATTACAAGAATCATGTTTTTATAAATATAGTGCAAATCTGTGTGAAATGATTTTTTCTTCAAGTTCTTTGTTGTTTTGTGAATTTATGCTAAAATTAAAATGACAAAGGAGTTTTATTATGGCTAAGGTTATTACGATTGGCAGTGCCACTATGGATGTTTTTGTAGAGTGTGATGATGCAAATATTGTATCTGTTTGCACAAAAGACAAGAGCAAAGATTTTATGAGCTATCCTTACGGTTCAAAAATTGATATTTCGGATTTTTCATCAAGAGTAGGCGGAGGCGGTATAAATACTGCCTGCAATCTTGCAAATCTCGGGTTTGATACCGCAGCAATTTTTAAAATCGGTGAAGATATTTATTCGGAAGGTATTTTGCACTTCTTAAAAAAACGTAAACTCAATCTTAAACATATTATTCAGAAAAAAGATACATCAACGGGTTTTTCAATAATATTGGTAAGCTTTCAGGGTGACAGAACAGTTCTTGCCCACAGGGGTGCTAACGCAGAAATCAGAAAAGAAGAAATTGATTTTGATGCTATAAAAGATGCTGAATTTATTTATGTTGCACCATTAAATGGGGAATCTAACGCAGTTATTGAACCACTTGTAGATTTTGCTCACAAGCATGACCTTGCAATATGTTTCAACGCAGGAACGACAAGTCTTAAAAAAGGGCGCAAACACCTTGATAAAATACTTAAATATGCTCACGTTGTCGTTATGAACAAAGAAGAAGCAATTATGGCGACCGGAATCCAAGTAAGACCTGATACAAAAACAGAAAAATTCTCAAAAGAAGTTGTTCACCCTGATATAAAAGAGATGCTCAGAACTCTTAAAGTACAGGAATATCAGGTTATTGTTATAACTGACGGAAACAAAGGTGCTTATGCTTGGGACGGCAAAAAGTATTATTTCTGCCCGACATTCCCATCTGATGTTGTATCAACTTTAGGTGCAGGTGATGCCTTTGCATCAACCTTCTGCGGAGCATTAAGTCGTACAAACTTGAATGTTGGATTATCTCTGATGTACGGTTCTGTTAACTCAGCAAGTGTTGTATCAGAGTTCGGTGCAACAGACGGATTGCTTACATTTGAAGAAATAGAAAAGCGCCTGAAATTAAATCCTGATTATACTTATTTGGAGTGCTAAATATAAACTCACCCCTTAATTAGAAGGGGTTCTCCTTATGATAAACAAATCATCGTCATCATTTGTATATATTGGCGGGTTAGATTGTGTATTTTTGTTTTTTGGCTCGTCTTTTATTTCATCCGATTCATTTTCCATTTTTTCTAATAACTCAAGTTCACGTTCTTGTTCTTCTTCAAGTGCTTGTTGAGTAATTTTTAGCCAATTATTTACCTTTTCTCTTTGTTTTTTATAAGCTTCTGTAGCCTCTTGTTCGTACTTAGCATATGAATTCAGGTTTTTCTTCTCAAAAACATCTAAAGTCATGCCTTTTTTAACTTTAAAATTTTTAAAAATTTCAATACTTTTTGCATCTTTAGCTTCTTTTTTGTCGATTGTTCCGCTATGGTCAGTATCAAATTTTGAAAACACTTCTTCAATTGATAAAGGTTTGTCGTAAAAAAATCCCATTTTCCGCTCCTCAAATATCTCATGTATTATGCATATAAAAAGTATTTATACTATGGAAAATTGCTATATTGTAAAGAGTTTGTTACAATAAGTTATTATGTATTCGCAATACTCACCTAACATGCTGAAAACGTTTGATGAATGTCCACGCAAGTTTGATTTCAGATACTTGCAGGATATTCAGATGCCTGTTAATGATGAAATTTTTGAATTTGGTAAAAATATTCATGCTCTTGCATCTTATTATTTGAGAAAGCAAAACATTGATAAAATGGAGCGGTCATTAACCCCAAATGAGCTTAATGTATGGAGTTATTTAAAATCGTCAAAATACTTTGCTTATGAAGTAATAAATACAGAATACAATCTTGCTGTAAAAATAGCTAATCACTACTTTGGGGGGCGGCTTGATGCACTGATGAAACACGAAAACAGATTTTATATACTGGATTATAAGACAGGAAATGCACCAAAAAATGCTAAGTACGATTATCAAACAATAATATACACACTTGCGGTAAAAGAATTTTTTAATAACAGTAATGTGACGTTTGTTTATCTTGATTTGCGAAACAAAGAAGAAGTTATTGTTGAATACAAGCCTGAACTGGAAAACGAATACAAAGAAATCCTAATTTCTGCCGCAAAAAAAATTGACAATTATGAACTTGCACCCAAAAAGCCAAATTGCAAATGCGAATACAGTTCAATATGCTTCTAATCTACGGTTAAATTTTTTCTTCTTTAGGAACAATGAAGTTTATTCCAAGCTTTTTTAATTTTGCAAGAACTACATCAGAAACTGATGGGAGCTCAATCTCTGTAGTTCTAAAGTTTCCGGGAATTTGAAGTTCATTGGTTAAATCTTTTATTTCGTTATATAAAAAAGTTCTTCCTTTGTTATCGCAAGATTTTATAAATATTCCTGCTCCAAAAGTGTTGCTTGTGATACTGTCAATTCTCATAATTAAATCCTTAATCGAAATTGTACTTTACACACTTATTCTAATACAAACAAATTTTTGAAACAATACAAAGTTTAGTATAAAACTAAAAGTTCTCATTATTTACTTTTCACAATTACATTTATTTTCCACATTACATTTATCCCCTAAAATTATATTTACCCCCTAAAAGAAAAAGTTGCTGAAGAAAATCAGCAACATTAAATAAACACGAGGATATTAAGAGAGAGTATAAAAAGCCCGGTTTATGAAGTCTGACTGCTTATTCGCATCAGAACTTCAGTCGTTGTGTTTTTTATTTTTGTTTCCCTGTCTTAGTCTTACATATATATAAAGTATTTTTCTTCTCAGAAATTGCCTTTTTTTATAAAAAAAATAAAAAATTGTAACAACCCTTAAAATAGTATCTAATAGAGATTTCAGGAATATATATTTTGATAATAAATAAGTTAAAACTTTATATACAAACACTTTACAGATATTTTATTTTTATGCTAATATATAGATATAGGTGTAAGTACGGGGTATTTTTATATACAAAAATAAATATTCATAAGTGTTTAAGCCGATAGTATAGGGATAGAGGAGAAGAATTTTGAGTCAGCAAAATATATTTTCAGACGGAAAAATTGTACCGGTTAACATCAGAGATGAGATGAAGAAATGCTACATCGACTACGCAATGTCAGTTATTGTCGGTCGTGCATTACCGGATGTAAGAGATGGTTTAAAACCTGTACACAGACGTATTTTATACGCAATGAACGAACTCGGCATGACTCCCGATAAACCGTTCAAAAAGTGCGCAAGAATTGTAGGTGAAGTATTAGGTAAATATCACCCGCATGGTGACAGTTCCGTTTATGAAGCTCTCGTTCGTCTGGCTCAGGATTTTAACACAAGATACTTAGTTGTTGACGGTCATGGAAACTTCGGTTCAGTTGATGGTGACGGAGCTGCTGCAATGCGTTATACAGAAGCACGTATGCATAAAATTACAACTTCCATGCTTGCAGATATTGATTGTGAAACAGTAGATTTTGAACCAAACTTTGACGGTTCTCTTGAAGAACCTTCCGTTCTTCCGGTAAGACTTCCCATGCTTTTATTGAACGGCTCATCAGGTATTGCAGTCGGCATGGCAACAAACGTTCCTCCTCATAACCTCAGAGAAGTTGTTGACGGTACTATAGCTTTGATTGACAATCCGCAGATTACGGTTCCGGAACTTATGGAATACATAAAAGGTCCTGACTTCCCGACAGCTGCAACAATTGTCGGTTTAAATGACATTAAGCAGGCTTACGAAACAGGCAGAGGTTCCATAAAAATGTCTGCAGTTGCTACAATTGAAGAAATACCCGGCGGTGCAGGCAGACAATCAAGAACAGCTATTATTGTTACCGAAATTCCTTATCAGGTTAACAAATCAATGCTTATTCAAAAAATTGCAGATTTGGTTAAAGAAAACAAAATTAACGGAATATCCGACCTTCGTGACGAATCAGACAGGGAAGGCATGAGAATCGTTATTGAACTTAAACGTGATGCAAAACCGGAAGTTGTTAAAAATAATTTATTCAAATACACTCAACTTTGCACAACCTTCGGATACAACATGGTCACACTTTGCGGCAAGCAGCCGAGACTTTTGAACCTGTACGAAGTTCTTAACGAATTTGTTGAGCACAGAGTTGAAATTGTTACAAGAAGAACAATTTACTACCTTAAAAAAGCAAAAATCCGTGCCCACATTTTGGCAGGTTTATTAATTGCGTTAGGTTCATTAGATGATGTTATTGAATTAATCAAAAAATCCAAAACTACAGACGATGCTAGGGTTGGATTAATGAGCAGATACGGTTTGGATGTTGATCAGGCTAATGCTATCTTAGAAATGCAATTAAGACGTTTAACAGGATTAGAGCAAGACAAAATTAAGACCGAATATGATGATTTAATTAAGAAAATTGCAGAATATGAAGAAATACTTGCTGACAGACAGAAAGTTCTTGATATTATTAAGGGTGAGCTTCTTGAAGACAGAGAAAAATATGGTGATGACAGAAAAACCCAAATTGTTCCTGAGCAGGGTGAAGTTACAATTGAGGACTTAACTCCAAATACTCCTATGGCGGTATTTATTACTCATCAGGGATACTTAAAGAGAATATCTCTTGATACATTTGAACGTCAAAATCGTGCTACAAGGGGTAAATCTGGAATTAAGACAAAAGATGATGATGACATTCAGCACTTCTTTACTGCAATGATGCATGACAAAGTACTGTTCTTCTCATCTAAGGGTATCGTTTACAGTCTGAATGTTTACGACTTCCCTGAAGGCGGACGTCAGTCAAAAGGACTTCCGATAGTTAACGTTCTTCCTATCGAACAGGGCGAACAAATTACTGCAGTAGTTCCGGTAAGCAATTTCTCTCACGATTTGAATCTTATCATGTTAACTCAAAAGGGTTACATTAAGAGAATTGAGCTTGATAATTTTGCTTCAATCAGAAGAAGCGGTATTATTGCAATATCACTGGAAGAAAATGACAGATTGAACTGGGTTAAACTTGCAAAAGGAAATGACGAAATAATTATCGGTACTTCCTGCGGTATGGCAATCAGATTCCCGATTGAAGACTTAAGACCACTCGGAAGAAGTGCAAGAGGTGTAACTTCTATGAAACTCAGAAGCGCAGATACAATTATCGGCTGTGACATTGTTCCTCGTGACTATGATGCAGACTTGCTTGTAGTAACATCTGACGGCTTCGGTAAACGTACAAAACTTTCTGAGTTCCGTACTCAAAACAGAGGCGGTATCGGTCTGATAGCTACCAAGTTTAAGTCAACTTCTTCAAGACTTGTTGCTTTAACAATCGTAGAAGAAAAAGATGAAATTATGCTTGTTACATCAAACGGTATTGTAACTCGTATCAAAGCAGGTGATATCTCTTGTCAGGGCAGACCTGCAACCGGTGTAAGAGCACAAAATCTGGTTGATAATGATACCGTAGCATCCGTTAACAAAATTGTTAATACTGATGAGGATGAAGACAGTCTTGCTCCTGAAGACAGCAGCACAAACGAAGAAATTAGTGTCGGCGAGCAAACCTCACTTATTGACAATACTGATATAGAAGAATAGTTTACATAAAACATAGAGAAGGGGATAAAAATCCCCTTCGTAAAATAAGAAGGAGTTAGTATGAAAAAATTTATTTTGGCTGCAACATTATTGTTATTCACGGCACTTGGTGCTAACGCAGAATTTTTAGGCGGTTTTATTTATAACGGAGCAACTACTCCGGGCGGCGGTTATACTACTGCAGCAGCTTCCAAACAAGGTGAATCTACCTGTAAGAACATTTGGTATATTGTAACTGTTGGCGATTGCTCAGTCAGAGCAGCTATGAAAAACGGAAATATAAGAACTCTGGCAGGCTATGATGTACACAGAGAAAACATCTTAGGCTTCCAAACTATTACAGTAAAAGCATGGGGCAATTAGAATATTAATTTAATAAAAAAAGATGTCCGAAAAAAACGGACATTTTTTTTAGTTAAAATTAAAAAAATATTTCTTTATTTAACTCCCTCAGAATTAGAACTTATACTTTCCCAAGGATAATTTAACATCTCAGAGAATTAGTTTAAGATATTTTGGGAATTTATATAATACAAAATCTCGGGGAGGTTTTATGCAAATAAGAATACTAATTGTAGAAGATCAAAAATTAATGCGAATCGGAATAAAATCGCTTTTTAATGATTATCCTGAAATGGAAATTGCAGGAGAAGCTGTCAATGGCAAAGAAGCCATTGAAAAAGCAAAACTTATAAAGCCTGACATTGTTCTTATGGATATAGGTTTGCCTGATATATCCGGAACAGAAGCAGCTAAACAAATTATTGAAAACAACGACAATATTAAAATCATTATTCTGACTTCTCATATCAATGAAACAGATTTGACATCATCTTTAAAAGCAGGTGCAAATGCTTATATTATAAAAGATATTAATACGGATTTTCTCATGAATGTTATAAGAATGGTTAAAGCAGGTGCTTTGTGGATTGATCCGAAAGTCGTACCTTTTATTCGTGATAAAAACGGTATTAATATACCCCAAAGACAGTTTTCCAGAAGTTCATTTAAACAAAATCATTCAAATCTGACACAAAGAGAATATGAAGTATTAAAACTTGTTGTTGACGGACAATCCAACAGCGAAATTGCAAAAACACTCACAATAAGCGAACATACTGCAAAAGCACATGTATGTAATATAATACAAAAACTGGTTGTTGATGACAGAACTCAGGCTGCCGTTAAAGCACTAAAAGAAGGTTTAATATAAATCTTTTAGTCATCCGATGCCAGACCGCCAATAATGCCGCCTATATGAGTTCCGGCAGCCGCTCCTCCAACAATTGTACCGGTTGAGCCAACTGCTGCGACAACTGCTGCCAGTCCGCCGGTTGCAACAGTTAAAGCTGCTAAAGCAGCACCGGCTAATGCACCGCCAAATATTCCCATAGCAGCACCTTTATCACCTTTAAATGCTACGTTTGCAGATTTTTCAAATGAATCTTGTTTTGTAGGTTCCTCGACTATACCTTCTTTTCTCATTTTGTTTGGTTGATTGTTTGTCATATAATTGCTGACCTTCACACCAATAGGATTTACGTTCATATACTGCTCCTTTTGTTATTAATATAAACCATGATATTATTTGAAAAATAATTGTCAATAAAAAACGAACCACATTACTATTATCAGGTTCGTTTTTTGAGTATTTTAAAACTTAAGCATCATCCTGTTTTTCTTTTCTGTCATCATTTCTTACAGATGATGCACTATCCCATAGTTCTTTAAGTTTATCCTTTATACCTATCCTTGAAAACCATTTATAAACAAATCTCTCTTCAAATCCGAGCCCACCGTTAAGTTTAAGACAATCTGTAGCAGAAAAAACAGCTTCAGATATTGATATTCTTATAAAAAAGTGTGGCTGCTGATACTTAGACAAATCCATCCAAATTTTTATATTATTATACTTAACAACGTTGACAGTCTTAATGTTGTGAGCATCTGATTGTTCCTGAATTATATAATTTTTAAAATTGTCTTCTAAATCTTTAAATGTAGTCATCCGTCTATACCTTTAATTATTTAAACTATGTATAGGAGCAGGAATTCTGCCGCCTCTTAATACAAAATCAGATGATGACAGTGTATTAACAGGCATAATTGGTGCTTCACCAAGAAGCCCTCCATATACTATCATATCACCAACATGTTTATTTGGTGCAGGAATAATTCTTACTGCTGTTGTTTTTTTATTTATCATACCAATAGCCATCTCATCTGCAATAATTCCGGATATTGTTGTCTCCGGTGTATCTCCCGGAATTGCAATCATGTCAAGTCCTACAGAACATACACAGGTCATCGCTTCAAGTTTGTCAAACGTTAAGTATCCATGCTTTGCAGCTTCTATCATGCCGGCATCTTCAGATACGGGAATAAACGCTCCCGAAAGACCACCCACATACGAGCTTGCCATGATTCCGCCTTTTTTCACTGCATCATTCAACATTGCAAGAGCAGCTGTTGTGCCGTGAGCTCCTGCATGCTCCAGCCCCATAGCCTGAAATATCTGAGCTACACTGTCACCTACTGCGGGTGTTGGTGCAAGAGATAAATCAACAACACCAAACGGAACCCCTAACTTATCCGCAAGTTTTCTTCCGATTAATTCTCCCGTTCCCGTAATTTTATATGCCGTTTGTTTAATTTTATTAGACAAAATGCCCAAATCAGCTTTTTTATCAATATTCATAACAGCGGCTCTCACGACACCCGGACCTGAAACACCAATATTTAAGGCACACTCAGGTTCACCATAGCCGCAGAAAGCACCCGCCATAAAAGGATTATCACCAACTGCATTACAAAATATTACCAGTTTTGCTGCTCCGATTCCGTCCTTGTCTGATGTTAAGTTTGCAGACTTTTTAATAATTTCTGCCATTTTATTAACGGCATCCATATTAATTCCGGCTTTTGAAGTTCCCACATTAACTGATGAACACAACCTTTCAGTTGAAGCCAATGCCTCGGGAATTGATTCGATAAGAGCCAAATCTCCTTGTGTAAATCCTTTTTCAACAAGTGCAGAATACCCCCCGATAAAATCAATGCCCAGATTTTTTGCAGAATCATCAAGAGTTTTTGCAATTTTAACATACTCTTTTTCTGTGCATGATTCACCTATCAGAGAAATTGGTGTTACTGCTATCCTTTTATTTACTATTGGTATAGAATAATCATTTTCTATATCATTTGCATACTGAACAAGATTAGCTGCATATTTATCGAGTTTATATTTTATCTTGTCACATACAGTATTTATTTGCTCAGACAAACAATCCCGTAAGCTGACAGAAAGTGTCACTGTTCTGATATCAAAATTATGCAGCTTCACCATGTTTATTGTTTCTAATATAAGATTTTCGTCAAAAATTGTCATAGATACAAACTAGTATATCATATTATTTAAACGTATGCATCAACATATATTATTTGAACACAGAATGTTGAGTTTTCGTTAATTAGAATGTAAAATGATTTTATGAAGATGTATTAACAAAGGATTGCGGAATGAGAAAGTTTTTAATTATATTATCAATGTTATTTATGCTGCCGGTTATGGCAGACGTAGTACCGTATTACATGCATTCAATACCAAAAAGTGCAATAGGTGTGTACCAGACTAAAGAGAGCCTGACAATATACTCCGAGCCGGATGCTGATGCTGAAGTAATCAAGAAAATGGATTTTTCATATAATCCTGAAACAATGCCGAATAATGTTTTTGCCCTTTTAATAAATGAACGGAAACTTGGTTTTATTTATGTTTCCGATATCGGAGATGATAATTGGGTAGAAATAATCTACGACAAAAAAACGGGTGCAAAAGGCTGGGTAACATCTGTTGACAGATTCCAGTTTTTACCCTGGATAAATTTTTACAATATGTATGGAAGGAAATACGGATTAAGACTTCTTAAAGATACCCCTGATGAAGCAGAAGTGCTGCATGCAAAAAGTGAAGATTTATCACAAAATATTGCCAAACTCAATTATGTAAAGTCAATAAAACTAACTAAATTATCAGGCAACTGGGCTTTAGTAACCGTATATGATTTAGACAGAATACCAAAAATGGGATATCTGAAATGGCGTAAAGAAGATGGCACAATATATGCCTTTCCTAATATAAAATAACCTTACAAGAGAATTTTTATTTTTTCATCTTAAGTTAATATACAGTATGAAAAAATTTATTGTATTATTACTTATTGCCGCAATTCCTGTTTTGGCATTTGAAGTTTATTCTCCGGAAGAATATGAATATAAATCTGCCGGAGATAAATTACTGTTTGTTGTAGATTATTCAAACAGTATGACTGAATATACAAACAACAGTACAAAAGTCAATCAGGTTAAAGAAATGATGTCATATATACTGCCAAAAATATCTGATAATACTAAGGTAGGACTCAGGGTTTACGGTCACACATGCAACATTGTTGCTTTTAATGCCTGCAGAAGTTCTGAACTTATTGTTCCGTTGGGATTCAATAATGCCGGAATTATTTCTTCAGAGTTAAACCGTTTACGTCCCAGAGGAATGACACCTATAACATACTCCCTCAAACAAGCTGTTAAAAAAGATTTTAACGGCCTTGACGGAATAAAACACATAATACTGCTCACTGACGGCGGAGAAAATTGTGATGAAAGTCCCTGTGATTATGCGATTGAACTAATTAAAAAAAGACGAGATATAAAAATTGACGTGATAGCATTTGATGTGCCTGATTCGGATGATTTAGCCCAGCTGCAATGTACTGCTGATGTCACAGGAGGAAATTTTAGCGAAGTCAAAACAAAAGCCGACTTATTCCATTCAATGGAAAATATGATTATGCCACATAAAAAAGAAGTGGAAGCAGTTATTGTTGAATAAAGATATAGTGTTAAACAGATTAATAGCGAAATAGACATTTTAATAATAATTATTATAATAATTACATGAGTAAAAAAGCATGGATTATTAGTTATATATTTATATTATTTGCAATACTATTCTTTGTTGCTTGCTTTGAATATTTATTATGGAATAACTGGAGCAAAATTATTGTTATAATTTTATTAATTTTGTATCCGATTATTTTATATAAAAGGTCGAAACCCATATATACATACAGTAGAGAACAAAATGTCATGTTCAGCTGTATATCTTTCTTTTTTATTTCTGTTTTTATATATTCTTTTACACAATTATTCTCTGAAAGAGATATACCTTATTTAATAGCAACTACCAAAAATCTTGATAAAGCTAACGAAATACAAAACTTTTTGACAACAAAAACAAGACCGACAGGAAGATGTATTGTAACTAATCAAAATGACGATTCAGAATATTACGGAATTACTATTGATACGAGTTCAATTACAAAAAAAGATTCTATACAAATTCAAGCGGATTTATTGGAAAGTCCGATTATGGATGATTCTATTAACATTGTACCTAACATTAAATCTACAAAAAATCGTAAAAAATTATTAGAACGATTTGAAAGCGAGTTAAGATGGATTATTTTAAATATAGATGGAATTGAAAGTGCAAGTGTTTTAATATATCTAAATGATAAAGATTTAAATTCACCTGATACAAAAATAAAAAAGGTCAGTGTTAATATTGAAACAAGAGAAGGAGCCGATTGTAAAAATATCCATACACAAATATATATGTTACTGGAACCAATTTTTGAAAACAAATCTTCTGCTGAGATTACAATATACAACCATACTCTTTTTCACAATGCAAAAAAAGAATACAAAAATAAAAATTATTTTAAAGCCTGGGAGTTGCTAGAAATATTAGAAACATTCAATTATGATGATATCCATCCTGATATCACAGCTCTGATAAAATTTATAGATACAGATGACAGAATAAAAAAATCACCAAACAACTATAAACTGTATATAGAACGAGGAGATTTAAAAAATGTACCACTCTGGTCTATGTTTTGCTGTGAATCTGCTTTTCTTTCCGACATCGAAAGTGCAATAGAAGATTATAATAAAGCACTTGAACTTAATCCGAAAGCATACGAAGTCTATGAAAAACGTGGTGATGCCTGGGCGGAAATAAATCACAATCCTGATAAAACGATTGGCACAAAAGCATTAAGATATCCCGAAGATGACGAACACGCAATTTCTGATTATAAAAAAGCGATTGAATACACCGGAGGTAATGACAAATTATATGAAAAACTGGGGGATTTGTATTCTGAAACTGAAATCAAATTAGAATATTATAATAAAATAAAAAATCCGTATTACGAATTTGAACAGGATTTAAAATATCCGATAAAAGTTAATCAATTTGATATGTTTTTTGATGAAACTTCCTATTGTCTGCCTTTTAAAATAGCAAATTGTTATGCTAAATCAGGAGAGTATGACAAAGCATTAGAAATATTGGACAAAATAAAAAAGAACAACAGATATTACCGGCAAACAAACAATTTAATATTTCTCTATAACTGGAAAGCAGGACACTACAGGACAGCACTCAAGAATGCTGACAACTGTTCCGTTTGGGTTTGCAAATTGGCAGGAATATTTTTCTAAAACGGTTCTGTATTATAAATATAAAAAAATGCCCTTTTAAGGACATTTTTTTATTATTAAATTTTAATAATGATTTATTTTGTAGTTTGTATAAACAAGCTTATTAAATCATTCAAAGCAGAATATTGTTTTTGATAGCTTTGAGATTGTTTTTCCAAAGACATTATTTGCTTTTTGTATTCCTGAATTGATGCCTGACATTCTCTTGCAGATATTTTCAGACTATCCTGAACCTGTTGTGCATCCTGCAATACACTTTTCATTGAAATACCAAGAGCTTCCATTGTCTGTTTAATAATCTGAGCACCGGTATGACGTGAAACCCCGCTTGGCAGCTGCGAAATTAATTTCTTTAATACTGCAATATTTGCCGGCATTTCAAAACTTTCTGCAGGACTGTCTGCAACCTGAACCTGTGGTGAAGGTTGTTCTGTAAAAAATGTATCTTTCTCATCTTCATCAAAGAAATTAGACTTTTTCTGCGGAATAACAGGTTCTGCAAAAATATCACTCTCAGTTGATGAAAATATATCATTATCCGTATCCACTGTATTTACCTCGTCTGATGTACCAAAATCTGTTTCTTCAGGTATTTCTATATTCTCAGCTTGTTTTTTCAAAGCTTCAACAATCTTTTTTCCTACACTTTCGCTATTCGGCATGATTGACTCCCTCATGTTTTGCTTTTAACAGTTCTCATTATATTTTAAACATGTAAAATTTCCAATAAAATGTTATGATTTGTTAAACTTTATTAAAACGACGAAAATGTAAAAACTAGAACATCATGTTGTTAAATTCCTGAATATCATCATAGTTAAACATGTGTATAAACGTATATAAAACTTTTGCAGAAAAGCGACTGGTTCCTATTTCAAGCATTTCCCTCAATGCTTCTCTGTTATTGGTAACAGACACAAGTGTCCTGTTATTTGCAAGGTTGTCATAATAATTTGCAACATTTACTATTTGGCTGAACTCTGATATATAATCATTTGATAATCCTTTAGGATATCCTGAACCGTCATTGTTTTCGTGATGTTCCAGTGCTACTTTTGCAATTGATTCAGGTAAATAAAATGTCTCTTTTATTATTTTATAGCCTATTGTTGTATGTGCAGTTAACTCCATTTCATTTGTTGATAAAATTGCTGACTCATCGTGAAGTTCCATTTTTGTTTTACCGATATCATGCAGCAAAGCAGCAAGAATCAGTTCGTCCATTGACCGCTGCGGAAGCTCCATTTTTTTGCCTATAAGACCGGATATTATTGCTACATTAAGCGGATGACAGAGTTGATATTCACCTAAAAATCTTACCGAAGAACCTTTTTCATGTTTTAATACACTTTTAAAAATCTCATTTTGAATAATATTAACCAATGACTGCATTTTAATTATTGCATCATCGTAATGTTCCTGAAGAATTAAATCAAGTATTTTTTTGTAGAAATATTTTATTTTTATCTGAGTTTCAAGTTTAAAACAAGACTCTCTGTTTATAACAGTTTCAAAGTCGTCAGGATCCAGTGACTCATAAGAAAAATTAAACAAACGTTGTTTTGTATGAGTGCTTTTTTCCTGATTTGCAGAAGAAGTTTCATTTTCATCTTCCTCCGTACTGCTTAAATCCTCAGCATATATATGAACATAGTTTTTAAGCATTATCAACTTGCCGGGTGTTAAAATCTCACCGGCTTCTAAAATTTTAGTCTTGTTTTCCGTAAATAAATCAAACGGAAGGACTTTATAGTTGCTAAGCTCACTAGTTTCTACAACACGCATACTTGAATTATAGCTGTTTTTCAAAAATTTTACATACTATATTTGGAGTATAACACTTTTTATCGTAACAAATCTGTATTTAAAAATATCAACCTTTTGATTGATGCAAATTAATAAAAATAAATATATATTATATTTGGGGAGAGGTAGGGGTAATTTCAAAAAATCCTTTATCACTCAAACAAATATGGTAAGTAAAAAATATAAAACCGGACGAGGAGAATAAAATGCTTAGAGCTTTGACGACTGCCGCAACAGGTATGATAGCACAACAAAACTATCTTGATGTTATAGCAAATAACGTTGCAAACGTTAATACAACAGGATATAAGCAATCAAGAATTGAATTTCAGGACTTGCTCTCACAAGCGGCAAGAACACCGGGTGCGTTAATGAACCAGGGAACATATCAGCCTGTCGGTATAGAAATCGGACTTGGTGTTAAAACAGCAGCTACCACAAGAGTCTTTACGCAAGGTGTTGCAATCTCAACCGGAAGACAGCTTGATATTGAAATTGAAGGCGACGGCTTCTTACAGGTTATGAAAGAGGACGGTTCTCTTGCATACACTCGTGACGGCTGTTTACAGGTCGATTCTCTCGGACAGTTATGTACAAATGACGGCCTTTTAATTCAGCCTTCCGTATCAATCCCTCGTGACGCAACAGAAATTACAATCACTCAGGACGGTAATATCTCTGTTACACTTCCGGGACAAACACAACAATCAACTGTCGGTTCGCTTCAGCTTGTTAAGTTCCAGAACCCTTCCGGTTTATTATCAATCGGACATAACCTGTATCAGGAAACTCAGGCATCAGGTAACCCGGTTCAGGATACTCCGGGACAAAACGGTTTAGGTCTTATCCAACAGGGTATGCTTGAAGGTTCTAACGTTCAGATTGTTGATGAACTTGTCGGTCTGATTAAAGCGGAACGTGCATTTGAATCAAATTCAAGACTGATTACCGCATCAAGTAACATCTTACAAGTTACCAATAATATGACATAGTCAGTATTTATATGCTGTAAGCAATTAATCTGCATAATTCTATCAGTATTTCAGGATATATTCCTATTATTACTGTAATAGCTGCACAAATGTATAATACAAATTTTTGGGAAAATGCCGGTTTCATTACAGGCAACAGCTCTTTATTATCACATTCATCAAATAAAGGCAGAAGTATTTTCAGATAATAGAACAGTGCGACCACAGTCAGAACCAGCAGCATAAGCAAAAACGGAATAAATATCAGCCCCGAATTTGCAATTGCGGTAAACAGGTATATCTTTGCTATAAATCCCGAAGTTATAGGAATACCTGCAAGTGCAATTATTGATATTGCATAGGCTCCGCATAATCCGCGGTTTTTATGAAAAATACCTTTAAAATCATTTACATACATAGAATTTTTATCACCATATATATTAAGAAAAGCAAATACAGAAATATTCATTACGGCATAACAAATCAGGTAAAAAATAACGGTAGAAAGGTTATAAACCGATACCAGTCCTGCCGTTAAAAATGCGTAAGAAGCATTTGCGGATGCTGAACATGCCAAAATAACCTTTACATTTTTTTCCCTTATTGCATAAGTATTTGCCCAAAGAGCGGTTACCAAAGACAGTATTGCTATTACAAAAGTCAGTTCAAAGCTGTTTCCCAAAGGAAAAACAATCAATCTGCATATTATACCGAACAGTGCCAGCTTTGGTATCGTGGATAAAAATGCCAGAACAGAAGATTCACACCCTTTATAAACATCAACAATCCAGTTTGCAAAAGGGAATACCGCAAGTTTTGATGCCAAACCCAAAACTATCATTACACATGCTATTGTATATATAACAGATGTTTCGTTATTTGTTATGTATTCATAAATATCAGAAAAATTTATTGAACCCGTTATTCCGTACAAATAAGAAACACCGAACAGAAAAACTCCGGTTGACAGTGCAGATGTAATTATATACTTAAATGCAGCTTCCTTTGAGTGATATCCTTTGGAAACCGAAATAAGAAAATAAGTAGAAAATCCCATCAACTCAAGTGAAACTAACAGAGTTAAAAAATCATTTGCGGAAACTATACACATACCGCCCAATAATGCCGTTAAAAATAATGCCTGAAAGGAATATGCATTACGTTTTATCGTTTTGACCAAATTTTTTGTAACCAAAATTACAAAAAATCCGCACATTAATATTAAAAACTCAAACAACAATGTATAGCTGTCAGACATAACAGCACCTCTTAATCCAAAGTATTGCGGCTCGGTCTGAACTGTCGTAAGCATTAATATTGATGAAAAAATTCCTATAATTGATATCAAACGGGCATATCTGTATTGTCTCGGAGATAAAAACATACTAAGTATTAATAAAAGCAATATAAGTGCCCCGAGTACAAATTGCGGTAATAATATATTAAATATGTCGTTTATCATTTCAATTCACCTCTATCCGATTAACCCGATAATCGCATTCGGATACAATCCAAATATTACCAGCCCTGCAAGAATTGATGCCAAAACAGTAAATTCATGCATTGATATGTCATTAACTTTTACATATTCTTCCTTCAAATCTCCGGTAAAGCTTTTATGAAGGAATTTGAGCATATAACAAGAGCTCAGTATCAGCAGCGGCAGTGAAAACAGTGCTGCAAATTTTATTACAACAGAAAGCTCTGATTGCATTGCACCAATTATAGTCAAAATTTCCCCGATGAACGGTGCAAAAAGAGGAACTCCTATTGATGCAAGAACAATTATTGATGCAAAACCGAATAATCTGGGCATTACTGTTGCAATTCCCGACAAATTATTTATATCTCTGTCCTTAAACCGTAAATAAACAATTCCGCAAATCATAAACAAGCCTGCTGTTACAAGTCCGTGTGCAACCATGTGGAATACACTTGCAGACAAACCGGTTTTTGTATTTGCAGCAAGCCCGAGCAAAATAAGCCCCATATTAGAGATACTTGAATATGCTACAATTCGCTTAATATCAGTTTGAGCATAGCATACAAAAGCCGTATATATAATATTTATCAGCGCAAGTATCGCCAAAATCGGTGCCAAAACTCTGAAAGAATACGGAAGCATTTCATAATTAAACCTGAAAATACCGTAAGCACCTGTTTTAAGTAATATACCCGCAAGAACCATACTGACAGGTGTCGGCGCATTTGTATGAGCATCGGGCAGCCAACTGTGCAGCGGTATTACCGGAAGTTTTACACCAAATCCCATTAACAGGAAAACCGCAATAAGAACCTGTATTCCTTTTGGAATCGTTCCTTCCGAAATGTCGGAAAATGTTGCGGACAATATTCCGTTTTCCGCATAGTTATAATAATGAAGAAGCAATATCCCCAAGAGCATAAACATACTGCCCAAAAATGTAAATAAAATAAACTTCATTGCAGATTTTTTAGCATCAACGTCGTATATACCGTTATCATCCGTTCTCCATTTGCCGCCGATAAGAAAATATGCCGGAATCATTTCCAATTCCCAGAAAAGGAAAAACAAAAACATATCTCCCGAAGTAAAAATTCCCAATATAGCCGACATTAAAAGAAATAGCATTGAATAATAAAACTTATGGTTTTTTCTTATATTAAATTTGCTTGAGATTGAAGCAAGCATAAATATAAATGACGTCAAAACACACATTATTATTGATATCGCATCTATCTTAAACAAAAGTTTAATTCCGAGCGACTGAATCCAGTCCATTCCGAATAAGTCTATTTTGCATATATACGGATTTGACGGACTAAAAAACAAAAGCATACACAATGAGTATAAGAAGTGAAAAACAAATACACTTTTTGCAAATCTCCGCACAAGAACCTCGTTAGAAGTAAAAAACGGTGAAAGCAGCAACACCGACACTAACATCGGTACAAATATCAAAATTGGTATTGATAATAATATATCCATAGTTCTCCTTTTATTACATTAACAAAAATTTATAACAACAGATTATCAGTACAAAAATAAGTGTTATTGTCCAAAATGCGTACAAATTATAATTTTGTACATTATGTTTTTGCATTAATTTATCTGTTTTTGAAATTGTTTTCATAAACCGGGCTGTTGTTTGCACAGCACCGTCCATTATATTTTTTTCAATCCATCCTACAAATCCGACAGCAAGTTTGGATATAAAAATAACAGGTTTATAATTTGAAAGAATATTTGTTTCTATCTTTTCGCAAAATAAGGTAAATCCTTTATACCATGCCGGTATGAACTCATAAGAGAGTTTTTGTATCAGCTGCGGAACCTGTAAATTTTCATACAAATTATTTTTTAACAACAATAATGCCAAGCAAGTTCCGCCGATTGCGGCAGCAAAAGGTTCCGACAGATTATATAACCCTCTGAACGGAAGATAAAAAATTATATTTGCAAACACAAGCAATATTAACGGTATAAACTCCGCTATATTTATATTTTTTGTCATAACAGATTTTCTGTATAAAATAATTGAAAATTTTGTTATATAGAATGCCGTCATAAAAGATATTAACAAGAAAAATAATTTATAAGGCAAAATATATTCAACCGAAAAATACATAAGCTCTTTTCCGCAAAGACCTGAGAATAAGATTCCTGCAAGACTCAGTGCAAAAATTATCACCAAAACAAAATTTGCATAAGAAAGCTTCTTGTCATCTTTCGGAATAAGCATGAAAAGTGATGATTTTATTATTGCATGTGCCGTCAGAAAGACAAGTGCGGCACTAATATTTCCCAAACCGATTGCTAAAAATATTAATCCTATATTTGCGGAGGTTGAATATGCCAAAAGTTTTTTCGGATGATTCTCAATACAGGCAAAAGCCGCACATAATAAAGCTGTAACAAAACCTATTATGACTAAAATTAACAATAATTTAGGATACAAAGTAAGCATTGGCATTAATTTAATAACCAAAAATACACCGGCTGTAACCATAGTAGCGGAGTGGAGCAAAGCACTAACCGGAATTTTTGCTTCCATTGCATCCTGCAGCCAAATATGAAACGGAAATTGTGCCGATTTTACCGCTGCAGCCAAAATAAACAAAATACATATTATGCAGTAACCCAAAGACGAAGCATCAACCGATAACAAAATAGAAATAGAATTTAAGTCTTCAAAAAACAATCCCGCAAAATCCGGATTTTCCGAATAAACATACATAAAGTATGATACCAGAATTATTCCTGCCATTAATGCGGTATCCCCGATTCTGTTTACCAAAAATACCCGTTTTGCAGCATCTGATTTGATAATATTTTTATAATCAAAACCAATAAGAAAATATGAAACAACTCCGACTAATTCCCAAAAAACGTACATTTGGAATAAATTCGGACTAAAAAGTAATCCTGCCATACTGAAATTAAATAAATTTAACAGTGCAAAAAATCTATAATTTTTTGATTCGTCTTTCATATATGAAATGGCAAAAAGCTGAACTGCAAAACTTATACCATATAAAATAACAGCAAATATTAAAGATTGTCTGTCAGCCTGTAATCCAAAATGTATAACAAAATTATTTACCTTAATAAAAGGATAAACAATTTCCACAGGATTTGTAACATGGATAAGAGCAACGGAAGAAACTACCATCCCCAGTAATGATGATAACAAAGTCAGAAAATATATTATTACTTTATTAACATACACAGAAAAGAACCTGCCCGCCATAATTATTAAAAACAACCATAACGGTATAAGTAATATTAAAGATATATTATCCAAAATTATTTCTGCCATTTATTATAACTCTCTGTACCTTTCAATGTTTTCACTTTTCTTCTTTTGGAACATAAGATAGAAAATATAAAGAGCAATCGCAAGTTCTACCGCACCGATTCCCGTATAGAACAGTGCTATTATATATCCGTCAAAACTTTCCGCTCCGCAATATGTTCCAAAAGTCACAAAATTTATATTAATTCCGGTTAACATAATCTCAATTGCTATAAGAACTTTTATAACATTCTGAGCAAGTATTGATCCCAATACACCAATCAGAAAAAGAACCAAACCAACAAATAAATAATGGTACATCGTTATTTCCATATTCATCAGGCTCCTTTCCTTTTAAAAACAGCAATTCCGGCGATTGTAACCGTAAGCAGCAAGCCCATAAGTTCAAATGCCCAAACATAATTTATAAATAACCCTTTTACAAACGATGAAATTACATCGTAGAAATTAACCTTCGGCAATTCCTGCAGAATAAAAGATTCCGGCTGTTTCATTAATGATATAACAACTGCATCTATGAAAAATAAAGTAAAAACAACCGCAAAAATTATAGCAAAGAAATTTATTGCAAATCCCTTTCCTGAATCGTCTTTTCCTGCCGAAAACATAATTGATATACCCAAAAGAACCGGCACTGCTATTCCATATATCGCAGCCTGAATTATTGCATTGTATTCAGAACCCAATACATAAAAAATTACTGCAGCCGTAAAAAATACCAAAACCGACCATAGTAGTGAATTTATTATCTTTTTTGAAAATACCGAAAACAGAGCAAAGAAAATAATCAGAGCTGCAGAAATATAAAAAATTACAGGGTTATTAATCATCTTCGCCCTCCTTCTTATATGTCAAAATAAGATTCTCTTTTGATTCACAGCCCAATTCGTATTCTTTTGTCATATTTATTGCCCCCCTTGGACAATAGTACATACAGTTTCCGCAAAAAATACATTTTTTCAAATCAAAAGAATATGAAACAACTTTACCTTCTTCATTTTTTTCATAACTTATTGCCCCCGAAGGACAAACTTTTTTGCACACACCGCAACCGATACAACAGTGTTCTCCTGTATTTGTATCTGCAACCATTTTGCCGCGAAACGCATCCGAAAGTTCTCTTTTTTTCTCCGGATATTCTAATGTTACCGGTTTCATAAAAAGATGTTTGAATACAGTAAAAAGTCCGTCTGCCAAAGCCTTCATCAAACACCTCCCATAATATATTTATATATTATTATACCAAATAGGTTAAGAATAGAAACCGGCAAAAGAAATGCCCATGAGAATTTTAACAAATCAAAAGAAGCAAGTCTTGGAAGCAATGCCCTTATCCAGATAATTACAAAAATTATAAAAGATGCTTTAAAAAATAACCAGAATGCCTGTTCGAAATAAACACAAATATTTGCCGCATTTGAATCACCCAATATCAGATAACTCAAATATGTTCCGAATGGAGAAAGATATCCTCCGAAAAATAAAATTGTAATAAATACTGCATTTGCAAAAAGCATTGCATATTCACTTAAATAAAATAACGCAAATCTCATTCCCGAATATTCCGTATTATATCCGCATATAAGCTCACTTTCAGCTTCCGGTAAATCAAACGGGCATCTGTTCAGCTCGGCAAGAATACATATAAACATAATTAAAAAACCGATAAAACATGGAATAAAAAACCATCCTGCCACACCCAGCCTTGAATACTGTGCAAGTGTAATTCCGGTAAGATTCATTGTGGAAGCCAAAACAATTACGGATAAAATAACAAAGCTTACAGGAAGTTCATAACTCAACACCTGAGCAATTCCTCTTAATGCACCGATAAGAGAATATTTGTTATTACTTGCCCACCCTGCAAGAAAAATACCCAATACAGGAAATGCCGCAAGAATCAGATATAAAATCACATTTGTTGAACTGTCTGCGAAAGTAAACTCCGCACTGTAAGGAATTATTCCCAAAACAGTCATTACGGGAACAAATACAAGAACAGGAGCCAGGTTAAACAAAAACCTGTCCGCTTTATCCGGTGTTATATTTTCTTTTATAAGCAGCTTAAAAGCATCGGCTAAAGTCTGAAGCAATCCCCAAAAACCTACTCTGTTCGGTCCCTTTCTCTGGGTAAACCAACCGAGCAATTTTCGTTCCGCAAGCACCAGAATTAAAACAACAACCAAAAGAGCCAAAGCTATTATGCAAAATGGGATTATATAGAAAGTTATGTTCCCGATAACATCGGGAATACTGTATCTTGATAAAAATTCCATATACAAATGATAGAGGTAATTCATGTTATTTATCCACCTCCGGTAAAATTATATCCAAAGAACCCGATATTGCTATTGCATCATTCAGATATTCACCAACCAGCAGTTTTCTCAGAAGATTAACAGAATAATAAGAACCCGTTCTCCATTTTAATCTGTACGGTTTATCATCTCCGGTTGATTTTATATAAACAGATGCCAAACCCCTCGGAGCTTCTATTTCATTATAATATTCTCCTTCGGGAAGTTTCAGATTTATAGGATTAATAAGATTTTGTTCTAATTTTTCTCCGTAAGTCAGAATATTTAAACCCTGCTCAATAATTTTTATACTCTCTTTAAGTTCAAGAATACGTGCTTTATACCTTGCCCACGAATCTTTACCTTCCAAAACAACCGGTTTAAATTTAAAACCTTCGTACAAATAATCCGTTGTCCTTATATCATACTCTATTCCTGATGCTCTCAGGTTAACTCCCGTTACGGCATAGTTAAAAGCAACATCCTGTTCAAGAATCCCCTTACCCTTTGTTCTTTTCAGGAAAATCGGATTATCCGTAATAATTTTTTCATAATCTTTAATTTTCTCAGGTAATATTTTAATAATATTTTCAATATCTTCAATATAATCTATATCTTTTCTTACACCGCCAAATACAAAGTAATTGTACATCATCCGCTGTCCGGTAAGTTTCTCAAAATATCGCAGAATCATTTCACGTTCTCTCATTGCATAAAAGAATGGTGAAACAGCACCCAAATCCATCAGGAAGGCACCTATCCAAAGCAGATGAGATGCGATTCTGTTTAATTCAAGAAGAATAACTCTTATTGTCTTTACTCTTTGTGACAATTCAACACCTTTTGCTTTCTCAACAGTTCTGCACAAAAGCTCGGAATAAAAACATCCTGCAAGATAATCTATTCTGTCTGCTGTCGGAAGATATTGAATATAGGTCATATTTTCCGCCATTTTTTCCATGCCGCGGTGAAGATAACCCACATCCGGCTCACAAGAAACAATTTTCTCGCCGTCAAGTTCAAGTATAAGCCTCAAAACACCGTGAGTTGACGGATGTTGAGGTCCCAAATTAAGTTTAAGAGTTTTCTTCATTGTCATTCCAAGCTAACCTCGTATCATCCGAAACATAATCTTTTCTGAGCGGATATCCGTCCCAGCTCTCAGGCATATAAAGCCGTTTAAGTTTGTCATTGTTCAAAAAATGTATTCCGAACATATCATATATTTCATTTTCATCTGCGACAGCGGAAGGAAAAATGTCTGTAACCGTTTCAGCTTCAGAGTTTGTTTTTATTGATATAAAAAGATTTTCGTCATTTTCTACTGAATACAACAAATATATAAGCTCAACCTCACCATTTGATAAGTCAACTGCAGTAATGGATTTAAGCATATCAAAAGACATTGATTTTGCGGACTCAATTGCACGATGAAGTCCGCCGGAAATAACTATTTTATCTCCTTCAAGTTTACAATCATCCAATGTATTTATAAATTCTTTAATCTCCATTCTCATCTCTCTTTTTAATCAATAAATCTTCTTTTTCCATCAAAATTGAAGAGTGTGAATTAACAAATTGTTTTCTGGTTAAAACTGATTCATTTTTAATTATTTTTTTCTGCAATTTTCTGACGGCATCAATAAGTGCTTCGGGCTTTGGCGGACACTGCGGCAAATAAATATCTACCGGAATAATTTTATCAATACCTCTTACAACAGAATACGAATTATCACAAAACATTCCGCCGCCGCATGTACAGGCACCCATAGCAATAACGTATTTCGGTTCAGCCATTTGTTCATACAACCTCAGAAGTACAGGTGCCATCTTATGAGTAATTGTACCGGCACAAATTAATAAATCTGCCTGTCTGGGAGAGCCTCTGAACACCTCTGAACCGAATCTGGCAATATCATTATCGGATGCTACGGTATGCATCATCTCAATCCCGCAGCATGATGTTGCAAAAGTCAACGGCCACAACGAATTTGCTCTTGACTGATTTAATATATAATCTATTGAGGTAACAAAAAAGTTCATTACACCCACCTCAACAATTTCTTTTTAATTGCAACAAACAATCCGAGCAAAAGCATAAGCACAAAAATAAATGTTTCAATAATGGCAAAAGCTCCCAATCCGTTAACATATACGGCAAAAGGATACAAAAAAATTGTTTCTATATCAAATATCAAAAACATTATTACATAATTAAAATACTTTATATCAAAATGTATTCTCGCATCATCAAACGGAGCAACACCACATTCATAAGTAGAATTTTTTGCTGCAGTTTTTTTATTGTACCCGCATATAAATCCGGCAACTATCATTGCTGCCGCAAACAATGCAGATAATATTACAAATATTGATAAACAAACTAATTCCTTCAACAAAAAACCCTCTGATTATATTCTACTAGAAAATATTTTGATATAATAGATATTATTATAGAATATTAAGAAATTTATATGCGACAACTGATTAAAAATTTTATATTAGTAATATTATTGAGTTTCGGTCTGAGTTCCGTAAATGCAGAACTCAGCGGTAATATTGATTATAGTATTCCGATAGATTACACAAAACTTAATGCTGCCGAACTAGAAGAAAACGCAAAAATTTATTACAGCAAAGCTATTGTTACAAAAAAACTTAATGATGACATGACAACTGCTCTGAACCTATATACAATGCTTTCAAACACAGTTCCCGACAATCCGGAGTATGCATTAAAACTTGGTAAATTGTATGACGTTCTTGGTAAAGACAGGCTTGCTAAAGGAAATTACTATCGGGCTATGGGCATAAATCAATCTAACCCTGAGCCATACTGTTATTTAGGTGACTTCTTCTATGACAGAGAACAATACAGAAAAGCCTTCAAATACTATAAAAAAGCCTATGATAACGGCTATTCGCTTCACTCTCACACACTTTGCAGAATAGACGAGCTCCAAAAGAAACTCTGTGATACAAAAAAATTATTTAATTTTTCTGATACACCCGATGATGTACCAAAAGAGATTATAACAGACGAAATTTGATACATATAAAAACCTTTTTGATTTTAAAAATATCTAATATATAATTGTATTGAACAAAAAATCCGAAAAATAAAATGACTGAAAATAAAGATAAAAAAACAATAGGAATACCCAGAGCAATATCTTATTACGGTAATTTTCCGTTCTATTACGGATACTTTACCGCATTAGGACTTAATATTGTTATATCGGATAAAACCACCAGCAAAATCATAAATGAGGGTGTTGAATGCGTTGTTTCTGATACCTGTCTGCCTATAAAAGTTTATGTAGGTCATGTACTTAATCTTCTTGAAAAAGGATGTGATACAATTTTCGTACCTTCACTGCAGTCATCTGCATACAAGGTTAATAATTGCAGTAAAATAAGAGGTTTGCCGGAAATTATCAGAAATGTCATTGACAAACCGTTTAAAATAATAGAACCGGTTATTGATAAAACCGAAGGTATTTCTTTTAAGGACTTTTGTTATCATATTGCACACGAATTTGATATTTATGACGAAGAATTAATAAATTGTGCCATTGGCTGCGGCTGGACTGTTTATAATAACTTTCACAACATGACAAGGCTTGGTATCAGTTACGAGACTGCTTTAAAAAATGCTATTGAAGGTAAAACCGTAAAAACTCCGGTAGAAGTTGTTAAGCCGCTATCTGTTGTAATTATGGCACACGGTTATAATCTTTTTGACGAAAGAATCTCGTTAAGGCTTATTAAAAAGCTTGAAAAACTGGGTGTAAAAACTTACACTTCACTTAATGTTTCACAAGAACAGGCACTACATGCAATTAAAGAACTCGGAGAAATTCAATATTGGGCTAATGAACTTGAACTGACGGGAACTGCTGCTCATTATATGCTTAAAGAGAAAGTTGACGGAATTATTGCTCTTTCTGCCTTCGGATGCGGACCGGACTCGCTGATGGTTGATGAGATTCAATACCATGCAAAACAAAGAAATATGCCTATGATTCATCTTACGATAGATGAACATACCGGTGAAGCAGGTTTTGTTACCAGAATTGAAGCTTTTGTGGATATGCTTATACGTAAACACCGCAAAAAACTGGAACGCAGTAATGTTATTAAAATACCCCAACAAATTCAGACAGAACAAGAAAAAACATTTGTTAAAGTTTAGTTTTTTTACCTGAACAATTTTTAGAATTACCATGCCGGC
This sequence comes from Candidatus Gastranaerophilales bacterium, assembly GCA_016280955.1. Lineage (GTDB taxonomy): Bacteria > Cyanobacteriota > Vampirovibrionia > Gastranaerophilales > Gastranaerophilaceae > CAG-196. The sequence continues at coordinate 10,120 of JAEEHV010000014.1, read as the reverse complement.
AGGTTTTGAGTGTTAACTTTTGTAACAATTGAGTTTCAAATTAGTCAATTCATGAAGTTTACATGTTTTTTATGCAGTAGTGTTTAGTAATTAAGCAAGGACTGTGTGTATGAAAATTTTATCATTAACCCCTGTCGGAATGAACAAAGAATTAAACCAAAACAGGCAATATTCCGGTAATTTATTTATTAACAATACACTTAAAGCGGACACCGTCAGTTTTAAATCAGGAAAGAAAAAAGCTGCTGCAGCAGCAAAAGACACTGTCAACAACATGTTTGGCGGATTTCTTGATAACCTTGGAGGCGATTTGGGTGCCAAAGTAAAAGAACTTATGTCAAATGATATAAGCAGACCGGTGTTTATGACAATGCTGGTTTCACTTGCCGCAACAGCAACTGACTTAATTTTAAATAAAAATAAAAATACTGGTGAAGTAAAGGAAATAGTTCAGCCGGAAGACAAATCTTCGGTAAATGACATTGAACAACCTGAGGACAACACAGTTGAAGCCAATGATAAAGCAGATGAAGCAAGTGAAAATACCAAAAAGAAAAGAGGCATTGTTACCCAGATGGGAGAAGAAGCATTTGTTGCAAAACTGCAAGAAATGGCTGATAAAGGATATACTCTTGCACAAATGGGAGAAGAACTCGGAGGACTTTCCATTTCTTCCGTAAGCAAATATATGAAACACTATAACATCCAAAAACAAGCAAGCACTGAAACAGAAGCAGGAAATGCTGCAGGTAAAAGAAAAACCAAAGAAGAAAAACTAAATGAATTTATAAATTCAAAGCCGTACAGACAGGAATATTTAAAAAGACTGAATGACTATCCTGATTTGCAACAACAATATAAAGCAGTATTAGCAAATGCTTTAGAGAATCCTAAAGATAAAAATGCAAAAGATGCACTTGAGGGCATGGAAAAAATATTTGAACATATTACGGGATTAAAACCTAAGTTCTGCAAAAATTATCTTGAAAAATTTAATACGCAATACGGAAAAGTTTTTGACAAAACAGCAATAATTTTTAACAACATTACTCCTGATAAAACTCTTCAGGAATATCTTGCAAACTTTATTGCCAATGAATATTCGGAAGAAACTTTGCAAAAATGGGTAGAGTATCCGGCTTTTACAATAGATGAACTAAATGATACCGAAGAATTGCCCAAAGCTAACAGAGAAAAAATTTATATGTTAAAGCAAAAAGGTAACTTCTCGTTTGAACTTGTTAAAAACGATAAATATAATAACTATGCTTATTTACTGCATTTTAAGGATAACCTTGAATTGACAAAAAAATTAAAAACAATATCTAATTTCCATGAAGCACTTTATGACAATATTTATCTGCATAAAGACAGAGGAAACAAAGTTCAGAGAAGTGTTGATATTCAGGAAGAACTGCAAAACAATCTGACAAAAGATAAAAATCTTGATTCAATATATAATCTGTTAAAATTCATTGCACCTGATGAAATGGAAAGTATTAACTATCAGACAGACCGATACATACCGGCAAATGAAGCAGACAAGGTAAATGCTTCCGTCAAAAGACAAATGGAAGAAATTATACGAAACTTAAACGTAAAAAATAATCCCAGATTACATGAACTTGAAAGTGTAATTAATGACAACGAACTGTTCAGAGATTTAATAGAAAACAACCACGCAAAGCTTAGATTTATCAGCCGCTTTGTACTCAATAATAAAGTTAAAGATAATGAGTTATATGAAAATTGTTGTTTCGCAATAAAAAATCTGGAAGAAGACTTGAACTACAAGCTGGAAAACGGATGTTTAATCTTCCCGTACACAATGAATGAAAGCTCAGCACCTTCATTCTATCTTGATAAAAGTGTTTTGGGCGATTATATAAAAATTACTCTTAATAATTTCGGACAAATTCATACAATGTTTGAAGATGTAAAAAGAAAAAGCAATTCTAAAAATTAGATTGTATATAAATTTTGAAATGTTTTAATTGTAACAGGAACAGAATAAATGCAAATATTACCAATCACAAACATTAATAATAAGAATCATAATTCAATATACTTCAAATCTAAATATCCAAAGATAGATTCTTTGCTCAGACCTGAAAGAATTGAAGAACAATTAAACAAACTCAGCAATTTCAATGATGAATCAAAGAAACTTCTTACGGGTTTAACCGCTGTTGCAGGTTCCCTGCTTGCAGAATTTGCAATTCTTACAGAAACAAATCAAGAAGTAAAAAATGTTGTTAACAGTATTCTTAAAGAATTGGAAATAGAAAATGTCGATGAAATTAAAGAAAAATTTTTGAACTTTATAAAACCGGCAAAACCGGAAGAAAACACCATTTCCAAAGAAGAACAAATTGATTACTCCCCTCTGTTTGAAGAAAAACCGGAAAGAAATACCTATCTTGCAATTACATCAAAATATTTTCCGAATCTGAACGAAAAATACGAAAATATGCTGATTAAATCAATTAAAGAACCTGAAAATGATTCAAATATGTTTAACCTTGATACATTGGAAAGTATTTTCGCCGTATTAACAAATGATGAGGGCTTAAAATACCGTAAAAGATACTTTGAAGCATTGGATAAAGATTACATTGACTGCCTGAACGGAATTTGTACAAACTATATCTCAACAATCAAAAACGGTGCTACTCCTATGCAGTATCTTGTATTACTTTCTAACGGAGCAATCTCGCCGGAAGAAATAAATAAATGGGCAAAGGCTGATTCGCTGAGTTTGGAACAATTTATGAAAATCAGTATTCTTGATGAAAAAGCAATATCAGCAATAGCAAAAATAGAAGAACAAAATAAAAATTTTAAAATTAAATATTTTAAACCGCTTGAATCAGAACGCAATGCAAAAAACTATGCATTTAAACTTGAATTTAATAATGACATCTCTTTAAGAGAAAAACTTACAATAATAAAACAGGTTCATGAAGCAATCTACGGACCTATTTATTTAAAAGCCGATGCAAAATTAGACAAAGATTTTATGCAGCAAGATATTCAGACAGAAATGGTTGATAATATACTAAAAGACAGATATATAGATGCTGTGTATAATTTTGTAAGATATATAAATCCTCCCGCATTAGAAGAACTGAATGTCAAACCTGAGGAAGTAAGATTCTTAGACAAGAATGACGAAAGATATCAAAAACTTAAACAAATCTGTACTGATGAAATCATGCACATGGATTTTGATTCTAACAGAATTAAATCTCTTTGCAATATTTTAAATAATAAAGATGTTTTTGGCGATATAATTACAACAAGACACGGAAAATTGAGATTTCTGACAAGAATTGTACTTAAAGAACCTGTAAGCAGAAAAAAACTTGCAAAAAAAACAGAAGAAAAAATGGAAATCCTGAAAAACGAATTAAGTTCTAAACTTGAATTGTGCAATATATTCTGCTACTTACATTCTATGGGTATGGCACCGCAATTTTACCTGAAAGACAGCGAACTTGGGAATTATCTTAAAGTCACACTCAATTCTGAGGGCAGTATTCATACTTTATATGAAGATATCAAAAAAGAAATCCGTGACCGAGAGTTAGCCGCAACCGAAAAAAAGGATAAGTAACAGTTATCTGTTTTGCTTTACATTTACCCCTTTTTATGGTCTAATAAAAGTAATGGGGAATAATATATTTTAAATTAAGGAGAGATTATGGCATCAGAAGAAAGAACATTTGTGGCTATTAAGCCGGATGGTGTAAAAAGAGGTTTAATCGGTAAAGTCATTCAACGTTTTGAAGATAAAGGTTTTAAAATTGTTGCAATGAAGTTATTACAGGTTACTCCGGAGCTTGCTGCAAAGCATTATGAGGAACACAAAGGAAAATCGTTCTATAACAGACTTATTTATTACATAACAAGCGCTCCTATTGTAGCAATGGTTATTGAAGGCTATAATGCCGTAGAAAGCGTTCGTCACACGGTAGGTGCGACAAGCCCGATGAATGCGGATGTAGGAACTATTCGTGCTGATTTTGCCCAAATTATGGAATACAATGTTGTTCATGCTTCTGATTCTCTTGCCAGTGCGGAAAGAGAAATCGCTATTTACTTTAAGCCCGAAGAAATATATGACAACTGGCAATCTATGTCTGAAATCATAGCCTATGATGAACAAAGGTATAATCAGCAAGGCATCTAGGGGGGGGTAAATATAAGGTAAATATAAGGTAAATAATAATTCAGATGTTTAAGGATTGATGCAAAAAAGGGCGGCATAAACCGCTCTTTTTTGTTGGCATTTGTGAATACAAAACTCTTTATTAACTTAGCATTCCGCACAAAAACCATATATATTTACCTCTCCTTTTGGGGTTGAGAAGATTATAAAATATGATAAAATGTTTATATAGATATATGTAGGTTTTTATATGGCTCTATCTCCGACAGGCACAAATTATAATAATGCATTTTTGCCTTCAGGCACCCTGAATTCAGGAGTGTCCGCTTCAAATAACAATTCAAAAACAAATGGCAGCAATAATTCTTATTATGCAAAAAAGGGCGAACCTATGTATATGAAGGAAATGGATGCCGATGATGACGGTGTCGTTACCTTTGATGAGTTTAAAGATTATTGCAAGGAAAAAGGTATTTCTACCAAAGAAATGACAAAAATGGTTCAGATGGCAGACTCATATCGTGAGTTGATGAACCAAACTCAAAAAAATGACAAAAAGAGTCCTATCGACACTCAGGTTAACGATTTATTAGATAAAATAAATTCTAAAAATGATAACAAGATTTATGCAGTACGCGGTGATGATAAATATAATGAAGCAATGGATTCAAACGGTGATGACAAAATCACCTACAAAGAATATATAGATTACTGCTTGGAACACGCTAAAACAAACGAACAAAAATCAAATACCAAAGTCGAATATACACAAAACGGAGAGTTTAAAACAACAAATGCCGGAAAAGCCGCCGGTGCATACGCACGAAGCGAATCACAACCCTTAAACAATATGTATGAATATATAGCTTAATGTTTTTATTTCTGTTAGTATAGTGAGAGTAAAGAGATAAAAAGGGATTGAAATGTCAGTATTTGATTTTTTTAGCTATGAGTTAATCCACGAAGATAAAAATACAGGAGCAAGAGCCGGCATTTTGCATACTCCGCACGGAGATATCGAAACACCTATTTTTATGCCTGTCGGTACAAATTCAACTGTTAAACTTCTGACAAACAATAATTTGTACGATACCGGAGCTCAGATTATTTTAGGTAATTCTTATCATTTGTATCTGAGAGCCGGACATAAGCTGATAGAAAAATTCGGCGGCATTCATGGCTGGATGAACTGGCAAAAGCCCGTACTTACCGATTCGGGCGGATTCCAGGTGTTTTCTTTGGCTCATTTAAGAAAAATTACCGAAGAAGGTGTTGAATTTAGAGATCCAAAAGACGGTAAAAAACATTTTATAAGCCCTGAAATATCAATGGAAATTCAGCAGGCAATCGGTGCCGATATAATTATGGCATTTGACTGGTGTGCTCCGTACGGCTGCGATTATGATACAGCTAAACAAGCAATGGAGATTACACACCGATGGCTCGACAGATGTATTAAAGCAAAAACAAGAGAAAATCAGGCACTATTTCCGATTTGTCAGGGAGCTTTTTATGATGATTTGAGAAAAGAAAGTGCAGCCTATGTTTCTGATATTGATGCCGTAGGCTATGCAATAGGCGGATTGAGTGTAGGTGAAGACAAAGAAACGATGAATCATTTTGTAGAGCTCACAGCTCCGCTTTTACCGCATAACAAGCCACGTTACTTAATGGGTGTGGGAACTCCGGAGGATTTACTTGACGGAATAAAACGGGGAATTGATATGTTTGACTGTGTTCTTCCGACCAGAAATGCCCGTCACGGTTCTTTCTTCACAATAAACGGCAAAGAACAAATCAAAAACGCAAAATACAGAGAAGATCCTCTGCCGCTGGATGAATTTTGTGATTGCTATACGTGCAAAAACCATTCAAGAGCATATATCAGACACCTGTATAAATGTGAAGAAGGCACAGGACAAGCTTTAATGTCGATACACAACATAAGATTCCTGCTCAACTTCGTTAAAGGATGCCGAAATGCAATTCTCGAAGACAGGTTTGAAGAATTTTACAGTGAAAACTATCCTAAACAGATAAATTAATGCGTTTTTTCTTTCTTTCAATGTTATCCAAAATGTTGAGTGATTCATATTTTGCCTCCGGAACAATTACAACATTATCAGGAATCAGAACTTCCTCATAGTGTTCCCTTAAAAAATCTTTCAGTTCATTCTGCGACATTTCGCATTTCCCGTTTTTAAACAGGTTTTTGAACACGTCATTAATAAGTACTATAATATTTTCCCTTGCGTATATTGCATCGGGTTTTGAGCCGTCACGTTTACCCCATACCGTTAAAAGAGGAATATTTATACCCTCCATTTCCGGCAGTTTGTCTTCTATACACAAAGCAATATTATTGAAAAGATTATGACTTTTTTCGACTTCTTTTATATTCTCTCCGCAACCTTCCCCCCAGCCTCCAAACAAACCTACATGTATATTTTCTTTTGCATTTTGCATCATATTCAGTATTTTATTCGTTATTTCCTGAAAAATCGCCGGCTTTGTAGCTTCTGCATCAGAATATATACTTGAATTTTCATGGAACATATTGTTTAACTTTTTTGCAAGTACAACACAACCGGTACAAGCATTTAAACCATCTGTATATATACTTCTTGTTTTTGCAACGGTTCTGCCGTGCAAATTGAATTCGCTCATATCAAATCCGTCTGCACACCTTTTAACTCTGCCGATTCTTGCAACATTATTTGTTACCGAATAGTTTGGTGTCAGGAACAGGGTAACTGTTTTTTGGGTACATTTAGGCATCATATTCTCCTTAGTAGTATTATAGAAAAACCGTAAATAATTTTTTTTGCTATAACATTTCCTGATTATGTTAACTTTTGTTACGAAAAATTTTAACCTTGAAATCGGAGAATTCTGAAAAACTTTATATACATGTATTTAAAAATACGTTTGAGCAGAAAGGAACGGTATTCACATGTCAGAATTAAGCGGAGTTGGTTTATTTACTGCAAATCTCAGCCCTGAGGAAAAAAGACAACACGGGGATGACGTTGGTGCATCCTTAGCATTTAATGGTCCATTTGCTGAATGGAATAATACTTATGGTGCCGGAACAACAATCTATGATGTAAAAGATCCGAATGCTATTACATAAAATTTCTGATATAATTCTTCTGTGGAAGAATTTAAGAAAATGTTATCGGGTGAGGAATATAATCCAAACTGCGATTATCTCAAAAACTTAAGAGCTAAAACAAGAGAGTTATTATGCAAATTTAACGGCGAATCGGACGATAAAATTCGCGAGGAGTTTTTGAATACACTTATCGGCAATATTGGCGATAAGTGCTTTATCACGCCTCCTTTTTTCTGCGATTACGGAAGGAATATTGAGTTTGGTGATAATGTGTATCTCAATGCAAACTGCACTGTTCTGGATTGTGCCAAAGTAAAAATTGGCAGTAATACTATGATAGGACCAAATGTTCAAATATACACCCCTGTTCATCCGCTTGAATACAGAAAAAGAAATTCGGGACTTGAAAGTGCAAAACCCATAACCATAGGTGAAAATTGCTGGCTTGGCGGCGGTTGCATAATTCTTCCAGGAATAAAAATAGGAAATGGATGTGTTATTGGTGCCGGTGCGGTTGTAACAAAAGATATTCCTGATAATGCCGTAGCAGTCAGTAATCCGGCAACGGTTATCAAAATAATTGAACAATAGGTTTTTGTTATTTTTAAGAAAAAGAACAAAATGAATATGTTCATGTTATATTATTCATGAAAGATAGTATAACTTTAATGGAAGCATTCGGCTTTCGAGTAGCCGAAGAAAGAAGGAAAAATGACAGTACCGGAAACAAAAAGTTTTCAGTTAGAGATTGGCGGAAAGACCGTCACCGTTGAAACAGGTAAGTATGCAAATTCAACCAACGGAAGCGTAACAGTAAGATGCGGCGACACAATGTTGTTCGTTCATTGCTGCGTTAGTAAAGAACCGAGAGTTGGTATAGACTTCTTCCCTTTACTTATTGATTATGAAGAAAGAATGTCTGCAATCGGACGTATCCCAGGCGGTTACAACCGTTCGGAAGGTAAAGCAAGCGACAAAGCTATTCTTATTTCACGTTTGATTGACAGACCGATTAGACCTCTGTTCCCTAAGGGATACAGAAATGATATTCAAATCGTAGCTCAGTTGTTTAGCTACGACCAGGAAAATCAACCTGACACATTAGCTATGTTAGGTGCTTCCTGTGCTTTAATGTTATCAGGCGCACCGTTTGAAGGACCTATAGGTGCAGTCAGGGTTTCAAAAGATGCTGACGGCAACCTGATTGCTAACCCGACACACAAACAAGCTGATAATTCAGATCTTGACATCGTTGTAGCAGGTACACATGATTCGGTTATCATGGTTGAGGCAGGCTGTAAATTCGTTACAGAAGACGATATTATGAATGCAGTTGAGTTCGCCCAAAACGAAATCAGAAAACAATGCGATGCTCAGTTAGAATTTGCTAAGGCTTGCGGTGTTGTTAAGGAAGAATTTGTTAATCCTTATGACACATCAGAGCTTGCAAAAATCATTGAAGATACTGCTCACGATATGATTTTTGATGCATATCACAACTTTGACAGAACTTATAGACAGGAAAAATTGGAAGAAGCTAAAAAGCTTGTTAAGGAAAAAGTTGAAGCTCTTCCGGATGATCACTATATCAAGCAAATTATTGAAGAAACAGGAATTGACTTTGTTGCAGAAGAATTCAAAAACGCAGAAAAACACATTATGCGTGCAATGATTCTTGATGAAGGTGTTAGAGCTGATGGCAGAAAACCAACCGAAGTTCGTCCTATATGGTGCGAAGTTGGTGTTATTCCGCGCGCTCACGGTTCAGCCGTATTTACAAGAGGTCAAACTCAGATTTTATCAGTCGCAACTCTTGCAGGTCCCGGTATGAAACAAGAGCTTGACGGTGTTGATCCTGAAACAGAAAAAACTTATATGCATAAATACATCTTCCCCGGATTCTCAGTTGGTGAAGTTAAACCGCTCAGAGGTCCCGGAAGACGTGAAGTAGGTCACGGAAACTTAGCAGAAAGAGCTAACGTTCCTGCACTTCCTTCTCAGGAAGAATTCGGATATACAATCCGTGTAACATCAGATGTACTTGAATCAAACGGTTCAACTTCAATGGGTTCAACTTGCGGTTCATCAATGGCATTAATGAATGCAGGTGTTCCTGTTAAATGTATGATAGGCGGTGTTGCAATGGGTATGATTACCGAACCGGGCAGAGAACCTGTTGTATTAACCGATATTCAGGGTATTGAGGACTTCCTAGGTGATATGGACTTCAAAGTAACCGGTAATGATGACGGTATCACAGCTCTTCAAATGGATATGAAGGCTAAAGGTATTGCAAATGATACTTTAAGAAGAGCTTTAGCTCAGGCTAAAGAAGGCAGACTTCATATCTTGGGTGAGATGAGAAAAGTTATTACAGAACCTGCTAAGGAACTTTCACCGTATGCTCCTGCAATTACAACAATGAACATTCCGGTTGAAGATATCGGAACAGTTATCGGACCGGGCGGCAAACAAATCAGAGCAATCATTGATGCATCAGGTGCAGAAATCGATATTCAGGATAACGGTGTTGTTACAATTACTTCTAACGACCAGGAAGGCGCTGCAATCGCTAAAAAAATGATTAACGATTTAACCTTCAAGCCTGAAGTCGGAATGGTTATCAAAGGTAAAGTTGTAAGAATTATTCCTATTGGTGCATTCGTAGAACTCGGCGGCGGAAAAGACGGTATGGTCCACATATCTCAAATCTGTCAGGAAAGAATCGAAACAATCGAACCTCACGTTAATATCGGCGACGAAGTAATCGTTAAGGTTATTAAAATCGACGATAAAGGCAGAATTAACCTTACAATCAAAGGTGTAACCGAAGA
>JAEEHV010000001.1 GCA_016280955.1 Candidatus Gastranaerophilales bacterium | reverse complement strand
TCAGTTGTTGCAAATAATACAACAACTCATAGTAATGTGCATTTTCTGCATAATGCTATTTTTATAATATACCTGTAGTTTACTTGCTTTTTACGAAAAGCTGTCCTCAGCGGTGATGCTGAGAAAATGCTCGGTCTGGAGAATTGCTTCGTCTATATGGCGAGAGAAGCGGTGTTTGAGTGTATGGTTTATATCTAAGGATCAACGGCTGTGCCTTCGGGTGCAGCCGTTTAATTAGCTGCATTTTCATAGTTTTCTATGCATTTTTCAATATAATCTAACGCATTAGAAATAGCATTCATATCATCTTGTGTTGGGATAGTTGCATGAGCGTCAAATCTTCCTTCCTTATTAAGTACACTCATATTCAATAGGAAAATATCTTGTTTTCCAAAGTAATCAGAAAAATATTCCCAATTAGCATTAATGAGTTCGCTGAGATTTTTTAAGTATACTTGACTTTTTTTGGAATCGAACAATTCATTGTATTTTTTGGAAAGCTGCTTTTTTCCTTCAATATCATTTCCGTATATTTTTTTAATAACATATTCTTTTGCATCACGCTCTGTTTTATAAGCTATTCTAATAGTTTGGCGTACTATTTTTCTCAGCTTTGTTTCAATAATATTTCTTTTTTCACAAATATGCTTCCATTTCTCTTCATTTGTTTCTAATACAACGTGATTTTTGTTTTTTCTAATGATGTACTCTTTTATAGAATCCAGTTGAAAATCGTATATTTCATTACATTGCTTAATAATTCCGTATCCAAGTAAGTGGTCAATCATTGCAGGGTCTTCAGTAACAAAATAATTAAAGTTGTCTTTATCTCCTAATGCTAAAAATTTAAGCATTTCATATTCATCTGGATAAAATTTAATTAATACTTCCAATATCATTTCAAAATAATTGTTTGTAAAATTGAATTGATCTCTTGCATTCGTGTATTTAATACGATTAATAGTGATGGGACGTTCTTGATTTTGATGAGCAATTTGGCTGCAAACACGTCTTATTAAAAATGGATGCCCACCATAATCTTCAAACATTTTTCCATAAACGGGTTCTTCAAACTTTAACCCCATTATTCTTCCCATTGACCTAACCATTTCCCTTGTTGTTTCATAATTAAAACCTGGAATATAAATTGGAGAAAATGCATTAAATATTGGATTATCCTTTTCCAAAATAGTAGCATCTTCTATGCATTTTGGATTTGTGCCAACAATACAAAAAGTAAATACATTAGGCAATAACTGCTGGTTACTTCTGATGCTCTGCCAAAAGAACACAAAATCCAAACCTTTACACCAATGTTCAGCTCCAGACTTTCCAAAAGTGATGTTTTCAATTTCATCAAATAATAATAATATGCTTTTATGAGTAATTTGTTTAAATTCCGTAATATACTTTTTAAACATCATAGAAGCATTTTCTATAGTAAAATCTTCTTCATTTATTAAATCTGAGTATTGAAGTTTTGATGCACATTCATTTATGACATAGTATATTGCTTTGTTCCATCTTCTCATATTAAAGGAAGTATCCTGACAATCAATTGTAACTGCGATATAATCTTGAGAATCTGATTTTCTTTCAACATCATATATAATTGAAGTTTTACCAGTCTTTCTCAGCCCAAACAACCCGAAATTTTGATTGTTTCTATGTTCACTGATTATACGTGAAACTATTTCAGTTCGTCCATAAAAAAATGTTGATGTTTTCAATGGACCAGAATAATCAAACAGGTCACGTGAATAGAAAAACTTACGGAACTGATTTCTGATAAAGTTTTGATTGCCTTTATTATTTTTGAATTCTTCGTAAGAAAAAGGAATAATCACTTGATGCTCATTATTTGTAAGGTAATCGTTCAATTTTCGATCAACATTATTATCTCTGCTTATTATAACATAGCATAGTTTTTCACATCTCTGTTCAATCAATTCTTGAGAAATATTATCGTAGGCTTCGAGTGCTCTTGGTTGAAAATCATTATATTGTGAAATAATTACAATTATTTCTTGTGAAATATTTAGAGCTTCTGCAACATATTTTTCTGGCTTTGCAAGGAAAAACAAGTATTCACTATTCGGTGGTAAATTTCGTTTTCCTGCACTCGTAATTTCCCATTGTTCAGCCCAATAATTTACAATATCAATTTCTGATTCATTAAAACAAAACTTTATAGCACTAAGAGCTTTAGGTTTAATATTATTAGAAAAATACTTATTCTTCATTTCTTCCTCCTAATAAAAGATATATATCATTATATCACATCTTTATAAAAGCATCAAGATATAATACGCAATTGTTTTTATTATATTCACCACCAACGCATTCCCCATACAAAAATACCGCATCTTCTCCGGCATACCCGTATTTGTCCAATTGTCAGGGAAACCGTTGAGCCTTTCGCACTCTATCGGTGTCAGCACTCTGAGCCTGCCTGTCTGCAAGTCGGTGACAACGTGAGATGTTCTGCCGACTTGTGTTTCTGAGGTCAGCATCGTGCGTGAGGGCTTATCCATAGAATCGGGAAAGCCGACATCACCCTCGTTGAACCAATATACGCTGCCATCATGCCTGCGACGTTGTTCGTGCTTCGCACCTTTGGCATAGATCCACTTCGGCATATCTTCTTTTCTGAGGAAATACCGTTCATCGACCGTACCTTGTTCAAGTATCTTGCCCAAGGGGATAAACGGTTCATATCTCGGTGTGACCTCAACAGAATATATCCTGCCATTCATCATAACACCGGCATTATAGAGGTACACTTTCTGTATCTTTGAGAGTGACTCCATATCCTCAAAACGCATCTCATCTATCCAATGATCAACGTAACTCCGCTGATGTGAAGCTATCGGGAAAGCTTTTGGCATTATTCCGTTCTCAGCGACCTGCTTGTGCAGAGCTTTCAAGCCTTTAAGACAGACTGCTTCTGCAAAGTC
>JAEEHV010000013.1 GCA_016280955.1 Candidatus Gastranaerophilales bacterium | reverse complement strand
TGCACCTAGTATGAGAGCAGAAGAAAACGAATCAGGAAGATATTATCAAGGGTATAAAAAATACGTCAAAACAAATTGGCAGCAGTTGATATTTGAGTATAACCATAATACAGCAGGTTGGGGCTGGGGAGATGAAGGTTTTGAGGTTCCACCAAGCGGTAAACCTGACGGAATAGAACAATTACTATTTGATTTACCTATACCTGATTATACAGAATTATTAGAAACAAAATAGAAAGGAAAAGTATGACTGAATTTAAAATACCTGAACAGATTGAAGATTTTAGAAAATTTTACAAGAGTAAGAAAAATATACAATTAATTACAGTAAACATAACAACAGGATCTAATGTAACGCTAGGTGATATTAAGAATGATTTTGATAATGTTGCAGAGATTCTTAATCCACATCAGGAAATTAATTATAAGTTAGAATATGATGATTCACTACGTCCTGATGAAAAAATAATTAAGGTAATTGTTTGATGAGATTAAAAGAACGCTTAAAATATAAAGATGAATACTGCACAAAATTTGTATTAAAACAGATTGATACTGTGAAAAAGTATTTTGGTATAAGTCATTCTAAAAGAGTTTTTGCTTTAGATTGGTGGTTTGACAGAGACTATTTTCTATGTGGAGATAAAGTTTATGCAGTTTACTTTGATTACAAAGAAAATGATCCTTATAAACCTTTAGTTAATTCTGCTTATGTTATTACTCTCAAAAATGCTGAAGTATTTAATTTTGAAGAAATTAAGCCTGATGACACAACACCATGTATTTATAAAACGCACCTCGGAATAAATATTGATAAAACAAGAAAATGTCTAACAGAAGAACATTTTAAGTTGTGGTACAATTCGCCTGTACAAGTTAATGAATATGTAGATGTTTCGCATAAGAAAGCAATTGAATTCTTACAGAATTATAAGAAGAATACTTTCAAAACGAACCGATATTTATTCTACATTAAAAGAGATGATGACCGCACTTGGCAATACTTTGTTTATGCTTATGATTTAAAAACCAAAGCAGAATTAAAAATTTATGTTGATACTTATATTTATACAAAATTTCCTGAAAAACTAAGCGAAATATATGTAAAAGATTTGTCTAAGAAATTATCAAAACAACAAATCTTGCAATGCAAGAAAGCATTTTTTGAATATTGTAGACAAGAGTGTACTGAACTGAATGCACCGAACTTTTATGCATTAGAGTTTGTTAAGCAATGCGTTCAACCTATTGAAAAAGATAGAGGTTGGGCAGTTAATAGACCATTTTTGTGCGGCTCTGAGTTTGATAATATTTGGATTGATGATGTCTTAGGTTATGATGAAAAGCCGTATTTTCTTGTATGTAATAATACCCAAAGAACAATAACAAAAATTGCTGCATTAGATTTTTATAAACCTAAATACAAATCCACTAAACCGTATGTAAATGCTTTTATGAAACGGAATCATTGGGATATGGATAAAGGTACGCTTGAAAGGCTTGTTAAATTTTTGAAAGAACCATTTAACAATTCTATATTTAAATATACAAATGAAGACTGTTTTAAAGGAAAAACGAACTGGCAGATGTTGATTGAAATGTATAACGAAAATACGGCTACGTTTAACGAAAAGTATGATAAATTGCCATTAGATTTACCCCTGCCTGATTACACAAAACTTACGGAAGAATAGAAATGAAAGTAAATGTGAAAAAATATTTTGAGTTTGGAAGAACTCTTTCTTTAAAGGAGCAAGATGAATTTGCAAAAAGGGCAAATAGTGTTCTTCTTGCGATAGAATTAAATCCTGAATTATTTATTGAGGGTTTTGAAACTCTTTTTAAGGAATATCCAAAGTTTAAAGAATGTATTGAAGATTAAAACGAACGACCTTATCTGACATAGTTGCCCTTTATAATTAACATGTAACTACAAAGAAAAGGCGAACAAATTATGGAATACGAAGAAATCTCAAAAATTTTTTATGAAGAACTAAAAGATGAACTGCAACGTAAACCTATGACAGCAGCAGAACTTAATAACCCTATGGATCACGATAAAAAAGAGCCATTGTATAATGCAATATTTTGTTATGATGAGCAGGATAAATTATGCGGATTTAACATACAACCAAGAATAGAAGAAAAAGAGATTTATAAATTATGATATTATTTACCGCTTATAGATACCTCTTGGACAGGAGTGAAAAAGGCTGAGAATTTGCCTGACAAAAAGATAAAAATAGGTTTTGATGGAGAATACATATCTCAAAATGAACTCTTAAAAAAGAATGACCCACTGCTTGCTAAGTCCATGTTATTTAACTTCAATGTATACGGAGTTTTAAACTTAGGTAATGGCGTAGTAGGAATACTCTCTTCTGACATTTTGTATTTAATTTTAAGAAGATTTAAAAATGCAGGATATCCGATAAACAAAGCAACACGAAAAATGAACGAAACAAAATTATTCGTTTAATACTAAGAACAGTCCGAAGCGGACTCAAAATGCTATCAGGTGAATTATGAAAATTGGCGAACTTTTAACAGTTGATACAATAGCAGATGCTGATTTTGATTTTGAAAAATGCGATAAAAAAGAAATTTTATCCAAAATGTTAGAGAATCAAACTCCGAAATCTGTGAAAAGATTTAGTTCCAAAGGTACTTGTTGGTCTTTTGGCGGAGAATTTTATGATGAGTTTGATTTGTATATCAATGGTGCATTACTTGGTACAAGCAATCTTGTAAGCGATTTTATTGATGATTTTTTAAACTTTTTACCGCATTTGGCATATACTAATGATAAAAAATTAATATGTCCATTTGAGTATGAAGGGATAATAACTGCATTTATTACAACACCGATAGACGATAATAACATCCGAGTTTCTGTGTTTAAAAGCGGAGAAATTTATAAGAAGTACCGCCCTGAATATAGGTTTGGGGCAGATATTGTAATTAACAAAAATGTATTTTTAAAGCAAATGTATAATCTTTTACAAAAAATGGTAAAAGATACAGAAGAAAAACTTTATAACGAGAATGTGTGGATTTCTGAAACAAAATTTTTACTAAGCGAACTTGATAAGTATTTTGAAAATCCTGAATTATTTAAGAAAAGATATGAACCCCAAAGACATATCAGAGTTTTTGATGTTGCATATAAGGATTTGGATAACACATGGCAATTTACAACAGTCCTTGATAATGATAGAGATTCAAACCCTATACATTGGGAAAGAGAAAAACAGCAAGGTAATATCCTCGATTATGATATTTTCGAACAGTATCCTAAAGATATGTTTGACTGGGATACAGAAAGCAAATGTTTTAAAAAACTAACAGAAGAAGAAATAAAAGAAAAACTTAAAAATTATATGAATGAACGAGAAGATAACAACTGGGTTTATTCAGCAGAAACAAAAAAATGGTATGCACCTAATGAAATAATGCCGCATAGTGATGATACTCGTGTCAGATGTGTTTATCACGGGGGAGTAAATTATGAAATCAAAATAGGGAACCATGCTTATTTATGCGAAGATGAAGAACTTAAAAATTTTATTGAGAGAAGTTATGACATTGATGGAGAATTAACCGAAGATAACCTTGGCTTTTTGGGCTGTGTACTAATCTTAAAAAACGGCAATGATAAATTCGCTGAAATTGAGTTTGATTACAGAAATTATAAGCAAATAAGAGAGTGTCTTAACAAAGTAAAAGATGGAGAATATGCACGTTTAACACTTGATGGAAATAGCAACTTTAAATTACACATGTGGCAATATCTTTATGATAATTCCGAATCAAAAGATGCAACAGATTTAAAGGTTGCTTGCTATGATATGAGAGATAATAAAGAGTTATACATTATGATTCTTGATAAACAAAATTTTATAGACTGCTTTACACAGGCTCTTGATGAGATTGCACATAAATTAGAAATTACCAAACATCTTATGGAAGTTGGTGAAAAACTTAAAATAAAAGACAAATTTACAAAAGGTAAGGACTATAAATTTAATTATATTGAACCATTTAAAGGTGATTATGCTTGTGTATATAAATATCTTTACGGATGGGGAATTATAAATAAAAATCTTGAATGGGTATCACAACCTGAAACTGTCACTATATTTGGAGAAGAACATCCTAAATGGGGAAAAGAGATAAAAGGATTTGTAACCAAATATTCATATCTTCACAATATAGACGGTAAATTGTTCATTGCTTCAAGAAACAATGGTGAAGAGTTTGTTATGGATATAAAAGGAGACATTCAAATTCCACATGTAGCAGAGAAAATATATTACCAATATTTAAATAACAACCTCTACTTCATTGCCGTAAATAGTGATAAAACCTTGTTTATAAATTCAAAAGGAGAGGTGCTATTCCAACTTGATTTTAAAATTGGTGAAAAGTTTTGGCTGTTTGATGATATTGTAATTATTTCAAAAGATGAAAAGTACGGTATTGTTGACTGGAGGGGTAAATTAAAGGCAGATTATATTTTCTCTGAGATTATTCCTAATAAAGACAGTCTTGATTTCATACCTGTGAAATACATTGATAGATGGGGATTTATCAATAAAAACGGTAAGATTATTAAAATGAAAATTGAGGATGAATAACATGGAATGTAAAATGTATTTTAAAGGTGGTGTTTACCGCTTAGATAAAGAAAAAGGCAAGGGTAAGATTTATAAGATTATAAATAAATCTACTCCTATACGTATAGAGAAATTATTTTCGGAACATTCTTCTGTGGATGCCCCATCAGGAACATATTATTTTAACTTTGATAATTATCGTCTAAGGTTAACTTGGTTGTTGGACGAAATATATTATTTTCTTGAACTTGTAGAAAATACAGCAGATGAGCAAGTAAGTTTTATACAAACAGTAGATGATGAAGGTTTTTATTACTATGTTGTAACTCTGCCGTTAGAGAATGATATCAGGTTTGTAGTATTAGATAGAAAAGAAGAAAATTGCAGAGATTGGCAAACAAGGTATAAAGACCCTAAATTAACATCTACCGTTGCTGTAGTTGATGTAATTATAAGCCGTGAAGAATTCATCGAACAGTGTTATGAAGAATTTAAATGGATATATGAAGAAAACAAATATTATATTAGCGAAGAATACGAACAAGAATGTGAAAAAGAAGGAGCAATATTATGTCAAGAATATGTTCTTAAAAACATCTTAGAAACAGCACAACTATTAAAAAGTTATTTGGAAGGTGATAGATAATGCACGGATATGATTTAGGAACTTTTAAAAATGGTAAAGCATTTATACATTTTGACGGCGTTGTAAACGGTAAATTTGATTACGGTCCAAGAATCTGTATAAATAAAAATGGCGAAAAACTCTTTGAACTTCCTGACAGAGATATGTTCGTTTGTGATTATGAGGATGAAGATATTGCCTTTGTTAGTAATAAGAATGGGCTTCACGCATTAATGGATAACAAGGGGATTTTCCTTACGGATTTTATCTATACAAATATCTATGGCGGAAGTGAGGAAGGTCTTTGGGAAGTAAAAAGAGGTGGCAAACACGGACACATTGATATAACAGGAAATGAAATTATACCTTGTATTTATGATGATGGCGGATACTTCTCCGAAGGTGTTGCTGCAGAATGCCTGAACGGAAAATGGGGTATGATTGATACAAGGAATGAAACCATTATCCCTTTTGAATATGAGGGAATTTGCATTTGCAAAAACTTTCTTGTAAATGCTAAGAAAAATGGTAAATATGGCTTAATTAATAAAAGGAACGAAGTTGTAGTTGATTTTCTCTATGATGAAATCGACTGTTGGTGTACAAGAGATTGTACCGCTTATCCTGCTCTAAAAGGCAATAAGTGGGGAATTATAGACCGATACGGAAACGTGTTAGAAGATTTCATCTATGATGATGCACAACTTATTTCTGATAATGATGATAATGCAGGAGAGTTTATTATCCTTTTGAAAGGAGACTTTAAAGCAATTTATTCAACAAAGAAACGAGATTTTATTACAGGATTTGAATACAATTTTGTTGGGTATTTATCAAATAATAGATTTTTGGTCTTAAAAAATCATAAAGTAGGTTTTGTTGATATTAATGGTGAAATCGTTATCCCACTTATTTATGACAGTTATACGCATGAT
Organism: Candidatus Gastranaerophilales bacterium; assembly: GCA_016280955.1. Classification (GTDB taxonomy): domain Bacteria; phylum Cyanobacteriota; class Vampirovibrionia; order Gastranaerophilales; family Gastranaerophilaceae; genus CAG-196. The sequence goes on along the minus strand of JAEEHV010000013.1, from coordinate 4,277 downwards.
GATTTTTCAGAAGGATTATGTGTAGTTTATAAAGACGGTAAAGCAGGAATGATAGATACTGAAGGGAATATAATAGTGCCATTTGAATACTATAAATTATTTGATTGCCATGAAGGTATGATATGGGCAAAAAATGATAAACAAGAGTGCGGTTATTTGAATAGAAAAGGTGAAATAGTTATACCGCTTGGGAAGTATCATGTTAATCACCGTTTCAGCGATGGGCTTACACCTGCTTGGTCAAAAGAAACGGGCAATGTTTATCTGACAAAACAAGACGAAGTTGTAGAGATAAAAATATAATTGAACTAATACTTAATGTCTAAATTATTTTACTAATTCATTAATTATTGCTTGAGGATTTATTAGTTTACCAACATATTGTCCATCATCATAATTGTGCAGTTTGTCAGCCGTTTTTTGCATTACTTCTATAAATTGCTCATAAGTAACATCTGGTTTTACTTGTTTTGCTAGAGCATATACACCTGCAATATATGGAGCTGTCCAAGATGCTCCACCAAACGCACCTTCATATCTTAATCCATCATAATTATCTGCAACAGTTCTATGTTCGGCTGGGATAAATATAGTTTGGTCTTTTTCTTCATCGGGTCTTTCATTCCACCAATCACCATCTCTATGGAATCTATCCGCTCTATATGAACTAACTTCATTTGGATTAGATTGTGGGTTTCTGTCAGCACCAGCAAAGTGTTTATATTCTTCTTTATCATCACAAGTTATAACGGCAATACCAACTTCTTTTGCCTTTGCTATAGTCTCTCGTAGTGCTGCATAGTTTTGTTCATAATCAGAACACATATCAAAACCACAACTTATTGAAATAACTGATATAGTTGGTTCTCCATTTTGTTTATATTTTTCATTTTGTAAAATAATGTCTTGTATTGATTTTGCATATTCTTCACAGGTATTTGCACTATAAAATGCTAACTCAGCATCTGGTGCTACACCACAGTCTTTACCAACAGCAACAGATGAAACGGCATTTCCATGATATGCACTTGGTTCAAGATTAGTAGCAAAATTTCTATTATACAATAGGTGCTGGCTAAATTGAGGGTTATCTGTTATAGCTTGGTCAATAACTGCAATTCTGACACCTTTTCCTGTAATGCCTTGTTCATGTAATGTACTAACATTCAAGCCAGCTTCTAATGTGTTTATTTTTGCTTTGTCAATAATGGCTGCTTGTTCTTCTGATAATATAGTTGTATCATCAATCGTTAAATCTAATAATTGCTCTGGTGTTAAGTCTAATGTATCAAGATACAAACCTCTTGCATCTCTTGTATTAAATTGGTCTTGCTTTGGTATATCTTCATAACTTGATGGAGTATATTTTTCTCTATGCAACTGTTGTATATCTTCTAATGTTCCTGTTTGAATATCATCTACACTATCATAGCCAAAGAAGTCTTTGAAAAATTCCAACGCTTCTTGTGGGGTAAAGACTTTTCCAGACCATGCATCAATAACAACTGCATTTTCTCCCCAAGTACGAGGGTCTTTTGTATTGGCATCTTCAGATAAACCTATTACATTAAAAACATGTTCACCTTTGCTAAAATTTATTTCCTTTGTGCAAATCATAATTTCTTTGACATCATTAATACCTTGTTCTTGAAGGTATTTAGTCATAATTTCTGCTCTATGTCGGCACTCTTTAACTTCTCTATCTTCCGTTTTAACATTGTCATTATTTTCTTGTGTTGTAATAATCTCCAATTCTGCAGCTCTTGCTTTCAATCTTGCAATTTCTTCTTTATCACCGCCATGAGCTTCTATGTAATCAGCATATTTTCTACAATAGGTTGATGATTCTGCATTAGGATATTCGGCATTAAAGCGTTCAATTAAATTGTTTCCGACTTCGGTATTATTTTCAGCAGTATTAGGAGTTGCTGCTTCAATGTTTTTATGAAGGGTATCATTAACAAGTTTTACTATTCTTTGCCAACAATCTTGAGTAAATTTTACTACTGTGCCAACTTGAACAGTTAAATTTTTATTTTGATTATTTTTATTATTGCCGTTATTCTCTATGGTATAGTTATTTGGATTGTTAAGTTCATTCATGACTTCATTCCAAATACTTCCCATTTGTTTACATTCAGCAGAATTTAGACCTAACTCTTGTGCTATGCCTTGAGTTATGCCGCCTTGCTTTATTACAAAATGTCCGTCTATTCTGCCATCTGCCATATTATCCTATGTAGATTCTCCTTTTTGTTGTTCATCTTTTATTGCTAGTAATAATGCTTTTATATCTATAATTTTTATTTGAGTTGTTTGTTCACTTCTGCCTGCTGGTCTCCAATCATATTCATTATTTGGGTCTCCTACACATTGTGATTGTGGCATAGTTGAAGTTGTAATCTGAGCAGTTTCTTCTGCTATACGCATAAATTTTTCTTTTGTCATACTTGGGTCAGCTTGACAAGCAAGTGTATAATATCCAGCTAAAACAGGTACAGACCAACTCTGACTAGCTCTCGGGTCGTGTCTAAATGCAGTTGGTGAAGATGGGTCTGGTACTGTTCTATTTCCAGAGTTAATGTATAATAGATTTTCTTTTATGTTTGTATCTATTGTTCCGTCTGGTAATATATCAATTCGTGAGCCATTTTCAATTTGATAGTTATTAAAATCATTAGGGTCTCCCATTGGGTCTTTTTTCCCTAAGTATCCTGTTCTATTGTCTTCTGGACAACCACTATAATATATCCAAACGCCTTGTGCTTCTAACTCTGCTGCTATTTGTTTTGCTTCTTCTCCACCATACAGCGGCATAGACATAGAAACAAATCTAATTTTTTTATCATCAGGTAATGATTTATTCTTTTCTAATATTGCTCTTAGGTTCTCTAAAACTTCTGTATTAGTAGCTTCTCCACCACCATTATTCGCAGCATAATAATAAAAATCTGCCTTTGGTGCTATTTCTTGAGCAATATAACTTGTTGCTAAACCATGAAAATGGTTAATCCATTGAGAATTTGAAGATGGAGCTTCTTGATAATCTGCATATCGTACCCCCTCATGCTTAGCAAATTTTCTAGTACCATCTTCGTTATATCCATCTTCACATAATGCTCCGCTATCAATCATAGCAAAACTTACACCTTCTCCTGTATATCCTAATGCATGAACTTCATCAATTCCTAAGCCACTAGTTTTTCCTAAATCAAAAATTTGTTTAGGGTCATAACCTTCTGGCAAATGTTCTTTTGGAGTATTTGAAAAAGTCGTTTCATCAAAACACAAGTAGTTTAATATCTCTCTTTGATTAGACCAATCAATATTACCAGATAAAGGTACACCTGATGGCAATTTAACATCATACACTCCACTTTCTTGTATATATTGCATTGTAACAGGTTTAGATATTTCCATTTTTTCTAATTTTTCAAATACTAGGTTTATATTTCCCTCTTTTGCAGCTTCTTTTAATAGTGTTATGAAGAGTAAATTAAATGCTTCTCTATTTTCAGCTTTATAACCATAACACATATAAGCATCATATCTCATTTCATCTATAGATTCTAATGAACAACGCTCATATTCATCATTGTCCTTTTTATTATTAAATTCCACAGTTGGGTCATTGCCTGTTTTTTGATAATTTTCTTCTGCAATTTGTGCCATTTGGTTTTCAAATTCATTAACATTAATTTCGTCATTGATAGAATTGAAATAATCGTTAAATATACTTGGAGATTTTTGTTTCTGTATAAAACTCTCAATCTCTTCTTTTTGAATTAATTGGTCTTTATTCGTATTAATCATTTTTACTAATGCTGATAAAATAAACATTTTTTCTGCTCCAATCTAAAGTCATACTTTACCATCATGTATAACGGCATTTTTTTTTAAAACTTTAGGGTTTTCAGATAAATTGTTACATGCATATAATAATTGTTACAAATTAGGCTACAAAAAACCTAGGCTTCTATGCAAAAATGCAGGGAGAACTTCCTAGGTTGTACACTATTATTATTTACGATTACACCATGTTTGTCAAGTGTTTGTTCTTGTCTGTAGGTATTTTTGTAGATTTTATTATTACATGTATCAAGTTTTAAGAATTACGACCTCATTTGACATAGTAGGAAGTTATACTAATAGTGTAAGGAATATTAATATGAATCAAACAGAAAAATACTTAAATAAAAAATATGATTTTGTTGATAAAGATATACATGGAAGAGATATGTATATCATAGAAAAAGATGGTAAATATGGAGTAGTTG
>JAEEHV010000012.1 GCA_016280955.1 Candidatus Gastranaerophilales bacterium | reverse complement strand
GTAGTAACAGCTTCACGGATTAATACGTTTAATTTACCGTCAGAACCGAGAGTAAAGAAGTACTTATGGTCAGCGGTGTCAGTTCTGAGAGTACCGGTAGCTGATCCGTTGAGGAGGTAAGTAATGTCATCTGCGCCAGTGCCGTCTAAGTAGGTAACGAAGTCATTGTAGACGGTAGAAGAGTCAGTACCGTTGTTAGTAACGTTTATGGAAGTCAGGTCAAGAGTAGCGCTTGTAGAGCTACCGTCGGTGAGGTGGATTTTATCTGAAGCGGTAGCGACACCTGCGTTGTTAGCCATATCGGCATCGATTTTGAGAGTACCTGAGCCTGTTAAGTTACCGACGTTAAGAGTATTGTATTGAGCAGGACTGTTTTGCATATCAACGATGTGGTTGTTGAGAGCGAGTGTACCTGCGATAGAGTTATTGCCGGAGATATTGGTATCTGTTTGGAGTGTAGTGGTACCTGAGCCTAAGATATCTTTATTGAGGTTTCCTGACATGAGGAATGAACCTAAGTTAGTAACTGTACCTGTGAGGTTAGCGATATTTGAATCAAGAGCTCCTGTGCTTAAGATAGATACGTTGTTGGCAATTGTAGATGAGTTAGTAACAGCGCCTGCGATTTGTGTAGTACCTGCGCCTGTAACTGCGTTAGACAGAGTACCGTCATTAAGTACCAGAGTACCTGCTGCGTTAGTAACACCTGTTAAGATGTTAGAGGCATTGGTAGTAAACTGGTTAGTTCCGTTAATTGTTATTGCGTTTTCTATATTGGCGGTATTAGAAACAGTTCCTGTTATATACAGGTTACCTGCTCCTGTGATGGTGTTAGAGTTAGCTCCCGCGTTAAAGGTTAGCGAGCCTGTGTTATCTATATCACCTGATATATTTGAAGCATTTGTTATCAGGCTTCCTGTTATATCGACGTCATTTGTTATTGTTCCGTTATTAGTTACAGCTCCTGAAACTGTAGTAGTACCATTTCCGGTAATAGCACCTGCTATGGTCATATCGGAGCCGGCGAGATTTAAGTTGTAATCATTTTGCAGAGAACCTGCATTATTTAGAGTATTATTAACGGTTATATTACCTGAGTTGGTAAGAGTTTTACCTGAAGCTATAGATAAATTATTTTGTGTTATATCACCGGTAGAAGAGATGTTATTGGTAAAGCTTGTAGAGCCAGTACCTGTAATATTATTTGCGTTGGCACCTGTGTTGAATGTCAGACTTCCTGTGTTAGTAATAGCACCGGTGATATCAGAAGCACTGGTTGTAAGAGCTCCTGTAATTTCAATATCATTAGAGATAATGCCGCTATTTATAACAGTACCGATGATACTTGTAGAACCATCACCTGTAATTGTATTAGTGTTTGTACCATCGCCTAAATTAATTTGTCCGGCATTAGATATATCATTTGTTGACGACAAGTTTCCGGCATTAATCTCTAAAGTTGAACCTTGAGCAATTGTAAGGTTTGTTGTCGTTAAGCTTGCATTTGCATCTAAAGAACCGGAGTTAATTGTTGTAGTTGTTGTAGAAATATCACCGTCAGCAATTACATTACCTGAGTTTATAGTTAAGGTTTGTTGAGTAACATCACCCCCAAACTTAACTGTTCCTGTATAATTTGAACCTCCGATTGTTGTTGTACCTGTTGGTGTTGCAGCATCTTCTATTGTTCCGCTAAATTCAATTGTTTTACCTGCTGCAGCTTGTAAAGTAAGAGCAGATGTATTATAAATATCATTCAGGTGTCCTGTATCCGGTACAATACCATCAATATCGCCACTTCCGTCATAAGTGAATGTAACTCCGGATTTGTTTCCGCTGAATATAACATCAGAATCCTCCGCAATAATTGAAACGGTTCCTGTGTTGTATATTACACCTCCGTTTGAAGAAGTTGCGTTATTGGCAAATATTGAATCTTTGATATTAAGTGTGCCGGCATTGTTTACAACAGAGCCGTTTGTGCCTGCAAATCCTGATATAGAATCAACAATACTTCCACTTCCGTCTAATGAGCCTATTCCGTTGAGCGATAAACTGTGTCCGGCATCTACGGTAAATCCGCCATAATAACCGCCTTCGACGGATGAACCATCACCTGCGATTACTACATTGGTTGGAATAATGCTGCCGATTGCCTTAGACGTACCGAGTTGTTTAAGTTCGGTTTTTATGTTTTCAGCACCATCCATATTGTAAACAACTGTCGCATCTTCCATTCTTGCTACTTTGACAATATTTAAATATGCGGCATTATCAAATCCTAAGTAACCGCCATCGGACAAAGCACTATATGTAACTATATATCTTCCGGTTACACCGGATTCTTTAGTTACTGTAATGCCTGAAGTTGATAATATTACGGCATTTTTTAATGCATTATTAACAATTTTTGTGTTAACAAATTCACTTGTTGTGTCACTAATTAAGTTAATAGCATTAATTATTATATTATTGCCATTGGCAGTAAGTGTTCCTGCAGTCAGCAAGTCGGCAGTTTCATTGTATAAATCAGCATCAACAGATATACCTAAATTGTTATTAAGAACCAATGTATTGACTGTGTTTTCGTGTATAACACTATTTCTGGTATCAATAGAAGCGCCGTTGCTTTCTATTTGTGACAAGTCAAAAGTACCATAAGTTGTACTGCTGTCATCCTGTTCGTGTGAACCAAATTTAACACTTGCATCATTATATAATTTTAAAATTCCGTTGTTAAGCTCGTTATTGAAAACATAATTGCCGCCACGAATAGTACTGTCTTTGTTTAAATCAATTACGGAACTATTATTTGCAGAAATAACTGAACCGTTAAATGTAATATTTTGACCGCTTCTTGCGTTAATCTCAGCACCGTTTGTCAAATATAAATCATTATAACTTCCGCCGGTTACGGTTGTTTCTGAACCTGTTCCCGTAATAGTTGCACCCTGAACGTTGTTGTCAAATAAAATGTTTTGTGTATCTGCATAGATTTTTAATGTGCTGTTAGTATCAGAAGCTATTGCACCGCCATATCCGCCGGTAGCATTGTTTGTAAAACTACTGTCAGTAATAGTTGTCACACCATTACTGTAAATTGCACCACCACCAAGGGTTGTTGATGTAGCAGGACTTGAATAGTTGCTGTCAAATGTTGAGCCTGAAATTATTGCGCTTGAAACATTGTTACTTGTATCTGTTCCATTGTATATAGCACCACCCTGAGTAGCACTGTTATTTGTAAATATAGAGTTTGCAACAGTGAATGAATTAGCACCGTCAGCATTCTTTATAGCACCACCGGAATCGGTTGTAGTATTTGAAGTAAAGTTAGAATTATTGATTAATGTAATGGTTGCACCATTATCATTTAAGATTGCGCCGCCGCTGTTACTTGTAAAATTACCCTCTATGTAATCAATAATAGCACTGGAACCATTATTATATACAGTACCCAGACCATTTCCGTTAAGTAAAAATGTACCGGTCAGGTTTGTTATATGACCTGTGTTGTTAATTGTATTTCCGTTATAACCGCCGCCGTCACTACCATGAACTTCAACACCTGTCATAGACAGTGTACCGGCATTCTTAATAACAGCTCCGCCGTTTCCTACGTTGTAACGGAATACAGAATCGCTGATGTTTACGGTAGAACCGCTTTCTGCCAATATTACAGAATCATGGTTTTCTGCAAAAACGCTACCGTCTATATCAACTCTGCCGCCGTCTTCGACTTTTAATACAGAATAATTGCTATCACCCAAAGTACCGAAATCTGACCAAGCACCTGTAATAAATCCGCCGCCATCAAGTCCGCCGACATTATTGATAATTAAATATTTTCCGTCACCGACACGAATACCTCTTTTTGTTCCGCCGACAATTGATGAACCGTCACCGTTAAGTGTAAATTTGTCAGGAGTTAATATTCCGAGGTCAGTAAGCGGGAAGCCGGGGGTTATTTCACCAAATCTTTGAATTTCTAACGGAATATATTCGGCACCGTTCATATTATAGACGATTTCATGTTCGCTAAATGAGTTTATTTCATTTACCAAATAGACATCAGAGTTATCATATAATATATAACCGCCATCTACTGCTTTATAATAAATAATATTATATGTACCTGTTCCGCCTCCGGGTATAATCGGTTCTATTTTGTTTGTTTCAAGAATAACCGAATCTCTTATTGCAAGATTTGCAATTTTTGTCGCTACTCTTGATGTTGTAGAATCTGTTAAAGTGTTGATTGCTTTTACAACAATACTTCCGGAACCGGAAACAGAATCTGCATTAATACAATCAGCTACTTTATTTGCTAAGTCAGCATCAATTCTGAACTCTGTTATTCCATTCAGAGTAACATTTCCCAAATTGTGCGTATCAACGTTATTGTTTAAGGTATCAACGTATGATTTATTTACCGTATTTATGAAATTATCAACATCAATACTGCCTACATTACCACCATCTGATATTATATTAATAGTTGCACCGTCTAAAGTCAGTGAGTTTTGTTGAATAGCTCCTGAGGTATTAAATACGGCACCCTGACTTATGGTAGTAGCACCGTTTGTTCCGTCATAGCTGATACCACCCGGCATTGATGTTACTGAATTTTCATCAAAAACAATAGTTCCTATATTATAAATATCATTAAGCGCACCATTCGCTGTATTACCGCTGAATGTTGTTGTTCCGGAGAAAGTAATTGTACCTTCGTTTCCGATTGCACCACCGCTTACACCTGCAGTGTTATTCGCATATGTTCCGCCTGCGGAATTAATTACTTTATCGGCTGCAACATAAAGAGCGCCGCCGTATTGAGTTGCACTGTTACCCGTAAAGCTTGTTGTGCTTGCTAGCGATAAAGCATCTCCTGCCTGATACAACGCACCGCCATATCCGGCACTGTTACCGACAAATGAAGTGTTGATTGCATTTGTAATCGTACCTGCGTTATAAATCGCACCACCTTTTCCTGTTGCGGTATTACCTTCTCCCGAGCCTGCACCGCCATAAACACTTCCTAAGGTGGTAATTGTACCTGCGTTATAAATTGCACCGCCATCTCTGGCTGCACTGTTACCTTCATATGTACCGACAGCATTAGTAAGTGTTTTCCCGCTTCCGATATATAAAGCACCACCATCTGAGGTTGCACTGTTCCCCGTAAACTCAGCAGAACTGTTTATATTGAGTAAAGTGCCATCCTGATAAATCGCACCGCCAAAACCTGCTTGGTTTGCAGTAAATGTTCCGTTTATTGCATTTGTAATTGTACCAGCATTATATATTGCACCGCCGTTTCCGTCCGCAGAGTTCTGTGAATAATTTGTTCCTGTATTTGTAACGGTTTTTTCACTTGCAATATACAAAGCACCACCATCTGAGGTTGCACTATTTCCCGTAAACTCAGCATCGTTTCCTATGCTTATGGTACTTCCTGCCTGATACAACGCACCGCCATATCCGGCACTGTTACCTATAAAAGAGGTGTTGATTGCATTTGTAATTGCTCCTGCATTATAAACCGCACCACCTTTTCCTGTTGCGGTATTACCTTCTCCGCTTCCCGAACCGCCGTAAGTACCGTTAAGAGTAGTTATTGTACCATAGTTAGCAATAGCACCGCCATCTACTGCAGTGTTACCTTTATATGTTCCGTTAGCATTGCTTATAGATTTTGTTTCGGCAACATAAATAGCACCACCTGCCGTTGTTGCTGAGTTGTTAATGAACTTTGATGCACTTGCTATATTAATCTGATTACCGGCTTGATAAATAGCACCACCAAAGTCTGCACTGTTACCGGTAAATTGTGCATTAATAGCATTTGTGATAGAGCCTGTATTATATAAAGCACCACCGTTTGACGTTGCAGTATTTCCGTCTCCTGCTTCGGAACCGCCATATATTCCGTTTAATGTAGCTATTGTACCTGCGTTAGAAATAGCACCGCCACTTGGAGCTGTATTACCTTTAAATGTACCGTTTACTGTTGTTATTGCTTTACCTGCTGCTACATAAATCGCACCACCCTCTGTATCAGCAGTGTTTTCATTGAAGTTTGAGGTGTTTGCAATACTAAAAGCAAAACCGCCTTGATATATTGCACCGCCGTAGTCAGCAGAGTTTTCTTCAAAAGTTGCATTTACTGCATTTGTGATGTTAGAGGCATTATAAACAGCACCGCCGCCGTTACCTGCAGTATTCTTTGTATAAGTACCAACGATATCTTTAAGGGTTTTGTTTGCAGCTATATAAATTGCACCCCCGTTTGAAGTGGCAGTATTACCGATAAAAGAGGTAGTATTTGTGATACCTATAGTACCACCATCTTGATAAATAGCACCACCTGAAGCTGCGTGGTTCTCAATAAAAGCTGAATCTGTAAGTGTGGTTATTGTATTGGTATTATAAATCGCACCACCGTTTGCTTTTGCACTGTTAGCAATAAAGTCGGAAGATAATTCTGTTATTTTTGCCAGGTTAGAAATAGCACCACCGTTGGTTTTTGCAGTGTTATTTATAAAGTCCCCGACAATACGGCTGATAGTATCATTAGCTTTTACCATATCAATCGCACCACCGGATGCTGTTGTTGCACGATTACCTATAAAATCACCTGTTATTGTACCAAATTTTCCGGAACCACCCTGTCCTTGAAAACGGATAGCACCACCACTTTGTGCACTGTTGCCTATAAAGTCACCTGTTACTGAGCCTATGTTACCGCCATCTATACGAATAGCACCGCCACCGTCAGTGCCTCCTGCAGTATTGCCTATAAAGTCACCAATAACAGTACCCAAAGTACCGTTCATATCGATAGCACCGCCACCCATAGATGCACTATTTGCGATAAAATCCCCTAAAATAATTTCAATTTTGGAGTCTGTGTTTTTATTGGAAATTACACCACCCCAGCCATTTTCATTGGTACCGGCTCTATTACCGATAAAATTACCCTGTATTAAACCGATTTTACCGCTGTTATTTCTGACCAGACCGCCTGACTTACCTGCACTGTTACCGATAACATCACCAATTATGGCAGCTACATAAGCATTAGTGCCGTTATTATAAAGAACACCGCCGCTGGATTTAGAACTTTTGTTATTTATAAATGTTCCTGATATATAGCCCAGTTTTCCGGAGTTATAAATTATACCGGCACCGTCCTTATTAGTACTTTCTGATGTGTTATTGATAAAGTCAGCATTAATGTCGTAATCACCGGTAGTAGATGTGTTTTTAATTACAGCACCCTGATTGCCATTAGATATGTTATAAAAATACTTGTTTGTAATACTCGCATTCAAAGGATCAATTCTTGTTGATACTTTATCATAATCATCAGGTACTTCGTAATTATACAAATAATATCTTTTTTCTGTTGAACCGTTATGAGGCATATCGAAGCGAATCATTCCGCTTGCACTTGTCAAATCACCCTCAGGTTTTATTTGGCTGGAAGGTGAGTTATTATCCCAGGTATATGTACCGGCGGTTGCAGCATCTGACCTTTCCCAAGTAGTCGTATCAATTGCGTTCATATTTTCGGTACGCAAATTAATTTTGTAATATTGGTCTGTTGTGCCATCTGTTGTGTAATAATTGTAATCACTCGCAGATGCAGGATGCTCCGGATCTAAGTCATGCTCCCAAATTGATTTTGGCAGTAAGGTTGTTGAATATGTATAGTATTTCCCGTTTGCATTAAAAATCCAGTTATCTTCTGCTCTTACTTCTCTAACAGCAGTAGAACCTGTTGCCGCAAGGTTACGAACCGCTGCTGTCAATTCATCGGTTGTTTCACTTGCTTTAAAGTAGTAGATAATACCGCCAAGAACTACAATATCCGGATGGTTACCATCTTTTGTTTGAGACAGACTGGTGTATTTAGTATGTTCGCCTATACCAAGTGTCAGAAAATCACGGCTTTCTGCATAAACTCTATCCAAGGTGCCGTTTTTCGGGTCAAAAGAGTTTGCATTAAATATTAAATTTCCGCTTAAGAAATCATAATCCAAAGAACTAACATCATAAGTTACACCGGTAGCCTTTGTTATGTTTGACATAATATCAGGTGTCAACATCATAGCAAATCTGAAAGAGTCCTTGGAAAGATTAACTACCATCTCAGGCGAGTCATCATCATTTGTGCCCGTTATCAAATTGATTGCACCGATTAGGATATCTCCTGACACTGCTGTTGTTGAATCTGCGGTAAATTTGTCTGCTGCTTTCGCATTGAGGTCAACGTCAAGCAAATGGTTTACTGAGGCATCCTGTGTAACATGACCAAAGTGATGCGTATCAATATGGTCATTTCTAAGGTCAAGTGTTACTGTAGCTGCATTGCCTCCTTGGGGATGAAATGCTTTAAGGTCCAGAACGCCGTATGTTGTAGAGCCGTCTTCCTGTTGAACGCTGCCAAGTCTGATGATTGCACTATTATAAATATCCAATGTACCGCCGAGAGTGTTATTGAATATATACTCACCGCCCTTTACGGTTGAATCATGATTGATAACCAATGTACCATTTTCACCTATAACCGTGCCGTTAAAGGTGATTTTTTGGTTCTCCCCTGCGTTGAGATTAATTGTGCCGGAATTGTAAATGTCGTTGTAAGTTGTTTCAGATCCGTTTACAGTGCTGTTATTATAGAACGTGATGTCATTACTTGCAGCTGTAATGCTCATTGTACCGCTGTTCCATATCAAAGCACCCTGTATGGCACCTAAAGTAATATCGGAATTATTGATTGTATTATTTAAAAATGAGCCGTAAAGGCTGTTTATAACACCGGTTGAGGCATTATATATATAACTTGAAGAGGTTAAGGTGGTAGGAGAAATGCCCAGTATATTATTGACTACCTCTGCACTGATTGCTCCTATTGTTCCTTCATTAGAGATAAAGCTGCCCTGAAGATCAGAGTCATCGTGATTTGCAAATGAGCCGCTTACACTGCTGACCGTATCGCCTTGCGGAACAACAACACGGTTGCCTTCCGGAGCAGCAAAACCCGTAATCTGTCCGGACATTTTGCCTGATGCAAATTTAGAAGAATTCAGGTCAACAAGGTCGTATTCGTTAGAGTTTGCTGATTCAACAGCGGAATTATTTGTCGTTGGGGTGATTGCAAAGCCTGTAACTTTTCCGTTTAAGCCGGATATGTTTGCAAACTTATTGGCAAAATTTGCAATATCTGCATCATTGTTGTCTGCCGTACTGCTTATTAATGCATCCTGCCCGTTATTATTGGCAGACCATTTCTGATATACACCTGTATCTGTTGTATTAGAAGTATCAGCGGTACGTTCGAAGTTATAATGTTTGGGTTCAAGCTGTTTTGTATTATCGTTATACTCATACATTGTAACCGGAGTTGAGTATGATGTATCCGATAGCTTGGTTGAGTCAGGGGTAACAGGACTGCTGCCGTCTATACCGTTTGCTTTAAATATTAAACCGCCAAGCTCTCCGTCAGTTAGTGCAGCCGTATCCGTTTTGGTTGATTTTAATCGGATATTGCTCATTACATCAGAAGATTTGTTCGGTGTATAGATATACCTTGAGCCGTCGATATTTACCGGCTGCTCACCGATTGCTCCCGGTAAGCCGGCTACCGATGAGTAATTTTGGTGTGCAAAGTTCAGATAATTTTTGGAATCATTGTTTATCTTTGTTAAAGTAGGGGTAATATCAATTGCAGCACCTGTGATATGCGATTTGCGTTTTGGCAGCTTTGATGCCCACGTACCAAAAACAGTTTCGGTTGTCTGTGAAACTGTGTCACAAACCGTGTTATTGTATGAATTATTGTTTTCTTTGTCAGATGGGTTATAAACGGACAATGACGGATTCACAATGCCCGGAATTGTATAAAGATTAGCACAATAATGTTTCTTTGGGGCAATTCTTTTTTGGGATATTGTATTACGATTGTCATTATCTATAAGGGTTGAAAAATCCGCATCACTTTCTGCATTAACTTGACCGCAAGTTAAAAATGCAGTTAGTGCTGCAAAAACTAACATTGAGCATTTTTTTATTTTTTTACCAACCATGACTCAAACTCAACCCATCAACTGCCACAATGGCAGTCTCTTCAGATATATATCTTCATACAATCATTTTTACAATAATTTCAATATCATTATACCACATGAATGGTTAAAAGTACAATCTTTTTTCCCAATTTAATACATTAAAATTATGCTACTAATAATAAATTTGTCATATACATGTTATATTGTTCATTTTTGAATAATTTTTATGTTTTTTAATAAGTGTATTTGTTACAAAATATAACTTTACAATTGTTACAATTTTCTGCTTAAGGATTTATAATATGTTATTATACTTTTTTGTTTTATAATACTTTACAGTAGTTATATTAAGGAAGGGAAAATAATGAAAAAATTTGTATCTTTTGTATTAATTTTATTGATAAATTTCATTACAATATTACCGGTATTATCAGAACCAAATAACTATGCGGAAGAAAACCAGTCAGTTTTTGAAACATCTGTTGAGGATGAAACTGTTTATTTGAGTCCGAAAAGCACATTTGTACTTGAGACGGAATCCGATATTGACGTAAATGAAGCAAATGTAGATGACGAAATATACTTCAGACTGGCATCAAAAGTACAGGCTTCTAACGGAATGATTGTACCTGAGCATACAAGATTTATCGGTAAATTTAAAAAAGTAAAAAAAAGCGAACCGGTGTTTAAAAGAGCAAAGGCTTATATTTTAATTGATAAAATAATTTTCCCGAATGAAAAAATTTATACCATCAGAATGGAGCCCAAAAACGGAAGCAGTTTAAAATCTTCTCAGGTTTTGAATACTATAAGAGCATTGCCTGCAAGTATAGGAATTATAACATTTTCTATAATAAGTGTTGCGGTCGTAACGATAGAATCTATAACTGTTGTAGGTTTGGTTGTTGTTCCGAGAACTTGCAGAGGATTCGGAATTTTAATCAGTTCAATGGCAAAAGGCTTAAATTATAAATTAAAAGCAGGAAGCAAAATTTCATTTAAGTTAAACACCCCTGTATATATAAAAGCAAGTGATATAATGTCAAAATAAAAGGTATTATTATACAAAAAATCAGGTTAGGCATCTTGCCCAACCTGATTTTGTTTATTCGGTGTATTTATTACACTAAACATAAAATTAATGATTCAGATTATGAATAATACAGGTGTAAAAATTGCATCCGATATTCTGATAAAATACACTTGTAAAGAAACAAACAGTTTGCTTTTTAAAAACAGACAGTTTGCAATTTTTGGGACAGATAAATTAATTTCATTTAAGCATATGATGTCATATTTCACCAATTTAATACAATTAAAATGAGGTGAAATATGGCAAAATGCTACGACAATTTTTCAAGAGAAGAATTAATAGAACTATTAAATAAGCAAGACAAAGAATTAGCACTTAAAAAGTATGGTTTGGTATGGGATTCTGAAAAAGAGCCCGAAAAAGTTGTATTAGATTGCGAAAAAAACTTACCAATCCTACAAAGAATATCCGAAAAAGAAATAAAAACAGATAATTCAGATTACAATATTTTGATAGAAGGTGATAATTTCCATGCGTTATCTGTATTAAATTACACACATAAAGGTAAAATAGATGTTATATACATTGATCCCCCATATAATACTGGTAACAAGGATTTTAAATACAATGATTCATATGTTGACAAGGAAGATGGTTATAGGCATTCAAAGTGGTTAAATTTTATGGAAAAAAGATTAAATTTAGCCAAAAATTTATTAAAGCCAGAAGGTGTAATTTTTATATCAATAAATAATTACGAGTTTGCTCAACTAAAAATGTTATGTGATTCAATATTTTCCGAAAATAATTTTATTGGGCACATAATATGGGAATCTACAACACAACCTATAAATGCAGGAAAAGCGAAGTTTCAACTACAACAAAAAACGGAATCGATATATTGTTATGCTATGAATAAAAAATTAAAAGAGGAATTTATTTTAGAGAAAAGAGCTTTTAAGAAAAATTACCCCCACAAGGGTAAATTTGGGCCTTGCAGATTTGAGATCATAGAAAAATCTGATGCGGGACAATATAAAAGAAATACTATGAAATTTAAAATACTAGGACAAGTTCCAAGAGATGGTAAAAGATGGCAAATAGGTGAAGCTGAAGCAAGAAGACTTGAAAATATGGGACGTATTGAAATTATTAATGGAATTGTAAAAAAAGCAATATATCCTGAAGATGAGAAGGATAAACTTTCATATAATCCATTCTGGTCTTTATTTTTAGCTGATGATGTTGATACTGCACAAAATGGAAAAGAGGATTTAAATTCTATATTAGGTTTCCCTTGTGGATTTGATACAGTAAAGCCAGTTGCATTAATAGAAAAAATACTTTGTCATTTCCCCCAAAATATAACTGTTTTGGATTTTTTTGCAGGCTCTGGAACAACAGGCCATTCTGTTCAGGAAATGAACAATAAAGACAATGGAACAAGAAAATATATATTGTGCACAAATGATGAAAGTGAAATATGTACAAAAATATGTTATCCAAGAATTGAAAAAGTAATAAATGGATATAACAAAAATGGTAACAGAGAATTTGTTGAAGGTTTAGGTGGAAATCTACAATATTTCAAGACAGATTTTATCAAAAATTCTGAAAATATTGAACAATTAAAAGTTAATTTAACTTATAAATGTACTGAAATGTTATGTTTAAAAGAAAACATATACAATTTAAAAGAAGAAAAAGATGATTATAAAATTTTTGAATCAAATAAAAAAGATAAATATTTATGCGTTTATTATAATTTTATAAATGATAGTTTTGAAGAGTTTATAGATACTTTAAAACAAATAGATGGTGAAAAAATAATTTATATGTTTTCAATGGATGACAATATAAACAAAGAACTATTTGAAGATATTGATAACTTTAAAATTGAAACTATTCCACAAAAAATATTAGATATTTATAAAAAAATTATAAAAGAAAATGTAAGAGGATAATATGGATTTAAAACTTTTCCAAGAAAAAGCAATAAATAAAATTTTAAAAGAAGTTAAAGAAATTCTTGAAGAAGACAGGGAAGGAACGATTGTATTTCAATCCCCAACCGGCTCAGGGAAAACATATACTATGTCTAATGTAATTCAGAAATTAGCATTGGACATTGATTTTTCTAATGAAGATTTTTGCTTTGTATGGGTTAGTATTGGAAAAGGGGAATTACACAAACAAAGTTACAAATCTCTTACGAAGTACTTTGATGGTGCACCAAGTGCATATTTATTGGAGCAAGAATTCTTTGGTTCAAGAAGTTGCATAGGGAAAAATGAAGTTGTTGTGGTTAATTGGGATAAAATTAACCAAAAAGACAGTTCTAGTGGTGAATGGAAAAATATTTTAATGAAAGATAAGGAAACATATAATTTCCCTGAAATACTTGAAAATACTCGTCAAGAAGGAAGAAAGATCATTTTAATTATTGATGAGAGCCATCAAGGTACGACGACGGATAGGGCTACAGAGTTAAGAGATGAAATTATAAAACCGACGATAACTCTTGAAATGAGTGCAACACCGGCATTAAATCAATATGATAAATTAGTAAAAGTTAATCCGAATGATCCTATATCAGAAGGTTTAATTAAAAAAGAAATTATTATAAATCAAGATATTGATGAAATAAGCGAAGAAGATATTGATTCACAAGAACTAGTTATGGAATGTGCGTATAAAAAACGTTTGGAATTAAAAAAAGCATATGAAGATATTGGAGTAAATATAAATCCTTTAGTTTTGATTCAGTTACCAAATAGTGACGAAGGAGACATAAAAAGAGAATTTGTTGAAAAATTCTTGCAAGATAAAGGTATTTCAACAATTGATGGTAATTTGGCAATATGGTTATCTGAAGAAAAACAAAATACAGAAAGTCCATATATAATTCCAAATGATAGTAATGTGGATTTTTTGATTTTTAAACAAGCTATTGATACAGGTTGGGACTGTCCAAGGGCACAAATATTAGTAAAATTTAGAGAAACTCAGAGCATTGTTTTTGAAATTCAAACGGTCGGTAGAATTCTAAGAATGCCTGAAGGAAAACATTACGATAATGAAATTCTGAATAGAGGTTATGTATTTTCTAATATAGAAAGTATAAATGTAAAAAAAGAAGACTATAACCCAAATATTCTTAAAAACTTACATTCCAAAAGAAATAATGAAAAGTACCAATTATTAAAATTAAAGTCATATTACAGACAAAGACTGGATTATGGCGATATAACGAATTCATTAAAATTCTATCCTGTTTTAGAAAAAGTATTTTGTGAATATTTTGGCTTAAATAGTACTGAAAAAGGGGCATTATATAAAGATAAAAATGCTAAAATTATATCAAATAAAATTACTTTAGCGAATTTAACTGATAATGATAAAATCATGCTAAACGAAACAATACAGACTCAATTAATAGATGAATTGAAAGAAATCCGAGCGGAAGAAACGATAGAGACTTCATTATCTGAAGATGATAAATTGCTACTGGTAAATAAACTTATAAAAGATAATTTAAGCGGATTTGCATATAAAAGATCTTTATCTCCAGTTAAAGAGTCTTTATATAGATTTTTCAGAGAGTATTTATGTACCAGGGAACTTGAAAACGAAATGGTATACATACAATCTGTCATATTAAATAATTACAGAATATTTGAACTAATTCTTGCACAATCTACTGAATCATATAAACCAATAAAAGATGAAGAACTAAAAATTAAAGCTCAAAATTTAATAAATTGGGATTTACAATGGGAAATCCCGGAAAGTCGCAGTTATAATCCTGAAACATTTGAAAAATTTGCTGCTATTAAAAGCATAACTATGCCTTGCTATCTTGAAAAAGCAAGAAGCAACCCAGAAAAGGCATTTATTAAGTATTTGGAAGAGTCTGATAATGTAAAATGGTGGTGGAAAAATGGAGATGAACACATGCGTGATAATTTTGGTGTTCAAAAACCCGATACAACAACATTTCAACCTGATTTTATCGTAATGCATACAGACAACTCTCTTGGCATTTATGATACAAAAGATGCAGGATTTCAAGAAGATGATAATAAAATCAAAGCTGAAGCATTGCAAAAATATATAAAGGAAGAAAATACAAAAGGAAAGAATCTTGTAGGCGGTATTATTATTGTCGATACAAATAATAAATTAAGAATCAACAAAAAAGAGATTTATAATTCTTTCTTAAACAAACCAAATGACTGGGAATACATAGATTAAATTGTGTTCTTTTGTAAAATTATTTATGCTTTTTCGCTTTTCTGACTTCTTTCATGTATTGTGTTTCCTGATATTAGGAGGGATTATGGAAGAAGCGGGATATAGTATTACAAATAAAGAATTTAAGCAGATCAGCAAATGGGCAGAGAATGTTTATAATATTGCTGTTGTGGTTGATTATTTTGTTAGCAATCAGCCTGAGATTGAAGAATGCTACAATCTCACACCCGTAATTAAAAATTTAAGAGATAACGCTGATTTATTAAATGCATTTTTTATTGATAATGAAAAATAATAAATTTTAACTTTACCCAAAAAACCATACCTTACCAAAAAAAGCGTTCTATACCAAAAAAACCGCTTTAAAAATTTTCTTGCTATTATTGGAAAGTAGCTGACCGGTGTGAGTAAATAATGAGTAAATATAAGTAAATCGGTTTTTTGGGTAAAGTTGCACTTCCGACCAGCAAAACCCCTATAACGAGCGAGTTTTAGAAAATAAAATAGTCAAACTGACAAAACCAAACTACTCGTCTAACTACACAGATGCGGGTTTGAATTCCAACAAAAAAAGAACCCGAAGGTTCTCTTTATATATCGCGCCCAGAGGGATTCGAACCCCCGACCTCCTGGTTCGTAGCCAGACGCTCTATCCAGCTGGGCTATGGGCGCATATTTCTTGTGGTTTTTTCCCACATTTTTGAATATAACAACAACATAACTTTTTTTCAAGTTTATTGTATTAATAGTTAAAAGCGGAACAAAAATCGTACAATTAACAACTCAAAGAATTTATGTTAAAATGAATTGTACTAAAAGGAAAATTTATGTACGATTATAAATTACTTATGGATAAAGCAAAAGAGGCATCAAAGATGTCGTATTCACCGTTTTCAAGGTTTGCTGTGGGTGCAAGTGTTCTTGCTTCCGGCGGAAAAATTTATACCGGTTGTAATGTTGAAAACTCATCTTTTGGTATGACAATTTGTGCGGAAAGATGTGCTATATTTAAGGCAGTGTCTGAAGGCGAAAGAGAAATACTTGCTGTTGCGATATATTCTCCCAATGCTGATGATTGCAACCCCTGCGGTGCGTGCAGGCAGGTAATGTACGAATTTCAGGGTGATAACGATATTGAAATTATTACGGAAAATATGGGCGAACTTGTTGTTAGACGGCTGAGCGAATATTTGCCTTACGGTTTCAAAATATAGGATAGTTTGTAAATTAAACATATCCGATTGCGGATTCTGATTTACAACTTACGAACAATAATGTATATAATAGAAATTTTTATAAAATGGTTAGAAAAAAACAAAAGAGGAAAACGAACTAACCCTAATAATAACTTCCAGGAGGGGATAATTATCAACCAAGAAGGGGAACGGATAAAAGAACCCGAAGATGAGGCATTGACCTGCATTCATAACTTTATGCCGGTTGACAGCACCAATGAAGTTTTAGCTTGCACAAAGTGCGGGTTTGTAATAAAAAAGAGATAAACAATAAGGATAATTAATATATGGAAAAATTTCTTGACTTTATATCATCAAAAAACTTTAGAAACGGACTGTGTTTTGTCCTGTTTACCGTTCTTATGGCGGTGACAATATCATCCCAAAATTACTTTTTTCAGAAAATTATAAAAAATCAAATTTGTCAGGTTGATATTCCGGCAAAACGTGATATGAAGGTTATTGATACTGAAAAAACAAAACAGCTCAAGAAAAAAGCTATGCAGGGTGTTCAGCCTATTTTAACTCAGGTTGAGGATGAATCAATTGCAACAAATTTATCAAACCTTTATAACTATGTACTAAAAATAAGAAACAAAGACGCATCTGATGAAATAAAAATTGATGAGTTAAAGATTCTTTTTGATGAATCCGGAAATCCGGGTTTAATTGACTACATGTTAAAAGCAAAAGAAAGTGATTTGCAAAATGTGTTTGAAAAATCACAGGCAACGCTGAATATTGTTTTAAATATTGGTATTTCTACGATGGATTTTGAGAATGATAACGTTACAAATATTATTCGTAAAAATCTGCCGCAAAATGTTTCAAGAATACAGGGAAATATTATTGTCGGGATTCTAAGGCAGGTTATAGTTCCAAATCTGGTAATAGATGATACTGCAACAAATATTGCAAAGGAAAATGCTGCGGCTGCGGTAAAACCGTATGAGGTACTTTTTAAAAAAGGTCAGGATATTGTAATTAAAGGTGAACAGGTAAATACACTTAAACTGGATGCTTTAAGAAGTGCCGGATATAATATTTTGAAAATTAACTGGCTTGGGATTCTCGGGATTTACATGCTGGTTACTTTCTTTACATTTATATTTTTACAGTATGAACAGAATTATGAAAAACAGTATTACAATTCAAAATACTTGCCGATGATGGCAGTATTCACTCTGGCATTGGCATTTGTTTCGGCACTTTTACCGACGGGATTTTCGCCATATATAATTCCGATACCTGCATATACTATTCTTTTGTCGATATTTACAACTCCGAGGAATGCTTTTTTTGCATCTACAATACTGACGGCAATAATTGCAATAGGTATGCACTGGAATCTTGAAGTAATTGCAATTTTCATGCTATTGAATACGGTTATTATGACTGCGATGTCCAAGCTTAAGTTTTCTAAACGTGCGGATTTACTCATCGTAAGTTTAAAAATATCGGTAGCCGGAATTTTGATTGTCGGCGGTATTTATTTCCTTGAAAAACTTATGATGGATATAGAAAATGCATTTATTATTGAAGACTTAGGTTTTATGATAATAAATACTTTTATTATAAGCGGTGTGTTCATACTCGGAATGCTGCCGATTATAGAAAATACGTTTAAAATAATGACACCATACGGTTTGGCAGAGCTTGCGGATCACAATCAGGAATTGTTAAAACGATTGATGCAGGAAGCTCCCGGAACCTTCAACCACAGCTTAACGGTATCTCACATGTGTGAAAATGCAGCAGAGGCTATTGGTGCTAACCCTGTATTGGCAAGGGTTGGTGCTATGTATCATGATATAGGAAAACTTTTAAGACCGATGTTTTTTGTCGAAAACCAATCGTTTTACGGAATTGAAAATCCGCACAATTCATGCACGCCGCGTTTTAGTAAAATGCTTATAACCGCTCACCCGAAGGACGGTTTGGAACTCGCAAAAGATGCTCATCTTCCGCAGATAATACATAACTTTATATTACAGCACCACGGTACAAGTTTAGTAAGTTATTTTTATAATGAAGCATTAAAAGAGGAAGGTGCGGAAAATGTTAACGAGGAACAATTCCGTTATCCCGGACCTAAACCCAATATGAAAGAAACAGCAATTCTGATGATAGCAGATGCGGTTGAATCAGCTGTCAGGGCTGCAAAGAATCCTTCTAATGAAGAAATTGATGCAATAATAAATAAGATTATTAAAGAAAGACTCAATGACGGCCAATTATCAGATTCGCCGTTAACATTAAAAGATATAACCACAATCGGTGAAACATTCTCAAGAATGCTCAGAGGTATGCATCATAAGAGAATCAAATATCATGATGATTTGGTTCAGGAATTTGGCAAAAACAAAAATCAGGCTGACAAATTAATCCCCAAACCAATTATTACCCAGCCGATGCTTGATGTTGATTTGGATGCCAAGGTTAAAGAGCTTGAGAATAAAAAAAATGAAACTTTGTCAAAAACAACAAACAATGCGGAAGATGGTACGCAGGATATGTAATATGTTTTTGGCAGGCACGGAGTATAATAGCAAATAAATGAAAAGCAGACATTACGGTATTATATTAATATTAATCGGAACGTTGTTCTACTTTTTTGCAAACTTTCAAAGAATAGCAATTCCGGGGGCGATTTTCGATATACTTGGCAGTGAGCTTGGATTAGGCGCACCGCATATTGCCGCTTTTGGTGCAATCTTTATGTATATATACGCAATAAATCAATTGATTAACGGAGTTCTTGTAGACAGATACGGCGGTTTTAGGGTAATGTTTGCCGGGGGTATTATACTTGGGCTTGGCGCATTGCTTTTTCCGCTTTCATCAAATTTTATAATTATGTGTCTTGCAAGGGCTTTGATTGGTTTGGGCAGCAGTACGTTTTATTTGAGTATTATAAGGGAGTTACGTGAAATTGTATCCGAGAAGAATTTCGGACTTGCTATTTCTGTTATGTTGTTTATCGGATATTCAGGCGGAATCTTGGCAAATGCACCATTTGTTTTTGCAATGAAATATGCTACCTGGAGAGAAATACTTATTATAATTGCCGGTTTGATTCTTGTTGCAGGTATTGTTTTTGCTCTGTTGCTGCCAAAAGTACAGCTTCCTTCAATAAAACGGAATGTAAAAATGCGTTTTTTGCCGTTCAGATTAGTACTACACAAAAGGCATAACAGAAATCTTTTCAGCTTTGCCTGCTGTAATTTTGCTATATTTTATACAATACAGACTATTATCGGGAAAAAATTTTTAGAAGATTTTTGTTTAATGTCAGCCGAAAAGTCTGCATTGTTTTTGTCTTGTATGGCAGTTATTGCGGCTGTATTCAATATAGTTAATGCTTATGTTTGTAAACTTACACATAATCACAGGGTAAAATTTCTTAAGAATGCATCTTTTATTACTTTCGGTTCTCTGTTTTTGATTTGTCTGGCTGTAATATTTGATTTCCGAACCGATTTTATTGCGGTTATATTTTGTATTCTTGCGGCAAATGCGAGTTTAACTTCTATTTTGGTACCGGTATTGCATTTATCCAACAGAAAGATGGTTTCAGGAACAGCCGTCAGTATAATGAATTTTTGCTTTTTTACTATGGTTGGAATGTTAGGGATGGCAACGGGTTTCCTTCTGAACATATTTGAACCGGAGATTATCGGTAATTTAACAATATATACAAATTCTTCATACCTTTTGGTATTCGGAACTTTCTTTCTTTTAAGTATGTTTGAAATGTACAAGGCATTAAAGCTGTCAAATAAATACTAAATTGCCATATTTGATATTTCGGTGTATGCTGAAAGAATTCTGTTTCTTACCTGAACAGCCATTTGAAGACTTAAGTTTGCTTTTTCTGCTGCAATCATTGCATCGTGAATACTTGTAGAGCCACCCATTGCAAGATCTTCCTGCATTCTGTCGGCTTCAATTCGTGCTCTGTTTATTGAATCAAGGCTGTTATTAAGTGCAGAACCGATTTGTGTAGCAAAGTTACCCATTCCCGAAGGATCATTTTTATCATTTACAGGATGTTTTTGTGTTGCATTTTCCAGTGCAATTTCAAAGTCTGTCGGGGAATTGGCATCAAACTTAAATGAAGAATTTTTTTTCAAAAACTCATTGTAATTATTAACCGCATCAAAACTAAAAGCTCTGTCAATATTTGTTGATATTCCTGTTGAAAATTCCATCAGTCATCTCCTTTATACTAGTTCATTACGTACATAACCGATTTTGCTATATATTCATAGCACTTTGCATCATTGTTTTAACGTTCTCTGCAACTGTTGCATTTGCCTGATATGCTTTGGAGGCTGATATCATACCTACCATTTCTTCTACAACATTGATGTTTGGTAAATCTACATAACCGTCTTCATCTGCATCCGGATGTGAAGGATCGTAAACAGTCTTAACTCCGTTTTCCGAATCATATATTTCATCGACTTCGACACCGCCGGTCAGGTATCCGTTGTTTAATGCAATATTAGCATTTAAATGAAGTTTACCTGTTGCCGGATCAAATTGTGCATCCGGGCTGTTGCTGTGAAAGTTTGAGAATCCTCTGTTGAGCTGGTCTTCATATATAGTTCTGAAAGTAACATCTTTTTTTATGTACACACCTTTGGAACCGTCAGGACGGCGTGTGGTGTTTACGTTTGCAATGTTACTTGCAATAGTGTCCATTTTAACTCTTTGGGCGGACATTCCCGAACCGGCTATATCAAATATATTAAAACTCATTTTTCCTCCAAGTTTTTATTTTCAGAGTTAAATTACTCTGTTATTTTCAGATATTTATTGTCCTCTAATTGCTTCGCTAAGCTCGGTAAATTGCCGTCTTTGAAGATTTGAAAGTACCAGATACTTTGTACCGGTTTTGGACAAATCCATCATTTCACGTTCAAGTTCAACGTTGTTTCCTTTTGAATCAGTTCCGCTGTATATATCATTAACCAGCTGCGGTTTGAATTGGTCATATACATTTGATTGAAGGTATGCTTTTTCCTGTGCTGTCGGAATTCTGTATTGATGAATTTCGCCGGTAAAAACATCCATCATTGGCGGTTTATATTCGATACTGTTTTGTCCTTTGATATAATCTTTTAAATCTTCTTTTTCGCGGATTTCTGCAAGCTGGCTTTCAAACGCAACCTCTTTTCTCTGAAATCCCGGGGACATAACGTTTGCAATATTACTTGCAATTGCATGCTGTCTTTCGACCAAGCCGCTCATTGCAAGTTGTGTAATATTCATTGTTCTGTTTGATATTAAGTCCATAAATTAAAGTGAATAAGTAAATAAGTAATTTGAAAATTTGTCCTATATCTTATTTACTTATTTCACATTTCCTCCATTCTTCACACTTTAGCAATCTTTATGACAAATTCAACTTCTTCATCCGAATTTTTGTCGAGTTCAAGTTTGCCAAACATTTCCTCTATTGATTTTTTACAAATAATTAACCCAAGTCCTGAGCCTGTAGATTTTGTGGTATATCCTTCTTTAAATATTTTTTCAGGCTCATTAAT
Source organism: Candidatus Gastranaerophilales bacterium (assembly GCA_016280955.1). Lineage (GTDB taxonomy): Bacteria > Cyanobacteriota > Vampirovibrionia > Gastranaerophilales > Gastranaerophilaceae > CAG-196. The sequence continues at coordinate 17,187 of JAEEHV010000012.1, read as the reverse complement.
TTTGCCTGCATTGTCAGAAATTCGGATTACCGCAAAATCGCCGTCCTCTTCCGTCTTAACTTTAATATACTTAGCGGTATCAGAATCACCGCCTTTTACCATTTCAGGTACATCGCCTTCTTTACCAAATGCTTCACTTGCATTTTTAACCAGATTTATTATTGCTGATATAAATTTTTCTTCATCTACAGGAATTTTTATATCTGTTTCATTTTCTACTATGTACTCAACATTTTGACCTTCAAAATATACTTTTGTCAAATCAACGGCATTACTGATAATATCTTTTAATTTGTATGGTTTAATAATTGCTTTTTTATCGGATTTTAATTCTATTAATGAATTTCCTGCAATTTTTACCGCCCTTGATAAACATTTTGCTGCATTAATGATTCCGTCATCATTTATGCCGTTTTTTGCACAGGTCTTTTTAATAATTTCCGTATACAAATCGCATATAGAAAGCTGATTTCTTATTTCATGTGCTATAGCTCTTATGTTTTGGCTTGCTTCTTCTTCCTCTTTTTCTGATTGTATTTGCGCAAACCCGAGAACAGCATCTTTGGTTGCTTCATCCATATTTTCAACCATGCGTCTTATAGCAGAATTTAATAACGGGTTGTCACGTCTGTCCGGTTTGAACCTTTCCTGAAAATCTTTGATATTCAGGCTTGTATTTCTGTCTATGATATCAAGTGTTTCATTTTGCATTTTTGAGTTAAAAACAGTGTAATATCTGACAAAGTTTTTATTTTCCGTTTTGTTATCCCAGATAATTATTGCTACAAACCTGTGTGTCAGAACACATAAAAATTCAGTATTAGCCCAGACTTTTTCTTTTAGAAGTTCTCCTTCGTCATTAAAATCATACGAAGGAATTGATGAAAATTCCAAACGTTTAATCAATCCCATAATTCCGGATTTGTTTTCAATTCTGTGAAGAACAACTCCTTCTTCCGGATTATCAACCAGTGGCTCTAAGACAGCACGCATCATGCATTTGAGAGCAGATTTTGAAATAATCTGGTTCCCCTGCGATTCAATTAATTCTTTTAAGTAGTTTTGCTGTCTTACAATTTTCTTCATTTGCTGTCCTTTTGTTGTCGGGTTGTGCCCGACATGCCTAGTACATTTAATCCTATACTGCTATTTTGTTCTTTGTTAAGAAACCATTGTTGATTGCATACAAAACAGCTTGTGTTCTGTCTGAAACCTGGAGTTTTTGGAAAATGTTATTAACGTGTGTTTTAACTGTTGTTTCGGAAATAAATAATTTCCCTGCAACACCTTTATAAGTAATACCTTGAGTTAACAGTTCCAAAACTTCTTCTTCACGTGGTGTCAGTGCATCAAGCAGATTTTCTTCATCATAGCCGGCTTCTTTTCTTTCATTTTCTTCTCTGAATGATTGTTGAAAGTATTCAAAAAATCTTGAGGAAAGTGCGAGCGGTAAATAAATTTTGCCGTTAAGCACTTCTTCGATTGCATAGATTAATTGTGCGGATGCCATGGTTTTAAGTACATAACCTTTTGCACCTATTTTCATAGCTCTGAAAATTAAGTCGGCATCATCATACCCTGATAAAGCAAGAACTTTTGTTCCCAAACCCAATTTACCGATTTCAATAATTCCCTGCAAACCGTCTCTTTCCGGCATGTTCATGTCGAGTAATACAATGTCCGGTTGATATTTTTTGATTAAATTTAAACCTAAAGAAACGTTTGTAGCGATACCTACAACGTCAAATGTTCCTTCCAAAGTCAAGAGTTCTCTGATTCCTGATAAGTGATCATAATTGTCATCAATTAGCAATACTCTTGATTTTTTCTTAAACTCATGTCTCATACTCTCTTCTCTCTCCCTTATTTATTAAATTGTTTTATTGATTTTTAGTTTCTTTCCACTATTCATATTACATGCGTATAGAGGATATTTTCATCAATAAAAAGGTTGATTTTACTGTATTTGGGCTAGATATAATGATATAGACCACATGGATTATGCCATTTTGAAAAATAGCTTGTAATGTCTGTTTGAGGGTTCGTCAAGCCATGACGAAAATTTACGATAAAAAGTCTAGTACAAAAAGTTGTATATACAACGTTTAGGGTAATTTAGTAAAACGATTTACATAATCTGTAAAACAAAGGTGGGTTTATTATATAATAAACGTATGAAATGGTTATATATAGAAGAGATTGATTCTACAAACAAATATGCAAAAGAAGGGATAAGTACAGATAATATATCTGACCAAACTGTTGTATATACATACAGACAAACAGCCGGTCGCGGCAGGCTTCAAAGAGAATGGAACTATACCGGAGAAGACAATATTTATGCAAGTATTGTTTTAAAACCGTCAGGACAAATGAAAGAAGTTTATTCAAATCTTACCCAGCTGCTTTGTGTTGTGTTAGCCGAAGTTTTTGAAGAATATAGTGTAGTACCTAAAATAAAGTGGCCGAATGACATCAGAATAAACGGCAAAAAAATATCAGGCATTCTTGCAGAAGCGGTTACTTCTCAAGAGGGAAACTTATTAGGAATTGTTTTGGGGTTTGGTGTGAATCTTAATGTTCCAGAAGAACTGCTGGAAAAAATTAATCAGCCTGCAACTTCTCTGAATATTGAAACAGGAATGTTTATTGATAAAGAAGAATTCCTTAAAAAGGTAATAGATAAGTTTTGTTTATATTATAATAAATTTATAGAGGAAGGTTTTTTATTAATAAGAGAAGATTATAAGAAAAGAGCGGAATTCCTCAACAAAAACGTATCCGTAAAAGTTTTTGACAAAACCTATGAAGGGATTGCAACGGATGTAACCTCAAACGGTGCGCTAAAGCTAAAAGATAAAAACAACAAAGAACATATACTTTTAATAGGAGATATTCTATGAATGAAATACTGGTAAATCTCATTCCGATACTAAAGGAAGGTCTTTCAATGATGTTAGTCGGCATGGGAACTGTGTTGATATTTTTATGTATTTTGATTTGTGCAATGTACATAATGTCAGCATGTGTAAGAAAAATAAATGAAATATTCCCTGAGCCGGTGGCTGCTTCAGCAGGAAATAAAGCTAAGGCAAAATCAAGTGATGACTCAGAGATTGCAGCTGCTATTGTTGCAGCAATGTTCAGAAAATAGTGAATTGTTAGTTGCGAGTTGTGATTCAAATGTATAACAACGAATCACTATTTACGATTCACGAATTATAAAGGTTTTAAAGTTATACAATTAAAATGGAGATATAAAAATGACAAAACTAATTAAGGTAATGGATACATCCTTCAGGGATGGTTTCCAGTCAATCTTCGGGGCAAAGGTTCTCGTTGATGACTTTATTCCTGCCCTTCAGTCAGCAGTGAGTGCAGGACTCAAACATTTTGAAACAGCAGGCGGTGCAAGATTCCAGGCTCCGATTTTCTTCTGTAATGAAAATGCTTTTGAAACAATGGATAAAATCAGAGAAGCGGCAGGTCCCGATGTTACTCTGCAATCACTTGCAAGAGGGGTAAATGTAGTAGGTCTTAACTCTCAACCAAGAGATGTAATCGACCTTCACGCAAAAACATTTGCAAAACACGGTGTTAATGTAATCAGAAACTTTGATGCTTTGAATGATGTTAATAACTTAATTGACTCGGCTAATTCAATCAAAAAATACGGTCTTAAACACGAAGTTACTATTACAATGATGGAACTTCCTTATGGCTGCGAAGGCGCACACGATCCGGATTTTTATGAAAGAGTTTTAAGAAATATCTTAGATGCAGGAATTCCGTTTGATTCTTTGGCATTCAAAGATGCATCAGGTACTTCTAACCCCAGAAAAGTTTATGAAACAGTAAGAAGAACAAGAGAAATACTTGGCTCTGAAGCACATATCAGATTCCACTCTCATGAAACTGCAGGTACCGGTTTAGCTGCATATCTTGCAGCTCTTGAAGGCGGAGCTGACGGAATTGATTTGGCTATGAAACCTGTTTCAGGCGGAACAGGTCAACCTGATATCATTTCTATGTGGCATGCTCTTAAAGGAACTGAATATGATTTAGGTTTAGATATCAAGAAAATTATGGAAACTGAAGAAATCTTTAAAGAATGTATGAAAGATTATCCGATATCTCCAATCTCTTTGGCGGTTAATCCGATTCTTATTCAGGCTCCTCTGCCGGGCGGTGCAACTGCAACTACTGTTAACCAGTTAAAAGATATGGGTATGCTTGATAAATTCCCGAAACTTATTGCAAATATGAAAGAAGTTGTTGAAAGAGGCGGTTTTGCAACATCTGTAACTCCTGTTTCTCAGTTCTATGCTCAACAATCATTCCTGAATGCAATTACCGAACATCCTTGGGAACAAGCAAACCCCGGTTATGCAAAAATGTTACTCGGTTATTTCGGTAAAACACCTTGCGAACCTGATCCGGAACTTGTAAAATGGGCAGAAGAAAAAACAGGTTTACAGCCTACAACAGAAAAAGTTGTTGATATAAACGAAAAAGATCCTGAAAAAGGTATTGCGGCAGCTACCGAAAGACTTAAAGCAGCAGGCTTGCCTGTAACTGATGAAAACTTATTTATTGCATGTGCTTGTAAAGACGGTAATGTTGATAAAGGTATCGACTTCTTGCTCGGTAAAGGTCAGGTATCTGTTAACAAAGTTAAAGCAGATGCACCAAAAACAGCTGCAGCATCTGATGCATCAGGTGAATATACCGTTAAAGTTAACGGAAAGGCTTATGCTGTTAAATTAGAAGGTGATAATAAAGCAACTGTTAACGGAAAAGCATATGATATAGATGTAAAAGCCGGTATTGAAGCTAAAGCTTCATCTTCATCAGGCGATGGCGAAGAAGTTAAAGCAGGCTTACCCGGTAACGTATTAAGAATTGAAGTTTCAGAAGGCGATACCGTTGAGGAAGGTGATGTCCTTCTCGTGGTTGAAGCTATGAAAATGGAAACAGAAGTAAAATCACCAAAAGCCGGAACCGTTAATTCAATCCTGGTTGCTCAAGGCGACAAGGTTGTAACAGGTCAGGCAATGGTAGTTATAGGATAGGGGGTAAAATGACAATTGATATACAAAGCGGTTTGACTTCCCTTTGGAATTCAACAGGTATAATGAATTTTATTCAGCCGTCTAATCCGGATTTGAATTGTGTTGAGAATTTTATGCACATGTACGGAATGCCTATAATGGTTTTAATCTGTTTATTCTTGCTTTGGCTTGGTATAAAAAAACAATTTGAGCCGTTATTACTTGTGCCGATTGCATTTGGCGGTTTGATTGCAAACTTTCCTTGCGACCACAGTTTTCAGGCATTTGTTTATAAAGTAGGTATTGATCCTGCTATTGGTATTTTTCCGTTAATTATATTTATGGGTGTTGGTGCGATGACTGATTTCGGTCCGTTAATTGCAAATCCTAAAACTGCACTTTTAGGCGGTGCGGCGCAATTTGGTATATTTGGTGCGTTACTTTTAGCACTTTTCTTAGGTTTCTCTCCTGCAGAAGCGGGGGCTATAGGTATAATAGGTGGTGCTGACGGTCCTACTTCAATATTTGTTACTTCAAGACTTGCAGAACACTTACTTCCTGCAATTGCGGTTGCCGCATATTCATATATGGCTTTAGTTCCTGTTATTCAACCGCCTATTATGAAACTGCTCACAACGGAAGAAGAACGCAAAATTCAAATGACACAACTCAGGGAAGTTTCTAAAAGAGAAAAAATTGCATTTCCTCTTGTAGTTCTTATTCTATGTGCAATCATCATTCCTGATGCATGTCCGCTTGTCGGTATGCTTACATTCGGAAACTTATGTAAAGAGTGCGGTGTTGTTGACAGACTTTCGGATACTATGCAAAATGCTTTGATTAATATTATTACTATATTTTTAGGCCTGGCTGTAGGTTCAAAGCTTTCAGCTTCAAAATTCCTGACACCGGAAACTTTAAAAATATTGGTGCTTGGTATTTTGGCATTTGCAATGGCAACAGCTGCCGGTGTTTTGATGGCAAAATTAATGAATTTATTCAGCAAAACAAAAATCAATCCGCTTATCGGTGCAGCCGGTGTTTCCGCTGTACCTATGGCAGCTCGTGTAGCTAACAAAGTGGGTCTTGAGGCTAACCCTCAAAACTTCTTACTTATGCACGCAATGGGACCAAACGTTGCAGGTGTAATCGGTTCTGCAGTTGCAGCCGGTGTTTTGTTGGCACTTTGTCATTAATATCATTATAATAAATACGAAAAGCGGTTTCAGAATTTTCTGAAACCGCTTTTTTAATATCTTTATCAGTTTTAAATACTGCCAAATTTAACGAGATTTTGTTTTCTCATTCTGATATTTTCCGGTGTGACTTCTACGAGTTCGTCATCACCTATGTATTCAAGACATTCTTCAAGTGTCAGTTCTTTGTGTGCTTGCAAAGTAACCATAACATCAGCTGTTGAACTTCTCATATTGGTAAGTTTTTTTGTTTTGCAAATATTAACAACGATATCTTGCGGCCTGTTACCTTCTCCGATTATCATACCTCTGTAAACTTTGGTGTGCGGAGTTACAAAGAAAACACCTCTGTCTTCAAACTGAGCAAGTGCATAAGGAATTGCTTCGCCCTGTTCGTGAGCTAAGATGGAACCGCTTCTCTGTTTTGGAATATCTCCGGCATAAGGTCTGTATTCGTCAAAGGTATGATACATAATACCTTCACCTCTGGTCATTCGGATAAATTCACTTCTGAATCCGATTAAACCTCTTGCCGGAATTGAGAATTTCAGAACTGTTCTGCCGTTTGCATTGTTCATAGAATTCATAATGGCTTTTCTGCCGGAAAGTCTGTCTATTGCACCGCCTGCATATTCTTCCGGTACATCAATGAGCAAATCTTCAAACGGTTCGCATTGTTCGCCATTGATGGTTTTATATATAACTTCGGGCTTAGATACCTGAAATTCAAACCCTTCTCTCCTCATTGTTTCAATTAAAATACCCAAATGCAATTCGCCTCTGCCTGATACTTTGAAACAGTCTGTAGAATCAGTATCTTCAACCCTTAAGCTGACATTCTTTTCAAGTTCATCATACAATCTTTTTCTTAATTGTCTTGATGTTACAAATTTGCCTTCCTGACCTGCATAAGGGCTGTCATTAACGGAAAAGTTCATTTGCAAAGTCGGTTCGTCAACTTTTATAAGCGGCAGAGGGTTAATGTTATTCATATCGCACAGTGTTTCACCGATTTGGATATCGGAAAAACCGGCAATACCTACAATGTCACCGGCTTCAGCCTCATCTATTTCAACCCTTCCGAGGTCTTTAAATCCGAAAAGTTTGGTGATTTTTCCTTTGTTTACTTCTTCTTCTGCATCAACCCAAGCAACCAAATCCTGAGAATGAACAACTCCGTTAACAACTCTTCCGATAACTATTCGTCCTACGTATTCGTTGTAGTCAAGAGTTGTAGCTCTGAATTGGAACGGCTTTGTTGAATCACCTGCCGGTTCCTGAATGTTTGCAAGAATACAGTCCAAAAGCGGAGTTACATCTTTTCTTTCGTCATCCAGATTTTTAATAGCAAATCCGTTCAGGCTGCTTGCATATATGTACGGAAAATCAATTAAATCTTCTCTGTCAGTGAGTTCTGTAAATAAATCAAATACTTTATCCAGTGTGCCGTCAGGATCGGCTGCCGGTTTATCAATTTTATTAATTACAACAATAATTTTTATACCGAGTTCTAATGCTTTAGAAAGTACAAATCTTGTTTGAGGCATAGGTCCTTCTGCGGCATCAACAATTAACAACGCACCGTCAACCATACCTAAAACACGTTCAACTTCTCCGCCGAAGTCTGCGTGACCGGGGGTATCAACAACGTTAATTTTAACTCCTTTATAATTAATGGAAATGTTTTTGGAAAGGATTGTGATTCCTCTTTCTCTTTCCAAATCGTTGCTGTCTAATACACGTTCCTGTACCTGTTGACCTTCTCTGAATACACCGCTCTGTTTAAGCATACAATCGACAAGTGTTGTTTTGCCGTGGTCAACGTGAGCTATTATTGCAATATTTCTTATATTTTTAGCCATCTTATTCCTGCTTTTTTGTTTTGTGGAATTGTTCCATCTTATACATAAATATAACTACGATTAATTATCTAGTGTTAAAGTTACACTTATATTGTAATCGCTAAAACTTTGATTTCAATATCCGATATTATTAATGGGTTGATATTTAAGAATGTTTGTGTGAGAATAACTTTATGCAGGTTGTTAAAGGACTTGTATAATTCAAAAAAATAATAAATAGAAATATGGCTGAGTAGCTCCCTGAGTGAGCGATAGCGAACGAAAAACTCAAGATACGTGAGAGTATCGCTCGAAGCAACTGAGCCGGACAATAGATTAATAAATAGAAATATGGCTGAGTAGCTCAGTTGGTGAGAGCGTGCGGCTCATACCCGCAAGGTCGACGGTTCGAATCCATCCTCAGCTATTTTTTTGTGTTTTCCTTGCGGGTTATTCGCCGCACGCAGTCCGTTCGGACAAACTCGAACTTCGTACTATTTGTACTTGTTCTCGTTTAGCATGCCGGCTCCCTCTCCTTCAAAAGCAACACTGTTGCTTTTTCAGTCGGCACAGTCCGCAAGGTCGACGGTTCGAGCGACCTGTGAGCAGAGTGCGTAGGTTTTTTCTTTGGAAGAAACAAAGCTTCTGAAAAGAAAAACCGCAGACACGTTTAATGCGAACAGGTTAAGACAATCCATCCTCAGCTATTTTTTTATGCGAGTATGAGCCTAAGATTTTTGTTTTGATTTTATAATTTCAATAAGGACGAAAGATAACATTGTTTGCACATTATTGGCTTGTAATAATTAGAAGAATATTCCATGGTCACGCAAAAATGGGAGTAAATACACCATAATTAATACTAAATTTACTAATAAAAAACACATTATTGCTATAATATAAAGAATATTTTGCAGTTTTGGTAAAAACGGTAAATCTAAGAAATAAAGAGAATATCTTTTCATAAAATTTTGTCTTTTATGATACATTGAATAATATTCAATATCCTTTTTTATATGGTCAATATTCCCATCAAAAGTATACTTATAATTGGGAAGATTTAAATCAAACAGTTGAAAAATTTCATCATAATTTATGTATTTGGGTAATCCGCTATAAGCACCGCTATAACGTATTTTTTTCGGAAATTCAAATTCATATTTTTTTGAAGTGGTATGAACTAAAAATTTATGAGAAAAAGATAAACTTGGTCCTATTGTAGTAATATAGTTTGCATTAATTATTGATTCACAATATTCTATTTCATTAATTGGAATATTTATATGTTTTTGTTCTTGCTCTTGCTTATCTATAATTTCTAAACAATTATTTTGTAATTTTATTTGTAATAATTCATCAAATTCATTCATATCATTGAAAACAATTACATTTATAATAAAATAAATGACAATGGCTATAATTAAACCAACCCGATGTTCCGGAATTAAAAAACACATTAGTGCCAGATATGCAATTATAAATATCTTAAATATAATATGAATTTTATTCTCCACAAATATAATCCTCCATTGAAAAACTATAAATATATGTAATAATTATAAACTTTAACATAAAAGTTATTCTCATGAGTTCGGGTTCCATATTTTCAAATATGTGTCCTTACTTTTCAAACCGATTGTTATTTTACATTAATTTTGTCTATGTTGAGCAGTTCAAGTGAAAGATTACAGCAATCATTTTTGGATTTTATTGTAATATATATTTATGAAAAGAATTATAAAAATAAATAACGATATGCAATTAACAAATTTAATTTGTTTATTTGTTATTGGGCTTTTTATCATATTTTTAGTTTATTACATTACAAAAGAACTACCTTTCCTGTTGTTCGGAGTAATTGTACTTGTAGTTGGCAGTTACTTTTCTTATAAAACAGATATTAAGCAGCAAGCTGATGCAGTTACCAAAATAATTATTAATAACGATAATTTAGTTTTAGTATATAAAAACAAAACAATAAAAAATATTTCCAAAAATAATATAAAATCTTTTAAAGTAACACTGAATTGTGATGAAGCATTGTCATATTATAAGTTTTTTGTTACATATACAAAAGGTAATGTTTATATAGGTTTAAATGATGGGGATGATGTAAAATTTGATATATTTCAGCAATTTTCTGTTGGTAATTATATATGTAATTACAAATTAATTCTTTTTGCTTTAGAACAAGAAAATGCTATTCCTAATTTTTCATATACGATTGATGGAAATTCTCAATTAATAAAAGATGATATTGAATATTATAAAATCAATAAAAAACGTTTACCAAGAAAATCTGTTTATGAATATGAATTAAAAAATGCATCTTTTCAAAGAAAATTTGTACTTTTAATGATACCTGTTTTGTGTATTCTCGGTTTATTAAGTTTAATTTTTGCCATAATAATCAATTTGAAATAATTCTCAATTTTTCTAATGTGTCAAAAATTTTTTTTTACGTGTTTTAGGTTTAATAGGAGGTATACATGCACGTCTATCCTATTATCGAATATAAACAAAATGCAAACAGTAATAATACAAAACAACCCTCATTTAAAGAATTTGAGGATGTCGGATATAGTAATGTTGTTCGCCGCATTACTCCCGGTATTACTTCGGGGATAGATACTTTTACTGCTAAAGCACTTCAGAATAAAAGAATTAAATCTGTTTATGAAAAATTTCATAAATATTATACATCACAAGGTCAAGATGACATTCCAAAAGCATTTTCTTCTTGTATCAATGCTGACGGAACTCTTTCAAAATATGCACTCCGTACTCTTAATGCTTTATACAAAGTTTCCTATCCGGAATTATTAGAAAACTTAAAACAAAAACTTTTTCGTAAACCTGTATATGGATTTAAACGAATAGATGAATTAGAAGGTGCAAAACTATCTAAAACTGCTGCTGTTATCAGTGCATGCAAAGATGCGGAGCAGAATATAAATACTGAAAATCTTAAAATTGCACAGCAAATTTTTGTTAATACGCCGACTGCAAAGGAAGATATTCCCTTAATACTAACGGCTTCAAAGCAACAAGACGGAATCTGTAATAAAGATGAAATTGAATATTATGTAAATTTAAACAGAATTTTCCCGCAGGGTTTTGCGAGACTATTGAAAGCAATGCCGGATAAAGATGGTAAAATATCAAGCTCCGTTAAAAATTTTATTAATAAATTAAACGGAAGCACAGTTGTTAACAGTAACAGATTCGAACAGGCGGACTATATTTTAGATGTGTTAGAGCATACAAAAAATGCTTCTGACAGGGATGAAATATTAGATTTTATATCAGAATCAGATGTCTTAAAAGCAAAATGCTCTCCGGTTATTTGTTATTTGGATAAAGACGGTAATATTAATCTAAAATATTTAAAAGATTATCTTGATATTTGTGAAAAACGGAATGATTATGACAAGTTCAAGGTTCCTGCAACCGTTTACCAATCCGAAAATGACGAGATAACAAAAGCAAATATTGAACAAATATTGAGATTTAGTAAATATTACAAAAATGATGCAATACAAACTTTTTCCGAATCAAAATTTTTTAGAAAAGACGGTGTAATAAACAAAGATTTTGTAGATTTTATTATTCAGAATGAATATATGTTCAGTAATCCTGACAGTTACAATGCCTATCCGCTCGTTGATACAGCTTTCGAATTATCTGCAGAAGCCGGTAATAAAAAAGTAAATTTGGAAGTTGCAGGTATTTTGCAAAACTTCGGATATAATGCTATGAAATATAATAATACAGCAATTCAAAGATTCAAAGAAATGATGAGGCAGGCTTGCGAATTATGCAAGGATAGTGAGGGTAATTTTGCCGAATCAAATATTATTGAAACTGCAAAAGAGCTGAAATATATATATGAGGACTTATTGCGTAATGATAAATCATTGAAGAAAAGTGAAAATTACCTGAGAGAAAAATATTTAGCTAAAATTACGCAAGATAAAAATTTATATGATACTCAAACAATGCTTGAAATATTAGAAGTTTCAGGTTCGGATTTTAATATGCTTACAACCAAGATTCCGGATTATGATAATCTTTTATTAACAATAGCAGATATTCCGTCACAGAATAATCCTCAGGCATACAGGAAAATCATTGATAAGCTGAATTGTTTGGAAAATGTTAATTTTAATATGAAAGATTCTAACGGAATATCACTGTTAGAGAAAGTTATAAATTCCGAAAATACTCAGTTATTAAAAGTTATATCTCACCCTTCTAATGCAGCTTTAGAATACACTCCCGAATTGGATTTTGCATATAGAGGAATCCGTGATATCAAATTCAAAAAGCAAGTAGATAATGAGCTGAATTTAAGATTTCCTCAATTAGAAGAAGCTGTAAAATGCTCAAGCAAAACAGCTTTTGAGAAGATTGAAAATCAGTTAGACTCTCCTATTTGCAAGAAGGAAAAAGTTTTAGAAAATTTATGGCAGATTGCAAAAGCAAATAGTACTAAAGATTTTTGTAATTACTTTGCTAAAAAATATGCGGATGATTTGCCCAATTCGGTTGCAAATGATGTATATAAGATTAATACGAAAAAGGAATATTAATGCAAATAGCACCAATAAGGTATAATTCAAAAACAAATATAAATCACAAAGGTTTTGCTCAGGATATAAAGAAGCTGAGAATATTTGATTCTGACCATCGGCTGATGATGTTGGAAAAATCGGAAATCAGAGGAATTAATAAACCCAAAAACTTAAAACTGGTTGATGAATTATACAAATATTTTGAGGGTTGTCTGGGATGCGATATATACAGAGCTTATTACGCAATTCTTGATTCTAATGACGAAGTTAATAACTATGCAAAAAAGACTCTCTTGGCTCTTGCATGCGGAAAAAGCACTAATATTATCACTAACATCAAAAATATGACAAAAACGGGAAGCAGGTCAATCAGATTCGGACTTGATCACATAGCAGATATGGTTCAGGCTTGTAAAGATAACAAAGGCAATCATCATAAAAATGCACTTGATTTATTAGGCGAACTTGAAACTCAAACTCTGGATTCAGCAAAAATTCCAACATATATAGAATTTTGCAAAGATAAAAACGGGCAAATTGATAAAAATAAAGTAGATTTACTAAAAGAATTTATTTCAAAAGGCTATCATATTTATGCAGGTTTAATTGCACAACTTCCTCTTGATAAGTCAAGAGTGATTACACCGGTTAGGTTAGATTTATTTAATCACATAATGGAAAAATACAAAAATCAGGAAGTTCAATCGGATAGTTTGACTTTTTTACAGGAAATACTTGAAGGAACAAAGGGTGATAATGATTCTGAACTTAGCATAATTGATAAAAATTTTGATAAATTACTAAATGAAGATAAAACTATCAGATGGGGTGCTGATTATTTTAAAATTAAAAACGGTAATATTCCATTTCTTGGATTAATGTACATGTTAAATGAAATAATTCCAAAAGGGAAAATGCTTGGCAAAAACAGAAAATTAAATCCGGATTTATTTAAAGATAATTCGGGATGTATTAATAAATTGAATATTAATCAAGCATTCAGGTTACTTTCAGCATATCATTACAGTGATAACGATATAAACGAGTTGTTAAAACTGAAAGAAATGAAAGATTTAAAAGGAGAGATTGATGAAAAATTTATTAACCTCATCCTTAATAATATTTTCTATTGTAGAGAAACCGAATATACCCCGTATCCTGTCGATATATTAAAAGAGGTTTTGAGAATTGCTAAAAATCCTGACGGAACAACAAACTGGAATGTTGCAAATGACCTTGTTAACCCTGTTTATATTTTGTTTAAGGAAAAGGGAAAAGAGTTATACAAACCGGGAATTAAAATAAAACCGGAAAACAACAAATCCAATTCTTACTATGAAACATATATCTATTGTTCTCAGCTTGAAAATTTTATTAAAAACGGTAGCGGTAAATTTTCTGAAAAGTGTATAAATGAACTGTCCGAGTTAACAAAAAAAGACGGTAAAACACTAATAAAAGTTCTTACGGGTAAACCTTTAGAAGAAATAATTGAGGGTAAAAACTTATATCAGGCTGAAGAGCTGCTTAAAGTACTAAACGAATTAAAAGAAACCGGAAGGTTAAAAGCAGATATTTTAAATGCTGCAATAAAAGATTATGACAGCCTGTTCTGGACAATAATTGATGCACCAAGAACTGAAGAAAATAAAAATGTATATTCTCAGATTATGAATTTGTTATCTGAGGTAAAAGGGCTTGATTATAATCAAAAGGACAAAAACGAAATTTCTGTTCTGGAAAAAGTTATTAATGCCGAAAATGAAGAACTTTTAGAGATAATTATAAAAAATTCGGATGAACTTCACTATTATCCTGAGCTTGATTGGGGGGTAAATAATATATTGGATAATAAATTTAAAGAAAAAATTAAAAAACTTGACTTAAAATTTGTTGATTTAGAGCAGTCCGCAAAATTGTGTTCCGTAAAAACTTTTGACAGACTTAAAACTCAACTTGATTCACCGTTATGTGATAAGAACAAAGTAATCGAAGAATTATTCCGTATTGTAAAAAATCAAAAAGGAACAATCGAACCGCCGGATGTTTATGTATATCACTTACTTGACGAGTACGGCGGACATCTTAAAAGAGATTTGTTTAATGAAATGGCAAACTGGCAGATAAGCGAAAGGACAAAAAGGCTATAATAATGAAAATAACGGCAGTAAATAACCAAATAAATAAAAGACCTTGTAAAAATAATGTTTCAAAACCGGCATTTAAAGGTGTCGGAACTCCGGAATATTATGCAATAGAGATGATGAAAATATATAACTCGCAAGAGGCAAATAACTTAATTGGTGTCAGCAAGAAACTTTTACCAGTAAAGGAAGTCAGAGAATTTGTTGCAGGGTTTTTACGTGGAGTAAAAAACTCTGAAGGAACAGGCAATTATGAAAAAGAATCAATATTTCGTCTGCTGAGTTACAATTTTAGTGATTTTATTTATAAAGACGGCTGGTATTTTAGAACAGAGGAAGAAGAACTTAATGCACATAAACCGAAATGCAGTTTTTCTGATATTGCGGATAAAAAAGGAGTAATAACGGAAAGTGCAATGGATGCTGCAAAAAAACTGGCAAAAGCTCGCGGCTCAGACCATTATTTAAGAGATTATTTAGCTGCGGCGAAAGATGCAGACGGAAGCATAGATTCTTCTGTTGGCTATAAAGTTGCTGATTTAATTGAAAGAGTTGGTGACTGGGATTTAAAAAGAATTATGCAATACAAAATATACAGAGATGAAAAGGGTAATGTTAACAGGGATTTACTTGAGAAAATTTATCATGCACCAAAAGATAAAACATGGTACACAATAAACCATTACGGACTGAAAACCGCAGACGAGGTGTTTAAAGAACATGCAACAGAAAATCTGTATTTACCGGAAAATTATTATAAACTGCTTCAAAATTTGAATGAAAACCGTTTAATTTATTCCAATGATGCAAGCATTATGTATAAAGAAATCGGTGACTACGGAAAACTGTTATTTATACTTCCTGATATTCAAAGAACCGAAGAAAACAAAGAATTTTATGACAAAATTATAAAATTTTTATTATCAACAAATACTTATGAATATGATTTTAATCAAAAGGATAAAAACGGAATCTCGTTTATGGAAAAAGTTATAAATTCCGAAAATCCCGAATTGATAAATTTTGTAAATAAGATGAAAAAGAAAGATTTAATCTGGTATCCTGAGCTTGACTGGGCAGTAAACGGTATTCAGAATAATGAGTTTAAAGGAAAATTAAAAGAACTGGACTTTAAATTTGAAGCTTTGGAAAAAGCTGCACAGCTGCGCTCTACTTTGGCTCTGAGAAAACTTACACCTCAGTTTGATTCTCCGCTTTGCGATAAAGAAAAAATGATTTTACACATTTGGGATATTGCAAAGAAACAAGATAGCGGGATGGATTCAAAAAAAGAATTCGGAAGGTATTTATGCACGGTTTTTATAGATGATATCTCGGAAGATACAATGTTTAAAATTATGAACGAAGGTGTGAATGAATCAAAGTTAAATATAACATGGGACTAAAGTGCGTTATTTGTTGTCTGTCTAAGAACAATTAACATAATTCACTATTTTCTTTTAGCAAAAAATATTTTTATAGGTTTTCATGATAAAAAAGGATATAAATAGCATGCAAATATTAAATTTAAGTACAACTACTCCACATTATCACAATGTAAACAAAATGAGGGTAACTCAACCGAGCTTTAAGGCACTTGATATACCGCCTGAAAATGAACTGCTTGACGCAATCAGGAAGAATAAGCTTGATCCGTCTGTTGTCGATAAAGAAACAGGGAAAACCTTGTTCTACATACTTGTAGAACAAAATCTCTCTACCGCAATAAACTTCATCTGTGCAAAACCACAATTATGCAGAGATGTTATAAATATTCCATATAATGGTAAAACACCGCTTGATATAGCAGGTGATATGAGAATGGCAAATATGCTTCAGGCAAGAAATGCCAAACACTACGAAGATTTAACCGAAGAAGAAAAGAATAAAGGGGCATGGATAAATAAAGAGAATAAAGCTAATGCCTCTCAAACAACAATGCCTTCCGCTTCAAAAGCGAAAAAAGAAACTGCTAACAAGAGCCAATCCGTTGCAAGAACAATAGAAGTAAAAGATGAAAATGACATAAAAGAAGATGCAAAAGTTGTTGCGGCAAAATTAAATATCGGTCAGGTTGATGTCAAACCGAAAAAATATGCTCATTTGAATGATACAAAAGAGAAACAGGAAGCATATAGAATTTGGAAAGAAATAGCTGATAAATGTAATTTTGAAAATGGTTGTGAAAACGATATTGAAAAAGGTATTGAAAAAGGTTGTGAACTTAGTGCTAAATTGCTCATTTTTCGTCAACAACACCCTTCAGAAGGAAAAGTTTTAATGAAAGGTGTCACCGATGGTGCTGTAGATGAAGATACAGGAAAAACAATATTCCATACTTGGGCAGACTCTGATGTTTTAGGTGCAGTTGCATCTATAGT
>JAEEHV010000093.1 GCA_016280955.1 Candidatus Gastranaerophilales bacterium | reverse complement strand
TGTTGTTTTACCGTGGTCAACGTGGCCTATTGTACCTACGTTAACGTGTGGTTTCGTACGTTCATACTTTTCACGTGCCATGAGATTAATCTCCTTCTTTGATTAAATATACTACGTTAACTTATACCTTACTAAGTTATACCATGTATTTTACCGTCTAAAAAGTTCTTGTCAATTATATATAAACTAAATAATATACATGTTCTATACATTTCTTAATTTTTTATGCTTTTTTGGACTTGTCGGCAAGCTCACTATCCATTCTCAGGAAAACTGGCTTGATATTTTCTTTGTCAATCAAATGTCCTGCTTTTAAATTTGAGCAGGTCAGATTATCCAATTTTACACCCAAATCATAGCTTAACTGCTCAGACATTGCTTTTGCAATATTCGGACAGAAGGGGTAAATAAGCGATGTAATAACGCACATTACTTCAAGTACGTTAGTCAAAACAATTCCGCATTTTTCCATATTGCCTTCTTTAGCCAGAGTCCACGGTGCATTATCGGTTACATATTTGTTTGTAACGTCAACCAATTCAATAATTTTTTGTCCTGCTTCCGCTATTTCAAAATAATCAAAATGATGTTTTACCGCCTTGATTGTATCAAGAGCCTGACCGGCAAGTTCATTCTTACCTAAAAATTCCGGCTTAATATCACCGTCAAAGTATTTTACAAGCATTGATAATGTCCTGTTTAAAAGATTGCCCATAGAGTTTGCAAGATGTGCATTAACTTTTTCTTTAAAATCATCATCCGAGTAATTACCGTCTTTTCCGCAAGGTGCTGCAACAGCCATATAATATCTGAGCGGATCCGGAATTTCTAAGTTAAATGCTTCAAGTATTGAAGTCGGAGAAATTACATTTCCCAATGATTTTGACATCTTTGTCTGGTCAATAGTAATCCAGCCGTGAGCAAAAATATGCTGCGGCAGAGGTAAATCAAGTGCCATTAAAATTCCAATCCAGTATATGCTGTGAAATTTAAGAATATCTTTACCGATAACATGCACGTCACATGGCCAGAAATTTTTGAATTGCTCACTGCTTCCGTCGGGATCATATCCGATAGCCGTAATGTAGTTTGAAAGAGCATCTATCCAGACATAAATGCCCTGTTCATCATCACCGGGAACGGGAATGTTCCAGCTAACATTAGATTTTGAACGTGAAACAGAAATATCTTCAATATGTTCCAATTGATTAAGCACCTCTGTTGCTCTCCACGAAGGCATTATAAAATCAGGATGTGTCTGAATATGTTTAATTATCGCATCTTTGTATTTTGTAAGTTTGAAGAAGTAGTTTTCTTCACTGACTACTTCAGGTTTTTTCTGATGGTCAGGGCAAAGTCCGTCCTCGGTTAAATCTTTTTCACTCAAGAAAGCTTCGCAGCCTGAACAATAAAGCCCGGTGTATGCGTGCTTATAAATATCGCCTTTTTCAAGAAGCTTTTGGAAGATTTTTTGTACAACTTTTTCGTGGTCTGCATCGGTTGTTCTTATAAATTTGGAATAATTTATATCAAGAGCTTTCCAGGCATCTTTAAACTTTTGTGCATTCATATCACAGAATTCTTTTGGCGAAACACCTTTTTCAGCAGATGTTTTCTGAATCTTAATACCGTGTTCATCAGTTCCTGTCAAAAAGAAGGTATTATCACATCTTTGGGTAAAGTGTCTGTATATAACATCCGTCAAAATCTTTTCGTAAGCATGTCCGATATGCGGCGCACCGTTTACATAGTCTATTGCAGTAGTTGCATAAAATCTTTCCATTTTTATTATCCTCTTGTAATTACATAAAAAATTTTACCATAAAATTAAAGGGGTAAATATAATAAAATTACCTGCCCTCAAAAAACATCCCTGATTACCGTTACACAGCAAAACTTATCCCATTTCCTTTTAACATCAATCAAAAAATCCGCACCACAAAATAGCCTCCCTGGAGGCTCCGTCTTTCTCCGCCACTTTAACAGAACATTAATCCTGATTAATTCTGAACCAATTTACAAACTTGTTGACAATTGTGTCCTTCGGAATTTCTTCTTCCGGTATTTCAGACAGTTCTATCTCTGTTTCGGAGTTGTCTTCGGATGGTTGAAACATATCTTCTTCAGGTTCATCTTTGCGTTTGCCCTGCTTAAAATACATTCCGCCGCCGCCCATTCCGCCGCCATCTTTATATGCAGCATGTGCTTTTAGTGGGGGGTTGATATTTGATGAGAAATCAAAAGACATATCCTTGCCTCTGATTTATACATTGCACTAACATGATAACATATATTGTAAACTTTTTCATCATGTTTATGATAAAATACTTATGCGGGATTAAATAAGGTGATTTTTATGAAGAAATTTTTGTCAATTATCATTCTGTGTTTTGTTGTTTCTATAAATGCTTATGCTAAAGACATGCGTTTTGTACAGATTACTGACGTTAAGTATGATACAGCAAATAAAGACAATTTCAGTGCTTTGATTCGTGATGTCAATAAACAAAAAAATGTCAGCTTTGTTGTTTTCACGGGTGATAATATTCAAAAACCTGATAAAAATAATCTTAAATCATTCCTGAAAGAAGCAGATAAGCTTAAAAAACCATACTATATGGTTCTTGGCGATAAAGACGTTAACAAACATAAAAAACTAAGCAAAAAAACTTACGTTAAATATGCCAAAAAGCATTTCAAGCACAATAATACAAACTACTTATTTGAATCAAACGATGTAGTTTTCTGTGTTGTTGACGGTTCCAGAGATGTTTTTCCCGGTTCTGCCGGATATTACAAAGACAGTACTCTTGAATGGCTTGATAGCAATATTGCTTCATATCCGAACAAAAATATCATTATACTTCAGCATTTTCCGATTATCCCGCCTAACAATAACGAATCTTATATGACGTTTAAGCCGGAAAAATATCTGGAAATTTTAAACGGACACAAAAACATAAAAGCTGTGATCTCGGGGCATTACGGTGTTAATAAAGAGCAAACGGTAAACGGAATTGTTCATATATCTACGGCACCGGCTCCTAACTACAGAATAATCGATGTTATGAATTGTGATACGGATAATCCTGAGATTTGGGCAGAAGTTAAAGAAGCTGAATAAGAACTATATTTCTCTTAAAATCATTTGTTCTTCTTCTCTGATACTCCTGTCTATCAGATACATATCGTAACACAGAGCCTGTTGTTGTCTGCATAAAACCGTTATACGTCTGTTTACCATAAAAATAAGTATTAAACACATAATAATTGCTGTCATATCTTTTCCTTTCATTTTCTCTGAACATTTTTATTCTATTTTGTCCTTACGTCAAAAACGGACAATAAGAACGGCAAATTTTTCTAATCGTGAAAAGCAGCTTATAGAAAGAGTTTTAGGTTAAGATGTAAAGATTTCTTTACAATCCATAGGTGAAATTTCAAAATGTTGTAGTATATAAATGTACTTGATTTTGAAACAAAGCGAAAGCAGCGTAGGATAAATCTTTCCAGGGTATGAGGGCTAATTATGCCCGATAATTCTAATTATCACTTTCAATAACAGGGCTTGTTGCCTTTGTTTGTTGTGCGGAGGGCTAAATAATGCGTCACTGCTGTCAATTTAAGGCGGATGATATTTATTATCTTAATGATACCGATTTATTTTCTTCAAGAATTTTATCCGTAGGTTTTTGTCCTGTATGTCAAAAACCTGTTGCTGAACTTATTGAATGGAGGTTTGACGGAGTTATGAACAAACAGTCAGTCTCAGGTATAAATGCACAAAATATGCTGATTCAGTTCCAAAACGACATCGTATATTCAGTAAGAGAATTAAATTATAAAAAATTAAAATCAAAACCTTACGGTTGGAAATACGGACTTAACCGTTCTGACAAAAACGGAAGGATAAGACAGTATGCCTGTGATTTCTATGGGAACAAAGAGCTGGTAAAGAGCATATAAAGTTTTTGGAGTAAATATATATTATTTTTCAGTAGTATAAGTTAAAAATCAGATGTACTGCAGCATTGTATATAATTTCTAATTTTTTAATTCAATCTCGGACACACATCATAAATATCTGCCCGAAGGCATTTTTATCGTTTCACCTTTCTCTCTCTCCGGCCGGGGAAGGTAAATGTATGGAATTTTATTGTATCCGTATATTACACTTTCTCCCGGCTCCTAAATACATACCCCTTTGCCTTCGGGATTTTTTTAATATGAAAGGGAATGTTATGCAAAAAACCGAAACAAATAACATCACAGAAAGAAAAAAAGAAATAAATGAAAAGCATATAAAATTTTATGATAAAACTCTTTCAATCCTGGAATTTATTCTTGATGAATATTCAAGAGAACTTGTCAGAACAGATATGGAATTTACCGATATGCCAAAAAATGCTGTTGCAACACTTGACTTTTTAATCTCCGCAATAGGCAAAATTCAGAAAGGTCAACGGCTTGCATTGGGGCTTGATGAAGAATCGGCTGATTTTTCCGAACCGGTTATTAATATTGTAGAAGGACTTTGCGAGGCAAAAATATAGACCTGCCGCAAAGCAGATTGGAGGTTTGAAAGTGCATGGGAGATGATTGTAATATTAACGTTTGGATTCCGCTTCAGAAAGAATTTTTGCTCTTCAAAGACGAGTGTAAAATGTTATACGAAAGTGTTCAGGACAAAATCTGCGATACAAACTCTTTTGAATTTATTATAGCTAATACTTTTTTTTATTTATTTGAAACCGGTGGAAAGTTAATCGGAGGAATATATTATTTTGAGGATAAAGACGGGGAATTGTATCTTAACGGGTTTGCAAAAAGAAAAATGCATAAACTTTGTATTGAATGTTTGAAAATGTCCCTTAACTGGTTCAGGGGAAGGGTGTATGCAGAGGCTCAAAACCGTGCATCCGCCCTTTGTTTACTCAGATGCGGTTTTAAAAAAATCAAAGATAATATATATTCTGTTGAGTTGTAAAACGGTAAAAATCATGATATTATATCTCAGTAAAAAGGAGTATATATGAAAAAGTTTATAATATTATTTTTTATTTCCGCACTGATTTTAAACGGAGTTGAAGCAAAGGATTATGTCAAAACTCAGGTAAAAGAGTTAAAGCATGCACAAAAATATGCCACAACCAAAAAAGTTACCCAGAATCATAAACAGAATTATGATGTTAACAATGCCGCAAAAGACGGGGTTAAAGATCCGCATATTATGAAGTTTGGAGATTATAAAGAGATTTCAAAAGCTAAGTATGAGGAAAAGCTAAAAAAAGACGAAGAAAAATATAAAGAATATGCCGTTTCGTTAGGGAAAAAACACTCCTCACGTTATACCACGCAGGCAGATGCAGAAGATTTTTATACTGTTTACAGAGTTGCAGAAAAACTGATTCGTGCAAACAAGCTTGATTATATGAACTGGAGAATCTGCCTGAAAAAAGATTTAGATGTAAACGCATCTTCTGACGGTTCAAATCTGGTTATATTAACAACCGCCATTTTTGACACTTTTAACAACAACGAAGATGCTCTTGCTATGGTTATCGGGCATGAGATGGGACACGCACTTTTAGGTCATCACAAAAGACGCATGCAATTATTAACAAGAATGGAAAAACAGCGAAAATTGGCAAAAGAAGGATTCACCGTTTCAGCATTAGCTTATGCGGGAATGAAAAAGAAATTCATTATTGACTCAAAAAATATGGAATATGCAGCAGATACTGAAGGCGCAAAACTTGCCCTCCATGCCGGTTACAATTTAGACCAGGCATCTGATGTTTTAACTTTTCTTATACAGTATGACTTAGACAGTGATTATAACAGCACCCATCCCCGTACAGACAAAAGACTTGCAAGTTTTAACGAAAACAGCAAATTATTTCTGGAAGAATGGAAAGATATGGGTAAATATAATATATACAACTCCGAAGTTCTTCCCGTTAAACTTTCTTCCGACAGAAAATCAATCACTATAAGTGTGCCGAAAAATAAACTTAACCCCGATAAATACTATGCACCTGAAACCATGGAGGAACTTTATTTAAGGTTGGGGTATATGTATTATAAAAACGAACAGTTTGATAAATCACTGGATTATTTTGATGAACTGTTTAAAATAGACCAAACAAATGCTCCGGCTTATTTGTATGCATCTTATGCCGCTGAATATCAGTATAACAACACAAAAGACAGCAAATATATAAAACTTGCAAAAGACTATGCACAAAAAGCATACAGTCTTGATTCAAAAAATAAATATATTAAAAAACAAGTTGATTCACTTTAAATTTGTTATAAATATTTAGGAAAAAACACAGGGGCAGAGGAAAATTTTCCTCTGCCCCGTGTTTGTCGGCTTCTCTCGTTAACGGAGAAGTTTTTTAATGCTATTGAAAAGAAAGGAAAAATTATGAGTTTTGAGTACATTATTAACCCGGAAAATGAAGTTAAAAAATTATCAAAAGAGGAAGAAGAAAATATGATAAAAAGTATTTCTTCAGATTTTACGGAATGGAACAGCGAACGAAGTGAAAATTTAGAGATGGCACAACGCCTGAGCGACGAGATATTTTTCAAAAACGAATTTATACCATCAGGTGACAAAACGCAGCGATGGAAAAGCAAGATTAAAATGTGCAAAACTTTTATGTTTTACCAAACCCTTAAATCTTATATATGGAGAAATACTTATGCAAATGTTAATTCTATGTTCGACGTATCGGGTGAAAACCACGACTCAGACAATGCAAGCAACAAACAAAAAGCCATGTTGGTTGACATTATGGAAAAAATGGATTACCAGAAAACCTGCGACCAAATTATCGATAACGCTTTATTATATGGCGAATTAATTTCTTTTACCGCCTGGAAAACTATGACCGAAGAATACCGCAGACCGATTGATTATTTTGTTAACAATCCGTCTTGCATCAGCCCTGATGATTTTGAAAAACAGGAAAAAATCACAAAAGCAATAAATGAAGGCAAAAACTTCTATACTGACGAACGAACAGTTTATAATAACCCTTATATTTACCCTGTAAATCCGGCTGATATTGTATTTGATACCAGCCGGTGTGACGAATGGGATTCGTGTCCGAAGATTTACAGAGCATATAAAACACCTGACGAATTAATCAATAATAAACTTTTCACAATATCTAAAGAACAGGCA
The DNA here is from genome assembly GCA_016280955.1 of Candidatus Gastranaerophilales bacterium. Classification (GTDB taxonomy): domain Bacteria; phylum Cyanobacteriota; class Vampirovibrionia; order Gastranaerophilales; family Gastranaerophilaceae; genus CAG-196. Next base: position 42,371 of record JAEEHV010000093.1, on the reverse strand, counting down.
GAAGAGATATCAGGTCTGACTAAAAACAGCAACAATATCTCCAACCGGAATAAAGATGTTGTTAAAGGTTCAACGGTAGAAGTTCTGGAACACTGGGGTGATTTAAAACTTCCGGACGGAAAAATTCTCAAAAACTGGCACGCTGTTGTTGTTGCAAGAAAATATCTTGTTCGTTTCTGCAAAAACACAGCATTAATTAATCCGTTTTCTTACGGAGCTATTGTCCGAGATCCGGATACAAAACGCGGCATAAGTCCTTTGTATTCCGTCCTTTCGCTTTCACAGGTTCAGGAGGATTTGCTTAACCGCACATGTAATCTTCAGACTTTATCGGAAAATCCGCCGCTTCTTGCACCGGAAGGATTTTTTGAAGAAGACGAACTTCAGCTTTACCCCGGAAAAATCATTGAATACGGCGATAATCTTACTCCTGCGGCGGCATTTCAGCAAATGCAGTTTAACCCCCAGATTTTTGTTCAGGATATAACATTCCTGAATGACTTGATGGCGGAAGTTTCGGGTATTTTCCCGAATATGATAGGAGCAGTAGAAGAAAGCGGAACAAAAACTGCAACTGAGATTAACGCAAAAACTCAGGGACAGATTACAAGATTAGCAATGATTGTTGATACGATTAATCAGGATTTGATTATTCCGAATGTGGAAAAAGTCGCAAAACTCTGTGCGGATTTTAAAAGCGGTGTTGAAACAATTTTTGTATCTAAAGATAACAAACAGGAATATATTGAGGTTGATGATTTTGTACGTCAGGGCGAATACAAATACACTTATTCCGACAACTCTCTTACTGCATTAAAAAGCGAACAGGCTGATTTGGTAATTTCTGCAGTAGAAAGGTTTGCACAACAAATTCCACTCAATCTTCAGGAAATATTTATCTGGTACTTTGAACAAAAAGGAGTTGATAACCCCGAAAGATTCCTTGGTGCAGGGGTAAATAGTAATGGTGTAAATAATGCTGAAATAAATGCAAATAACCCCTCACCCCTAACCCCTCTCCCACAAGGTGGCGAGGGGAATGTTTTGAACCCTGAAAACCAACTGTCAAATTTACCCCCACAAAGTTTACCCCCACAGAATTTACCCATAAGTGCAGAAGGTATATTAAGTCTTTTAAAGCTTGTATATGAATACGCAAGTGACAAAGGTAAAAAATCATCAGAACTTGAAAAATTGGTAGAAAGTTTGGAACAAATAACGGAGGAATAATAATGAAGTTTAAAAACTACAAAAATCCATACACAAATGATAACAGAATATATTCATACAGAGATTTATATGATATGCCGTTTGGCGAATTTATTAAACATAAACAAGAAGTATTAGGTCAATACCGAGTTCTGGGAGTTCCGACAGAAAAGGAACTCCAGGCAAGTGAGAATGTCGTACATGTTGAGGCATACACTAGGGAAGATGGAACTGAAGTAAAAGCTCATTACAGAAGCAAACCTAATAGTGGCGGAGGAGTTGTAAATAATAACTCAACTCAGAGCGAAGATGTAAATAATATAAATCTTGAAAATGATAAAGAACAAAATTCCACACACCGAGAGCAAGTAAATGCGCAGAAACAATCTGAACAAAAAACAGAACAAACACAGGAAGAAAAAGACAAACGATTATACCCTGATGAAGTAGCAGGAGTAAAACGAGGCGAACCGATGACAAAAGAAAAAGCAGGCGGTACAAATGTTAACCCAAACTATAATAGTAATGATGATGGATATAAATTGAATTGTACATATTGTTCTGCAGTTTATAAAGCAAGGCAAATGGGATTCGATTTGGAAGCTTTACCTGTTAGAGAAAATGATTCGCAAGAAGCAAAATTATTACAAAAATATCCATATTATGCTTATGAAAATCCGGATGGCAGTAATATTACTCGTCCTGAAAAATATAGTTCAAATGACTCTATAGAATGTTTAAAAAATATAGAATCAAAAGTTGGAAAAAATGAAGAGTACATAATGTGGTATCAGCCAAAAGAAGGCACTGAAACATTAGCACATGTAGTAAATATTTCCCGAAACGACAAAAATGAGTTGGTGTTCTATGATTCTCAAAACGGAAAGACATATGGTAAGGAATATATTGATAAAATAAATTTTAATAAAACTTCTGAAAATAAAATGTATTATTATCCACAATATTTATTCCGAGTAGATAACAAAGTTGTAAAACCAAAGGTATTAAATAAAATAGCACGACCTTCTCAGCGAGTTCCAATATAAAGAATGTTAAGAACTTTTGGTTCAGTTATTTCAATACAAAATTTGTTTTTATATAGAATTGCGTATATTTTACCGTCTTTATTTGAACATGGATAAATATATTTATATTTGTCACCATTTGGAATATCCGTTTTTTCTATTTCGTATTTATCGGTTTCAAGTTGTAAATTATGCCTTTTTGCATAATTTACAACTGATTTAGGAACTTTTATGTAATCATCAAATATTTCATCGTTAGAATAAGATTGCAGTTGGGTTAAGAAAATAAAAATAAAGAAAATAATTGCAAATTTTTTGATTATTTTAGAAAGATGTTTTTTATTATAATTATTTTTCATGTTTTATGCTACTCTGTTATAATAAATAAAATAGTAAATATATTAAATAATAATATTAATTATACTGTAAATATAAGATAAAAGCAATCGGTCGAAAGACGGTTATGTGTTTTGTTAGGTTGAAAACCCAAGCTTCAATCTTTGAACAAAAAGGAGTCGATAACCCCGAAAGATTCCTTGGGGTAGGGGTAAATAATAGCGGGGTAAATGAAAATATTGTCCCAAACCCGTCCGCTGATATGTTTCAGCAATTAACAAATCAAAACCCTGAAAATCCAATTAATCAAATAATAAGCAAAATATTAACCAAAACAGGAAAAAAAGAATCTGACATATCAGACATTATTGCAAAATTAAAAAGAAACAGAAAAGCAAGAAAGGATAAATAGAGATGCGTTTCAAAAATTACATAAACAGATACAATAAAAAAAACAGAATATATTCACTTGAAGAACTGTTGGCAATGACATTAAATGATTTGTTAGATAACGAACCTGCAATATTATCTCAAGACAGCGATATGGGGATACCAAATTATGAAGAACTTAGGCACTCTCCAAATACACGCTGGATAGACTCATACACAGATAATAACGGACAAAAACTGGGAGGTTTTTACGGAAGTATAAACGATTATGACGAATCATTTATATCTAAACAAAAATATCCTCCATTTGTATTTAATCCTAATAAACCATACTTTATGTCAATGGACGATGCACCTGTTGAAGAAGAAAATGAAGAAGAACCGATTGTTTTAGAGGGCGGTGTTGAAGAAAATGTATATTTGCCAGAAGAAGATGATGAGCAAGAACCGGAGCCTAGTATATACATTCCTGATGAAGAAGAACCCGAAGAACGGCAGAAAACTCCTTATGAATTGAGTGATGAAGATTTAACTGATATTTTGCAAAGTATAATAAAAGCTAAAACAACCGTAAACACTCAAAGCGAACCAATTTTTGAAGAGAGTTTTCCAACTCTATCTCAAACAGATACACCTAATACACCTCCGGTATCACTCCCCCAACTCCAAACATCTCTTAACCAAGAAGAATTAAAACAGATGTATGAAAAATTGTTGGAAGAATTAAGAAAAATGCTGGCGAAATATAAAGGACTAAGCAACATGGCAAAATTCCAAAAAGTTGCAAGCAAAGCGCCAATATACAATGAAATAGAAAATGAGTATTACAGAAATTCATTAAAAATGAAAGATGGTGAACCATTAACTCCAAAATTTATAGAAGAAAATGATGTATATAATTATCAAGATATAACAGACCCTGAAAAATCCAACTATTACAAAGAACAATTAGCTAAAATGTACGGACTTGATGTAAATGCTCCTGATATAAATGAAAAGCTGAAAGACAAGAAGATAGTAGTTCCCAAAGAAACATCTCGTTTGTATCAATATGCAATGAGTTCTGATGCATTTCAAAAATGGGTATCAGAAAACTACGATAAAATAAAAAATGGAGAAAGTTATAATGATAAAATAACATTTCCTCTGCAGTGGAATGATGTGCTAGATAATTCAAAACGCGGTATGTATGCAACAATTCATAATGCAAATATAAAGAATACTAGAGTTAATCCTGATGGTTCAATAACAGGTAACTTAGTTGATCCATTCAATTTTGAAAAATGGAATGATAAGCTGCGAATGCATGATTCTAATGGAAATATGAGAAATCCTTTAAAAGTATGGGGATATAACAAAATTGCGAGAATAAATAATAGAGCATATGAACAACAACAAGCGAATAAACTTGAACCATTTTATATTGATATGCCTGTAATAATTACAAATCCTAATATTAGTAAAATTAATCATATTAAAAACAAATAAATATATTCTAATCTTTTATGTGTTTTAGCATTTTAATTATTATATCAATAGTTAAAAAAAATATTTTTTTTAATGCTAAAAATACTAAAAATGCAAAAAAATAAAAAATTAAAAAAATTAAACAATATAGAAAATTAGTAAACAATGGATAACATAAACAAAAAATAATTATTATTAGTCCAAATGAATAATAATTATTATAAAATTGATTATGTAGTAAAAAATGATTTATGATATGTAACTTTTTTTGTGTAATGTGTGAAATTATAGATATTAGTAATATTATTAATAAAGCATAATATGCCATAATATATAATATTAAAGCACTACATGTTATATTTTCTAATAACTCTTGAAGAATATTTTTATCTCTAAGTACAAAAAACAAACTATATATAAATATGGGTAAAAATATATTTATATATATGTGGCAAACATGCCATTTTTTTGTCCATTGGATAAAGTTGTTAAATTTGGTAATAATGTTTTTTAGCATTTATGTATACTTTCTTGAATGAATAGCATTAGAAATTATATTAAATAATTTCTAATGCTATATTATCATATATTAAAAAAAAATCCAATAACAAAAAGCAAGCAGGGTGGGAAATGCGCCTTTTTCCAATGGAGATAGAGATTAAACAATCGTTCCCACCAAATTTTATGATTAGTATAAATATGGTGGGAATGCAATTAAGATTTTATTAAAAGTCCACATTTTCGGCATTTCCCACCCTACTACTTTTGATATATATTTGCTAATTTTTTCATATTAAAATTCCTCAATGTTGTGAACAAGTAAATAGTGTCGGGTTAAAACCCGACCTATATGCTAATTACAATAATATGAAAGATGCAGATACAAAAAAAGCAGATAAATACTTTCATGCAAAAGCAAATTACGAAGCAGCACAACAATGTATTGTAGGAAGCACGGTTGCAAAAATAATAAGTGATTTGCGAGAATGGAACGACGGATACCGTAATATACATGAAAAAGGATATACGAGAGAGTTTAGTGAAAAGGATATTTTAGAAGATCAAAAAGCCAATAATGAAGGTAGAGAATTAGGACGAAAATATCCAACAAAACCTCCTTATGAAGTATTAGAACATTTAAAACCAAATGGATTACCAAAACGATATCAAAAAAGATGGTAACTTTAGCATTATTTACCATTTAAATAACAAGCGTTATCTTTTTCGTACCATTTCCATTTGTATTTTAGACAATTTTGTTTGTCAATTTTTACTTTGCCATATTCCGTATTAATTTCTATACCACTCTTGCAGAATCCTGTATCTAAGCAGGTATCAAAATCATTGCTTGTCGTAAAAAAGAAAAAAAATATTGGGACTGTTACAATTGCAATATTTACACATATCAAACTTACAAACAAAACCAATAATAAATATTTTTTTTTAGTAAGATTTTTAATTATTCGCAAAATATTTACCTTTATATATAAATGTTATTAGAAATTATATTAAATAATTATTAATAATATACTATCATAAAAAAACAAAAAATCAATCGGTAGAAGGGCTGTTATGTATTTTGTTTAGATGATAACCAGTTTATAAACTCTGATGAACGATTTGCACAAGTTATTCCTCTGAATATTCAGGAGATTTTCCTGTGGTACTTTGAACAAAAAGGTGTCGATAACCCCGAAAGATTCCTTGGAGCAGGGGTAAATAGTAATGGTGTAAATAATGCTGAAATAAATGCAAATAACCCCTCACCCCTAACCCCTCTCCCACAAGGTGGCGAGGGGAATGTTTTGAACCCTGAAAATCAACTGTCAAGTTTACCCCAAAGTATTTACCCCCAAGCATAATACTACTGAATATATCAGAAATGCTTATCTGCAACAGCAGAATGGTAGATTAAGTAATTATGCTCTAATGATTCCAATAAGAGTAAAACTTAAAAAATAGCAGGCAGATAACGAAAAATAAAAATATATAAGCCAAATAACAGTGTAAGCATTCCAACTAACCATAACAGGTTATAAAATAAATTATGCAATAAAAATTTATTATTTGTTTTATCAATATTTTTAAATTTTGTTGACAGTAATTTTAATAATATGTAAATAGCAATAGTTACAAAGATTAGTAATGGACAGACTGCCTCACCACACATGATGGCTATATATGATAAAAAAAAGTCATGTATAGTAATGTCATATATTATGCTAGCAATAAATAAAAAAAGGTATAATAAGTAAAAAGGCAAGACAATATGTGTCCATTTCTGTTGCTTAAGTTTATATATTAAATTTTTACATGCATCAAATATCATAATTATATTATATCATAAATTTTAATATATTTTAAATATATTTTCATATTCATACAACTTAAATCTTTGAACAAAAAGGCATAAATAACCCTGAGAATCAGCTATCAGCTGATTTATACCAAATTGCGCAAGACGCAGATAATGAAACTATTTTGAACCTGATTAACAGATTGTTTAGAACAATTCGTGGAGGAGACAATATGGAAAATAAAACAAATGAAAAGCAATACATAAAACCTGTAGAAGGTAAAATAACAAGTGATTTTGGATATAGAACTGCACCTGTTGCAGGTGCAACTACAAATCATTCGGGTATAGATATTGGTATTCCTATTGGTACTCCGGTTAAAGCTATGGCCGACGGAACTGTAACCGCAGCAAATGGTGGCATGAGAGGTTATGGAAATGGAGTTTTTATCGACCACGGAATAATCAATGGTAAACATGTTGTTTGTGAATATGGACATTTAAGCAGTTTTGATGTTAAAGTCGGTGATAAGATTAAACAAGGTCAGGTTGTTGCTAAATCAGGCAACTCCGGTATATCTTCCGGACCACATTTACATATAACAATTAGGGAAGATAAAATGCCTGTCGATCCTAAAAAATATTTAGGCAATTTTAGTAATTAGAATATTGTTTTTCTATATTTAATTGTTTTCTTTTGGCATAGATTAATAGGGAGTTTATGGTTCTTACATTTATATTATTGTCTTTAAGATAAGGATTAATAAACTCCTTTAATTCTATATATTGAGGTTGATGATTTTGTACGTCAGGGCGAATACAAATACACTTATTCCGACAACTCTCTTACTGCATTAAAAAGCGAACTGGCAGATTTGGTCGTTTCGGCAGTAGAAAGGTTTGCTCAACAAATCCCACTCAATCTTCAAGAAATATTTATCCGGTACTTTGAACAAAAAGGAGTAAGTAGGTTGAGAGTTTACCCAATCATTAAATACATTAAAAGTTACCATCGGGCAGGTATACCCAGCCTGCGGACTTACGGGCAATACTGATGTCAACACAAACTATTTCCATTTTACTATACTGACAAAATAAGCTAATAAATTTATCATAATATACATTATTCCCAAATTGAACCAAACATAAACCGAAGGATTCTCCATAAAAACCTCTGAACATAATAAGCACAAATAAACTATAGTTATAATATTTTTTAAATACTCGGAAAATTGTCCCGGAAATATTTTAATATAATGATTTTTAGCTAATATATTATCTATACGAAGCCAGGATATAAAACTTACAGAAGTTAATACTATAGCCGCCCTTGAAACATATCCGGGCTCGTCGTCCCACATAAAGAAGAAAACCATAAAGAACAAACAAATGATTGAAATTATAAAAAGTACACATAATCTGTCTTTAATAATAAGTTCCTGTACTATGTCAATTTTTTGCTCATGTTCCTGTCCGACAATATTTTTATCTTCCGAATTAATAAACTTACTCATATAAAAACCTGTAGTTACTAACTAAATTTTAATTATACTGCTGCATTTTGAAATATTCAATAAAAATATGCATACCACAAGTTCAGACAAAAATTAATGTCGGGCAAAAAAGCCCGACATTAACTACAACCTACAAGTTGTCCAAACTTTATTATTTATCTTTTACATTTTTATATGGTTTTAATTTACCGTAAGTATCAAGTTGTTTTTGATAAAAATCTTCATAGCAAGCTTTTGCTTCTGCCGGTTTCATTCTTTCAAGTATAACCCGTTTGTGTACACTACCGAGTGCATCTATTATTGATTGTACGTCAAAGATTCTCTTACCTTCGCTGTTACGTATCTTCAACATATAATTAATTAACTTTCTGTTATTACCGTTTATTCTTGTATACAAATCTACAGCATCATAATTTGAAATCTTCGGTCGTTTAATGCCGGCTGCTCTTTCATCTGCTCTTGTTTCTTTTATAGATGCAAGTATCTGCGGCAGCATTCTTACCCTCATTTTTGTAGCTTTGTTTGCATAAATTTTTTCATGTTCATCAACAATACTTGGGTGTAATTTCTTATTAATAAATTCTCTTACACTTTGCTGTGCTTCTATTTTTAGTTTTTGTGCCCTTGTAAACGAATTATTTTTAATTTCCGCCGGTTTTTCTGCAACCTGCTTTTCAATTATCTTCATTTCAGGTTTTACATATTCTGCTTTCTTTTTCACTGCTTGCGTTTCTGCAGGATTAAGAGCCTGTACTGTCATTTGTTTTGATTTTCTTGCAACTAATCTGTTGTATTTAAATTTGTTATAAATATTTTCAACCCATTTTATTAAATTATCAAAACTTCCTTCTTCTGCATAATAACCGCTCTTTATTGCACTTTTTCTTAAATATGCATTAACTTTCATTGTTTTATTTTGATAAAACGGATTAAGAACTTCCTCAACGAGTGCCCTGTCTCTTTCTTCTCCGGGTTTTGTATTATCCATGATGTTATAAATATTTTTACGGAATATAAATGCTTTTGGAGAAGGAACCTTTGCAAGAATGTTATCAAGAGCTGCGATGCTTTCATGTTCTTTGCATTCATCAATATATTTTTCTACGAATTTATAACTGTACTCATCTCTGTCCATTCTTCCAAATACGGAACGCATTGCATCAATTTCTGCACCTGCATTTTTGCAATAGAAGAAGTTTTCAGCATATCTGTTAAATAATTCTATTCTCAAAGATACATTATTTTCATTTGTTGTTCGGTAGATATCAGCAATAATATCTTTTGTTTTTTCATCTGTTGCCGGCGGCAGACAATATCTGTCTGCAAAATTTTTGATAAAATCAGCACCGGGTTTTGAATAGTATTTATCTAAATTTTCTTTTGAAATTGCAGAATTTACACTAATTGTATCCAGTCTTTTCATTTGTTCTGCTTTTTCATAAAATCTTCTGTCGTATTTATTGTCTTCAATCAAGGCATCAAGTTTTTTAACCATATCCTTGTCATCTCTGTTTAATCTCAGATATGCTCTGTATTTGTTCGGATTACTGATATAATCCTCTTTGTGCGGCGATTGCAGAATATCTGCTATAAATTCCGCACTTAACCGATTATCCCTGTGATCTTTTTTTATAATGTCTTCAACATATTTTATTGCTTTTTTATCGGTTAATAACTTCAATAACTCTCCGATACTTTCAATTGAGCCGCCAATTTTTTCAACAACACGGGTATGTATATCTTTTGGTTCGGTTATTGATTTCAGAATATTAAAAATTGTCAGCGGATTTTCCTTATTTTTGGAATTAAAATACATCTCATTATATCTGTCTGCCATTTTCTGCATAAGATTCAACTGACTTGTATTCATATCATGAGTACGCTCATATACATCACGTTTATTCATAACCAAAATATTTGCAACCATTGTTCTTGAATACATTTTTTTCACTCTTTTCGGAAATAAACCGTTAAAACTTGTGTTGTTGTTATTTACTGTATTAATCTGCATTTTTTTCTCCATTTTTTTTGTAATCTTTTATGTATAAAACAGCTAAAAAAATAATTTGCTATTTAGAATTTTAAAAATGCAGCACTTTTACTGCATTAATATTTGTTTATTAAAAAAGTCGTATTTTCGCACTGTTGTGAGTTAAATTCGCTTTTAGAAAATTTAACTGCACTTAATTGTTTAAATGTGCGGATGAATTATTTTGGATAAACCAAAAAGAAAGGAATTTTTATGGAAGAAAATCAATTATCACAAAACAATGCTTTATCTTCTGATGAGCCGGAATTAACCTCTGATAACTCAAATGAGAATAAAGCCGAAGGAGCAGACAAAGAGAAAGAAGGGAAATCAAACGATTCTTCTGCTCTTATTCTGGGGAAATTTAAATCGGCTGATGAGCTTACAAAAGCTTATCAACAGCTGGAAAAACTGCAGGGTTCGCAATCTACGGAGCTTGGTTCTCTGAGAGAACAAATTCGGGAAATGAATGATATTCAGTCTGTAGTTGAAAAACTCGGTATCATTCTTGATAAAAAAAATACCCTGCAAGAAGCTTCTCAAAAATACAAAGAATACTTTGACGATCCGAGTTTCAGGAATCTTGCAAAAGAAGCATATTTGGCTTTAGGCGAAAACTTTGATGCGGAAAAACTTATCAACCTCGTTGAAAATTACGTTTCCGCACGAATTTTCGCTTACGAAAAATCCAAAACCGCAAAAACCGAAACTAAAGAAGCAATTGGTGCAATGCAGTTTGACAAAAACGAAACCAAAACCAAAACTCCGGTTAAGAAAAGTATTCAGCAAATGACACCCAAAGAATTAGATGCTCTTCTTGATGAAATGATTTAACAAACGGATTAGATTCCGTAAATTATCAGGTATCCTTACGCAAATTTTGCCGAGGATTTTTTGAAAAAGAAAGGACAAAATCATGACAACAACAAAACAAATGATTGTAGATGCATTTACAAAAGCATTTGACAAACACTTTTACAACGAACTTGTTATCGGAAAACTTGCTCACAGTGAAGTAAAAGATAACGTTAAAAAGGGAGATGAAGTTAATATTACCATGCCGGGAATGGTTACACTTTTCGACTATGACGGGGGTGATTTACCGACTGCTGAAACCGCTACAATTTCTACCTGCAAAGTTAAATTAGACAGAGGTAAAGCTTTTCACTTTGAGCTTTCGGAGATGGAAGAAGCTATGCTCCAAAATTCACAGGTTGACGGAAAATCTCAGGTTGAAATTGCAAAAGATTACACCGGTGATGCAATTAAGCAATTTGCTGCCGCAGTAGATGCCGCCTATGCAAACCTTTACACAAGAGCAGGTCATTACCTTGACAACAGCGGTTCGGCAATAACTCTTTCCGCACAAAATGCGAAAGATATTTTTGCATATATGCAGGCAAAATTCCAACGTGGTGACGGAAAAGGACACACAAACTGGATTGACGGAGATATGATTGCAGTTATACCGCCTGAATATCAGTTCTACTTAGGTAAGCTTGATGAACTGAAATACACGGAAAAAGGTGCCGAAGAAACCAGAAAAGGCTACATCGGACATTTGTGCGGCTGGGAAATTCTTGTTTCAAACAACATTGCACAACCTGAAAACGGTGTATTCTATCCTTTGTTTGGTGTTAAAGGCAAAACTCTTGCCGGCGGTGTTTCATCAAATATGAACACAACCTTCTACACTCCCGAAAAGAATTTTAACACCTGTTACAAAGGATACGGATTATACGGTGTCGGAGCTCCGAGGGCAGATTTCTTGGGTACGGTAAAAGTTTCTGCTGCTTTGGCTTTGAGTTAGGAATACGTATTTGAATTATTAAAATGAAAGGAATTTAAAATGACAAGAGATAGTATAGATGTACAATATCCGGTCTTAGACCATTCTGAATCTGTTGCTAATATTGCTATTACTAAAAAGGCTGTTACTGTTGCTAACGGTATTACAATAAAAAATGCTTTTTCAAACAAAAATAACTCTTTATTTATTGTTATTGATAACACCGCTAACGCATCTTCTCTTTTGACGGTTAAAGCGGGAGATGCCTATCCGAACTCTATGTTGGGTGATATTGTAATAGAGCTGGCAAAAGGTGTTTCCGCAATTCAGCTGCAGGATTTATCAAGATTCCAAAAATCCGATGAATCAATTGACCTTGATTTCGGAACCGGCTTCAGCGGAACAATCTACGCAATTGCAAAATGGGCAGGAGTTCGACCGGTCGAAGAATAAATAATAAATCGTTCAACGGGTGCGGCAAAATGCCGCATCCTGCGAGCTATCAGCATAAATTTGGTGCAGTACACCGCAATCTACTACTGCTGATAATATTTATTTGGCATATTCAGTTAAAAAGAAATTTTACATTAATCAAAGAATTAATCCTATCCTCAACTATTATTTGTTGAATATATTTCTTTGATTCCGGCTCTTGCACTAAAGGTAATATGTTTATTTCAACATCTTTTTTATATTTTTCCCAGCCGGATTGAGTTCGCATCACATTACCGTATTGCGTTGGGGTTAAATTGTTTTTCAGTTTACTTATATATTCGTTAATATCCGGTTCTTTTGGATTTTGAGATAATTTATCACGATTAATTGTATTATTGTTGATTAGACTGAGAATTTGAAAATTTGTTTCGCTTAACATCAGTATAATCTCTTGTGCAAAAGTTTGATACATTAATCCGTTAGTATCATTCAGAATCTTTATTTCTCCGTTGTTTAACAATTGTATGTATTTGGAAAGTATTATCTGATTGCCCGTAACTTTTCCATATAACGGTTTTGAAAGTTTTAATTTTAGCTCTTTTAAAAGCTTCTCATTTTGGGTTTTATAATATTCCTGTCTTGCACAATAGCAATCATATCTGTAACTATAGCTGACACCCGCATCTTTTATACATTGTGTAAGTGCTGAATCACCGGTATATGCAGCACAAAATTGAGATATAAAAAAAAATAATATAAAGGATATTAAAAATTTTTTCATAAATTTTATTTTAGAGAATATATTAATTTTTGTCAAATAAAAAGGAGGTTTTTATGACAAGTGATGAACTATTTGAATTATTATTACCATTTATTTTTGGCAACGAAGGTGGTTATGTTAATAACCCAAATGATATAGGAGGTAAGACAAATTTTGGAATAACTCAAAATATTTTTAATGAATGGCGTAAAAAACAAGGGCTTCCCCAAGGAGATGTTAAAACGGATATATCAAAAAGTGAAGCGAAAAAAATATATTATAATTGGTATTGGAAAGAATCGGGAGCTGATAAACTTAATGACCCTAGAGATGCATATACACTATTTGATTTTGCAGTAAATACAAATCCTTATTATGCAAAAAATAAGTTTAAAGAAAGTAATTACAATTTTTACACAATGCTAGAGAATAGAAAAAAACACTATGAAAATCAAGCAAAACAACCAAATCTGGCACAATTTAAAGAAGGTTGGTTTAATCGTCTTAAAGATGTAGAAAATAATGCTAACAAAATTATCAATGAAGGGTTATGGCGACCTGATTACTACAATGAAATTACTCCTTTTGACAAAGGATATAATGGCAGTTTAAATCAGGTCGATGAAAATATTCCCGACAGGCAAAATAAGCGTAACAAATATCAATATCTGCGTAATAAAGCAATACAAGACGGGATAATAAAATCTGATAATAAAGACAGTTTAGCTTTCCCAAGAAAATGGGAAGACTTGACACCATGGGAAAAAGAAGAAATGCTAAGACGATATATATAAATAGTCCAACCGGTGCGATACACCACACCCTGTTAATGCGGCAATTCTGTTTTTTCATACGGAGTACGGATTGTTTGCAATACTGCTAATCTGTTTTCATATAACATTCTTATTATATATTTTTTTATTTCAGGCTTATCATTAAACATCGGAAGAATATTGTCTTTTGTATCATCAAAATACACCTTCCAGGCTCGTTGACTTTCAATCAAGCTTTCATATTGTAATTTTTTTAAATCGGGTTCTAATTTTTTTAGTTCGGATTTTATAGATGACTCTATTTCTGATATTGAGTATTTATTCTCAAGTGGATTTTTACAAATATTTTTGGTATCAAGCATACTTAAAATCCAATAATTTTCACGGTAAACATGATACTTTATGCCGGATGCCATTGTATAATAGATAGTACCCTGAACGGAATATAGAATATCAGTTGCACCGGCATCAAGTGAATATATATATCTGTTTAAAAGAACTTGATTTGCGAGGAGCTTATTATAATTCGCCGGTGGTAATTTATCCATAAGGTTTACCGCAAGTTTAGCACTCAAATCTTTATAATAATCTCCCCTTTCATAAGTACACTGTATCATTGCACTTGTTGTATAATGCCTGTCCTTCATACATTTCTGCAAAATAATATCTTCAGTATATGCGGTGCAAACATCAGTAAATAAAAAGGTTGTTATAAATAAAATAAAATATTTTTTCACCTTTACATATTAGTAAATATATTAATTTTTGTCAAATATAATTATTCTATTTTTAACTGTAAAATATTATATAATTACCTTATTCCATATACGGTGAAAGTGCCGATTTAAGATTTTCAAATACCTGCGGAGGTACTTTATCTATCATATAATACTGATTATTTCTGTCCGGTCTGTATAAATATCCTTTTGAATCAATTTTGTAATCAAATACTATGTCATGAATCTTTGCACCGGGTGAATTGAATGCTATTTCTTCAATTTTTCCGTTCTTATCTTTTCGTGCAATTATGGTTGCTACTGTTTTGTCTTTCATTTTGATATTACCGTCTTTCTGAAGAATATATACACCGTTTTTATCAGTTCCGCCATACGTATTTTCGGTAAATATATGTGCCTCTTTGGGGTTCCTGAGCAGCTGCTCTGTCCAGTATTTAGCACCTGCCTGACCATGTGCGGCATACAACTCCGGTGAAATTTTATTTATGTTTTGTAACTTATATATTTTTTGTGTTGTATATGAAATACCTTTACCGCTAAGTGCTATAATACGATTAATTTGTGCTGCCGTTTCCTGAACAGACATTTCTCTTGATGTTTTTGGTACAGCCGCCTGTTGTTTTTTTACTGCGGGGGCGGGCTTTTTCTGAGCCGGTTTTGCTGCGGTTTTTGCCTGAGCATTTTTCTTTGGTGCAGCCGTTGCAGGACTCTTTTGTGCAGCAGCCGTACTTGTTGCAGGAAGCAATAATACATCACCGATAGCTAACTTGCTTAATTCCTCCATGGAAGATTTATTATTAAGTTTTGCTATCTGATAAACATAATTTAACACCTCACCTCGTTTTGCACCTTTTGGTAATTGCTTTCTTGCAATATTCCAAATATTTTCATTTGCAACAACTTTGTGTTCTGTTACATTTCCTGAAACTTCTGCAGATGAATACTGCATCTTGTAGTATTCTTTTTCCGTAATCGGTCTAACATCCTGTACCATAAATAATCCTCTTTCCTATTTAAATATTCCCCTATATTAATAAAAAGTTTTTTAAGGTTTAAAAATTGACATGATTTTTTTAAAAAAGAATACAAAAATCGCCAAAGCCTTCTGATATCAGCATTTTTTTGATTTTACAAAAATTAATATTACAACAATTTTGATTTATAAAGAAAGGAAAAATATGTACAAAATAAAATACCTTGCAACCGGACACGAATTTCTTCTTCCGGATAAAGATGCAAAAGAACTTAAAGAAAAATTTCCAAACGAATATAAGATAATTGAAATTAACGGAAAAAAAGTTAAAGATAAAAAAACTCTGATAAAATTTAAAGACGGCTCAATCAGAGAACTGGTAACAGATACCACCATTACCACAACCCCTCAGGAGCGAGAAAGAAAGATGCATGTATAAATATACTTACTGTATGTATTTAAGCATTCTGTCAATTCTGCTGTTTTGAGATTCAGACATAATATCACTAAAAACCGGCTGTTCATCTTTATTTTTTTTGTTTGTCTTATCTTTTTTAGCTGTTTTTTCGGACGAGGAAACCTTTGGCGGAACAGAAGTTTCTGTTCCACCAAAAGTATCTATTTTTGTTTCCTGAAAAAAAGATATATCAAAAGCCGGTAAGCCCAATTGATGCTCCAAATCAGATAATGCTGACATTATTTATCCTCATTTCCTTTTTTACCGCCGAGTTTTTCTAATGCTTTTTTTGTTATTTCAGAACCAATCGGAGTGCTTGCAAATGCTTCAAACATAGAACCTGCATCAAGTCCTGTTTTTGGGTTTAATATTTTGCCGGCACTTGATACACCGTCTGCAACAGTCCCTGCATTAGCAAAGATCTTTATATCTGCACCTGATAAGTTCTTTGCTTGCTCTACACCAATTTTTTCGGTTGCTTCAACCTGTCTTTGTTTTACCAGAAATTCCTGATATTCTTTATCCTTGTTTACTTTATTAAACAATTCAATTTGACCGGCAACCTGAGCTTTCTCCAACAAATCACGAGAAGTTGCATTTGCTCTACCTTTTGCTTCAATACCTTTTGCATCATTTGTTGCAGCTGTCAAATCAGCTTCGGCTTTTAACTCAACTTGTGTTTTAGTTGCTTCTGCAGTTAATTCAACCTGCTGCTTCTGTGCTTCCGCATTTAATATTGCAACTTTCTTATCAGCTTCTGTTTTAACAATATTAGCTTCTGCATTGATTGTAATAACTTCTTTATCCTGATTAGAGCGGACAATTGCTGCCTGTTTCTCAATTTCAGCACTTTGAACTTCCTGAACTCTTTTTACTTCCATCTCTTTTTCAGCAGTTACTTTTGCCTGTTCCTGAACCATTTGTTTTTGTTTTTCGTTGGCAACACCAACCTCCTGCTGAACCTGAGCTTGTCTCAGACCTACCATTCTGTCTGCATCCTGCTGTTTTATTTCAATCTCCTGTTTTGCCAAAATTTCAGCTTCTTTTGCAGCCTGTAAATTTTTTGCAACTTCTACACGTTTTTCCATTTCAATAGCAGATTCTTTTTTAGCCATAATATTAGAGATTACCTGAGAGCCGGCATCATCACGTATATCCATTAATTCTATGTTTTTAACTACAGTTACACCCCATTCTTTTAGTTGTGCCGAAACTAATTCCGTAAACATATCACCGTATTTGTTACGCTCTGACATAATTAATTCCAGATTTTCTTTTGCCAATATAGAACGAGCGGCACCCTTTACTATTGATGTTAACTGATCTTTTAACTCAACTATTGTAAAAACTCTTGTTGCTGCTTTATTGAAATCAGAAATTCTGAAAAATGCTTTTATATCTACAACAAACGGTAAACGGTCTTTGTCGTATGCCGGATAATTGGGAATATCTATATCTATAACGGTTGTAGGAAGTTTTGATACTACAACACCAAATTTCGGAACCCAGGCAGGAATATGATAATATGTGTTACCCATTCCGTCTGTTCCGTCCCTGCCGTATGATACGGTGTCTTTTGTTCTTTGAACGATGTGTACTTCATTTGTCGGTACAATTCGTCTTAAACTAAGAATATATAACACCAACAGTAAAGTAAAAATACCTGTGCCTGCTGCTAAATAAAATAATAAAACGTCCATGTTTGCGTCTCCTTCTTTGTAATTTAAATTCTTATTCCACAACAGCATTATACGATTTGTTTTTTGGTACATCATCATCTTTTTAATTTAGATTTTAATTTGGGCTGATTTTTTCACAAAATTATTAATTTCGTAAATTGTAACATATTGTAAATGTAAGTTTTTAGAAACATTGGTCAACTAAAAAGCAGTTATTATACGGTTTTAGCCATATAAATAAAATTTGAGTTTTACAAGGCTGCGCAATTTCTTAAAAGTTAATAACTTTATATAAATGTAAGATTTCTATAGCTGAGGATGGAGGAATAGTAAGTATTACTGAAGTTATAGGAGAATCATTATGGGATTAAAAGCATTAAGAATGGGGATTGAAAGTTTCGGACAGTATGGCAAATTAATCGGCACAGGAAAAAACAACGGATTAAAAGTTTTTGAATCACTGAGTGACTGCAAAAGAATTTTAACTACCGTAGACACTAACGGCAAGGTTGTAAAAACGGTAACAACTCAAGAACACTCTGCAATGAATGTTTTACCGGAATCTATTATTCACAAAGCTCATTTAGCTAGGGCTTCAGAGGTTCATATCACTGATGTTGCACGTGCTGACGGTTCATCTGACACCTTCGTAAGAGCATACTTTAATCAGGATGTAAGATACAGAAGAATGATTAAAAACCACGCAGATGGCAGCTATGAATCATTTACCGCTTATGCCCCCGGTTATAATATTAATCATATACCTACAAGTCAGGTTGTAGATGGTGAATTTATATATACCGCAAGGTCTGCCAAAAACGGTGACAAATCTGATTTTATTACATTTGAATGCAATTCCGGCAGTTTAAATCTGCAGGGGAAAAGGATAACTGACACATTCTGCAAAGATTTTAAAAATAAAGAATTTGGCTACAAACCGGATTTGAATGGTATATACAGAGGACATTCCTTAACCACTCATAGGCCAAGAATGGGTAGTCCAAAAGCTGCTCCCGCATATGAATCACCGTATTATCTTTCGGATGAAGTAAATATACCTGTTAGCGGTATAAAAGGGCATGTTTCAAATACTAATGGTGCACAAGCATATCATAATGACGGATTTGACAGAAATACCGGTTCCAAGTTATTACAAAACATGTATGAATATATTAATAAACTCCGCGGTGTAAAGGTATAGGATTTATTTAAATAATAAATTTTTGATAGGGGTGCTGCTGAAAGCAGCACCCCTATCATATTTATCTGTTTTATAAAAAATCTTTAATAGGAATTTTATATTAAAAAAGAAAGGAAAACTTTATGACATTAACACTTTTAGATTTGTACAACACCGCCGCATCACAAGAATGGTCTATGTATGACAATGATGCAGCAAACACGGACGAGATGGAAAAACCTCTTGTTATTGCATTAAATAAGGCGGTTACGGAAATTCTCTATTCATACCCGTTTCCGTTCAGAGAAAGAACCCATATTCTTTTTACCATGCCGAAAATAAAATACTACGATATTCCGCAAGGACTGATTATCAGAGATAAAGAAGAAAATTACAGTATTAAAATTAACAACAACTTAATTAAACTTATCAAAAATCCGATTCAGTTGACAGAAAAACAAGGCTGTCCGGAAGGATTCTTTATTAAAGGCAGCAAACTGGTTCTTTATCCGACACCGAATGAAAAATTTATTTTGACAATTGATTATATAACTCTTTCGATTGGTGAAAACTCAGACGGAGATGAAATTTTTACACTCACAAATGTGGATGACATTATAACCGTACCGCACTATCTTGAAGAAATCTTTAAAAATGCGGTAATCTCACGAACCATGCTTAATTCTATATCTTCAGAAAGTGATGAAAATTACTCCGCTTACAAAAAACAATCGGAAATATCGTATCATCAGCTGGTAAAATATGCAAAGGGGGTGGAGCCTGCAAAATCAATTAAAATCTAAAATCTGTCCGACTATTTTAACGATACGGCTTTTAATATTTCCATAATTGATAAGTAATGCGAAATTGCACCTGCTAATACAAACATGTGCCATACCGAATGCATATACTTCTTTTTGGAAAGATAAAAAATACATCCTACGGAATATAATAAACCGCCCAAAAGTAAATACCAGACAGACAAATGACTTGCATTATTCCATATTGACCAGAACAAAAACAGCGAAAGCCAACCCATTACCAGATATAACCCGGTTGAAAGGTATTTGAATTTGAGGGTTAGGCATGAATAAACTATGCCGGTAATTGCCAAATACCAGGTCATTGCAAGTAGTGCAACAGAGAGCGGAAATGGTACGACCAGCAAAAGAATCGGAGTATATGTTCCTGCTATCAGTATAAATATTGCACTGTGATCAATTTTACGGAAAACTTTTTTTGCCGTCTCATTTACCATTGCGTGATATAATGCCGACGACTGGAATAAAATAAAAAGCGCCGAACCGAAAATTGCAGTTGAAGATGCTTCCACAGGATTATGTGATGCTACTGCAAGCATTACTATTGCATATATTGCAAACATAGCACCAATAGAATGCGTAAACGCATTTATAAACTCTTCTACCGAACTGTACTTAACTTCATTATCCATACATTATCCCTCTGATAAATTATCCTATCATTTACTCGTTTGTATGTCAATGAGTTGCAATAACAACCGTATAAATTTAGTATTTTCTTTTTAACCATATTATTGTATGATTTAATTATAAATAAATTTTGATATAAGAGAGGTGTTTATGTCTTTTAATAATTCCAGCAAAATAAGCAGTTACAGTTATGAAAACACTTCAGGACAGGGACGCAATGCTTTTGTTCCGCCGGAAGTTGCAAAGAAATTTAACTGGGGAGCTTTTTTATTAAGCTGGATTTGGGGATTATTTAACAAAACATACATTACACTTGTCGTAATTGTTATATCAATTATTCCGATTATAGGTACAATAATTGCATTCCTGTTTTGTATCTGGTTTGGTATTAAAGGAAATGAATGGGCTTGGCAGAATAAATCCTTTGATAATATTAATGCATTTCATAATACTCAGAGAAAATGGGCTACCGCAGGAGCAATTTGCGCACTCATATTCATAATATTTGCAGTTACGGTAATTATTCCGTCAATATTCCAGGAAACTTCAAAATTCCAGCATAAATTACAATCTAAAATTGAAGTCGGACAATTAAAAGAAGCTGTTATAAATATTCAGGAAAAACAAAAACTATGCAGACTTACCTCTCCCGGATTGGCTATATGCTTCAAACCAAGAGTTTCAGCAATTGACAGAACCGGAAATAAACTCAGAAAAGAGAGCGGTGCCGTTTGGATTTTTGAAGGAAAAAATAATTGTTCTCAAAACGGAGATTGCTCGGTAAAAATTATAACCAATGAAGAGATTCCGAATGACTTTATTTTAATACCGCTTTATGCTGATACAAACGGATTAATATACGTTAAGGACGAAGACACAAACAAATATCTGTTTGATTAGTATATTATCCCGGTTTTAATTTTTAGCAGGTATCCGCATTACTTCGGCATTCCGTTCGTTGATACTCACTTCAAGCCTACACAAAAAAAACACATACAATCTTGTAACACAACTACAAGCCAAATATATTTACCCCCAAAGAAAAACCCCGAGGGTAAATCTGTGACGGGTTTTCCGTAACAGCACCCTAATGGGGCTAAATTTGTAAGTAAGATGTAAGATTATATAAGAGAGTGTGTATTGTGTTTCTGTTCGTATGTTATTATTACAGCTTCCTGTTTTTTACTGCATATAATACTATTCTGTTGTCTCCTGTCTGTTTTGATTCGCTGATTATGCGATAAAGTTGTTACCAAATCTGTTTGCTCCGTAGAAAAATGATTCTTTCATTACCTGATGAAGATTTCTTTTTCTTACCAAGCGATTGCCAACTTTGGTGTTTGCGATTGCTTCAACTGATTTTTCATAGCAGTTGTTTGCAAGTGATGTGATGTATTTGGATACTGCTGTTTCTTCTTGAGCTTCTTCAACTGATACAGGAGTTACTTCTTTATCAAAATAATCAAAAAAAGTATTTATTGAATCGATTTCTTCTTTTGATATTTTTGATTCTAATAACATCTGCTGTATCTCCTATATATCGCTCACATATATATAAAGTATTTCACTTTTAAAAAATTGCCTTTTTTGTTGCCTTTTGTTAAGTTTTGTAAAGTTTAATTTATTTTTTGGTGATTTTTGTAATGTTTCTAAACATTTGAAAGCATTACAAAATATACCACTGTAGGCATTTTGAGTGCCTGAAAATAGATAAAAAAGAAAGGAGTGTTATGCAAAAAACAACATTAATTTGTAACAACTTTTCCGGTATAAACCGAACAAACGGAGTGTTTTCTTCCGCTGAAATTACTGCCTCGGATATACAAAATGTAGAATTGTTTGCTACCGGAGCAAATCAGGGTGTCGGTATCAGAACCGTTAAAGGTAATGTTGCAATATTCGATACGATTCCGCAAGGAGAAGAAGTTATCGGTATTTTTGAAAGTGTACAAAAGCAACAATCGTACATTTTTATATACACGGAAAATAGTCTGGAGGGCAAAATTTATTTATTTAATCCTGTTGCAAAAACATTAACGAAAAAGGCTGACGGATTAACGGTTACGGGAAATGCCTGCGGCTGCGATATTTCTCAAGGGTGGTCTGACTTATTTATTTTTTCTAACGGAGAGGATTTATTATCTGTTGAGTTAAATCATTACAATGAAAATGCCGAACTTGACGAAATAGAAATTATGAATCCGACTGACAGTGAAGGAAGAAGCATTAAAGGTTTGGGGTTAGTGAGTTTTGCAGGAAGGCTTTGGATTTTTTCCAATCAAACTCTTTGGTATTCCGTTCAGGAAAATATTTATGATTTTTCAACCTCAGACTCCGAATTATCAACCTCGGCAGGGTTTATTGAGTTTGTTAAAAACATTACCGCTATTTACCCGTATTTGGGAACATTAGCCGTTTTTCACAAAGATTCTTCTTGTCTTATTACCGAACAGGACGGAATTTTTTCCAAAACAATGGAATCACCGGGCGGATGTGCCGGCTACAATGCTCTTGTGTTCCACGGCACAGAATTGTATTTTTATGACGATACCAAAAAAGGAATTTTTTGCTTCAGGCAAGTGGTAAACGGTGATAAAACTTTAGGAGAAAACATCGGTCTTGACATTCAGGAAGAATTATGCGGAATTTCCCCATCGGACACAAATAAGCTCAAAACAATCTCTGTCGTAAATTCAGACAGAAATGAAGTCTGGTTTCTTATCCCCGGAGGTGACAACCTTCATTCCGTTATTCTTATCTTTGATTATATAAGAAAGACCTGGGTTAAAAGAAAATCTCAAAAAATTAACTGTTTATGCACAATAAACGGAGTTTTGTACTCTGCAGCAAAAAAAATCTATGAAGAATACTCCGGTGACAGTTTTGACGGTGAGTTTATTGAAGCATTTTATAAAGCCGCTCCGTTTAATCTTGGCAGAGAAAACTCGTTAAAAACATTTAATATTAATCCAAAACTGACTCTGGATATGTATTTCCAAAACAATTTTTATGTGGAATATACAAAAAACTATGATGACATGAGTACAAAAGTAAAAAAAATCAAAGCTAAATCGAAAAAACATTCTTTATATTTTGATACGGGAAACTGGGATGAAACTTATTTTGCGGTCAAAGATATAAATTCCATAAAACGTTTACCGCTATCGTTTTTTAAAACAATTCAAATATCGTTTTTGACAAAAGCCGCAGGAGATGATTTCTGCATTAAAAACATTGAATTTGAACGAATTAAAGTTAAAGCGGTGTAAAAAAGAAAGGAGTAAAAATGGGAAAAACATCTCAAAAAACAACAAACACGGTTTACGGAAATACGACAACCTCGAATCCTTATGCATGGGCAAAAACCAATAATGCCGGAACACTCTCCGGATTTCAGGATGGTTCGGCACTTAATTCTGTTTACAATTTTGTTAACGGGAGTATTGACTCTCTGTTAGAGCAATACCTTAATCCCAGCCTTAATTCAACAACAAATCAGGCAAAATTAAATGCATTTTCTGACACTTTGAACAGACAAACAAGAAGCAATCTGGAAAATTCTGTTATCAACCCGCTTTCGAAAAGAAACATGCTGAGAAGCTCACAGGCATCAGACTTATACAATAATCTTTCTAATCAAAATATTTCAGCGATTGCAGAATTTGCAAATAATTTACTTGCAAACTCTCAAAAAGACACCGCTGATATGCTGACAAATCTGCTTTCTTATTATATGCAGGGGGCAAACTATTTATCAGGAATGCAAAATCAGTCTCTCCAGACAAGCAAAGGAAATGCATCCACAACATCACAACAAAGCAACAATCTGCTGGAAACTTTAATTCCGTTAGCAGTTAACAGTGCTTTAAAAATCAGCGGACTATAGGAGGAATTTATGGACAATTTTTTTCATAAATATGCACCGCTTCTCATTCTTGGGATAGCGGTCATTTTTCAGTACAACCTTTTTGTTACTCCGGCTATTCTTGAACAAACTCACAGGGAAATTTTAAAAGAAGTTTCACAGGTATATATTACCAAATCCGAATTTGTGATTATGCGGGAGCAACTGTCAGACATTAACAAAAAGATTGATAAAATTTATGACCTAATTAATGAAAGGAGTTAAGTAAAATGGCATTAACAAGAATTGAATACGGCTCGCTTGCATCTTCTTCCGTTATGAACAATAATTTTGACTACCTTGATGAACGTATATCAAACATTTCGGAAAACATTTCCACAAGTACTGCCAGCATAAACTCTAATATTGCGAGCATTAATTCTTCTGTAACCAATCTGGGGCAAAATTTTCAGGAAAGTTTAAACACACTCCAAAATTCAATACATTCCGTTTTTTCATTAAACGGACTTTACGTTACAACATATACAAACAGCACTTCCTGGTATCGGGAGTATTTTTCCGATTCTGAAAAAACAACAAGAATTTGGCTTGAACAAGGCGGCTACAGCTGGAATCCGGTATTTATAAAATCATTTGCAAATACAAATTACACCGCTGTTGCAACGGGAACTGTTAACCAATATGCAATAAGAATTGAATCCAAAAATACAGGCAGCATGACTTTTAACCAATGGCAAACAGCAAGCGGAATATCTAACACAACACCTGTCTGGTGGTATGTTTGCGGAAAATAAAACTGTTATTACAAATAATTAAGAAGGGAGTTTTTAAAATGAGTTACATACTTGAAAAACCATATACTGAACAGGATTATGCGGATTTTATCGTTGAATACAATCACAAATTGGGGCTAAAAATAGAATCTGCGGAAAATGCGGTTTATGCACTTGAAAAAAATGAAATTATAAAAGACGGCATTCCTGTTATTGATGAAAATTATAATCAAAAAATTTACGAACAGAGAAGACAGCAATTTGAACAAGAGTTTTTTCAGACATCTCTCGGTTGGATAAGACGAAAAGTGTCAATGAAAGACGGTTCAAAAAAAGATTTTCTTGCAGATTTGCTGATGCCTATTAAAACAGGTATGGAAATGGGGAACAATATAAATATTATTACATATTCTGAACCTGATTATGAAATTGAACCGACGCAAGAATATATGGAATCTTTACAGGAGATAAAAATTGCGACACCTGAATTTATATCGGAATGTCTTATTAGAACAGTACAGGATTTTGGCATATAAAGGAGGACAACAATGGCTTTTATAGTTGATGAAAATGGTGATATATCTCTTGTTCAGGGTGACAGCGGAACTCTTTCCGTTGAAGGACTAAATACAGACAAAAATTACACCGTTTATTTTGCCATACAAGACAAAAACAGAAAACCCGTCGGTAATGAAATTTACCTTTGCAGCAACTTTAATTCGGAAGTTTGCTTTGAATTTACCGGCAGCTTTACCGATTTGTTAACTGTCGGCAAAAATGAAACCTGCTCTGTTTATTATTATGGCATCAAAGTCTGCAATCCAAACGACTACTATGAAGATACTGTTTGTATGGGAAACAAAGAAATCGGAGAGTTAAACACAATAACTGTTTATCCGAAGAAAGTTGAGGGAACAAATGGTTAGGATTAAAGTTACCGGTAATACGGTGAATAATAGTGTACACGCAGAAAATAACAGGGCTAAATATTACTCTGAATTAGCTGAAAACTTCAAAAAGCAGGCTGAAAATTATGCAAAAATTGCAGCTGATTGTGCCGGTTCTGCCTTAGATAATGCTCAAAGGGCAATCGGATGGAACATAACTTATGAATCGGACGGGACAGAAGATTGTCTGACATTTATTGACAGAACTTCGGATGAAATCAATACTGCAGTAAATTATATTGAAGCGGCAAAAAATAATTCGGTATCTGTTATTCAGTCTGCAACGGCTGACAGCACAGTTATAATCTCTGATACAACAGGTGCGGTTATAAGTTCGATTCAAAATGCGGAAACTGAAAGTGTAAACTCAGTAAAAGCACAATGCATAAATTCTTTAGGTTCTGTCGCTGCCGCAGCAACTTCTGCAGCAGATTCAATATCAATTGCCGCTGCAAATGCCGTCAGTTCGATTAACAGTGCAAAAACTTCTGCCGTAAGTAATTTTCAAAATGATGCGAGCAGTATTGTCAGCAGCTCGACAAGTTTAATACATTCGGTCGAAACTTCAGCAGTCGGTTCTGTAGATTCTGTCAAAACTTCAGGAATAAATGAACTCAATTCTGTTATAGCCGCTGCAACAACAGAGATTGAACTTTCAAGGCAAACATGTCAGGAAATGGCAGAAAGGGCAACTTTAGGCTGGAATATTACATTTGAGAATAATAACTGCTTAACATTTACGGCGGTTGAAGAAGAATGATACAGAAAGGATTTTTTAAAATGAAAAATTTAAGATTTATGAAAATTACTCCCGATATGCAGTATGAAATAGGGCAAGATAAAGTTAGCTATTTCCCTGCTTGGGATGTTAAAGATGACGAAACACTACTGAATAAAGTAAAGCAGCTTGCACATTCCACCTTTGACTTATCAAAGTTTACCAAAGTCGGAAGTCCGATAATAAGTGACGGAATAGTAAGTGGGTTTAGTGACAGTAACTATTTAAAAGGAGCTACAACTTTTAATTTAAGTGGGGCAAAGTGGAAAATTACTGTCGGTGTAATACTGCACTCGACACCTTTCAGTGGTTATGAATCTTTATGGCATGCTTATGGAACAGGAACAAGCTATTTTAATTCATTAGGATGTGTAATCGGTACAAATGGTAAATTAGTTCTCAGTATAAGCGATGGTACTGTTCGCTCTCATTCAACAGCTAATGCTATTGAAATTGACAAATTATATATTACCTCTATAGAATTTACTGGAGCAAGTTATATATTTAAGGTTAACGATACTGTTATAGGAACTTATGCAATATCAACAGAAGTAGAGGGAAGTACCAATGACAAAACATTATGGTTAGGTGCTTATAGGGTTGCCGGTAATGCGTTTAGTGATGGTGCAATAGATTTAAAAACTGTAGAAGTTGAAATAAATGGTGTATCGGTATTCTCAGGTAATAAAACAGGTATAGATACGATTAAGCCTGATGATTATACTGTTGTTGGTACACCTACGATTAGTGCGGATGGGGTTGCGAGTGGGTTTAGCGGTAATGGTATGCCACCTACAAGTTATATAAAAACTCCGAGTTTAGATTTAAGTGTAAGTGACGGACATCAGATTATAATTGAAGGTGAAGGCACTTATGTTGGTTCAACATCACAAAGATTTTTCTCTGGTTTAACAGAGAAAAAGGTTTACTTATATACCACAGGTTCTTCATGGTACTTTTCATATAATGGCACTAGTTTACAAGTATATACCTCTTTCACATCAGGTGATAAATTTAGTGTAAGAGCCGAAGCAGATAGCGGCAGAATGTACTTAAAAATAGTAAATATAAGCACAAATACAACTTATCAAGATACAAAAACAGAAACACTTACATCTGCTCCTTCCGATGATTATTTCTTTGGTGGCGGATATAATAATTGGCAAGGTGATATTAATTTAAACGCATTTAAAATTTACGTTGACGGCAACTTAATTTATCAGCCTTGCCTGAAGATACCTTATACAGAAGCAAAGAATAATAACAAAGTTGTTGATGTACTTTACAGAGAAAGAGTAAAGGATTTGTTTGAACAAGAAGGATACAATGGTTATTACACTGTTGATGAAGAAAATAAAAACTTTACCCTGCCGACACATCAGTTTAATGATGTTATAAGTTATTACAAAAACGGTATAAGTGTTTGCGAGCAAAAAGTTGATTTGTCATTATTTCAGCAGGGAAGCTGTACTAACGGAAACGAAGTAACTTTTATTAAACCTTTTAGAGATACTGATTATGTTCTATCAATCCCGTATTCCGCAAAAAGCAAAACTGCCTTCACACCGACACAAAGCGGTGAATGGACAGCTTACGGAAAAACTCATTTATAAAACGGTGCTTTTGAAAATTAAAACGAAAGGAATACATAATGAACTGGTATAAAAACAAAAAAGTCAGCATTATTTTTGATGATATTCCGTCAGTAGGAATACGGTACATAATACCTTCCCTAACAAATGAAGAAAAAAAATCTATTGAAAAATATCCGTTTATATGCAGAAAAGAACTTGAAGTAACATTGGAAGACCTGAAAAAAAACAAAATCTATAATTTTAAAATTCCAAAAGGATACTGCTATGACGGAGCCTCAATACCGCGTTTCTTCTGGCGAATTATAGGAACAAATACAGATAACAGATTTTTAATACCCACTCTTATTCACGATATTTTGTGCGAAAATCACAACTTTATAAATAATGATAAAAGTTTTTCCACCAATGTATTTAACGCACTTCTGGAAAGCAGCGGCATTACAGCTCCTAAAAGATTCTTTATGAAAAATTCTGTTGCATGTTTTCAGACCATTTTCTGCAATTGGAAAGAAGTGAATAATAATTAAAACGACAGGATATAAGGGCAAAAAAGGCACACAGGCAATAAGGAATTATTTTAATCACCTTATTGCCTTCTGCCATATCAAATGATTAAAACCAAACAGTTAATAATTGGCCGGATTATTGTCTTGATTAATAAGGAGGATAAATTGATTTATAAATTATTAGACAAGCAAAAAGAATTTATCGAAATACCACATACAAATGCCCTTGATGTTGCAATTTATCAGGGCGGATACGGAAGCGGTAAAACCTGGTGCGGTTCTCTTCTGGGAATACTTCTTGCAATGAAATATCCCGGCAGCAGAGGAATGGTCGGAGCAAAAGAATACGAACTTGTCAGAAAAACAACTTTGGCAGCTTATTTAGACCACCTTGAGAATCTCGGATTTATGCCTGACAAAGATTATATCTACAATAAAATTGACAAAACCATTAAATTTTCAAACGGCTCTAATATTCTTTTTACCGCACTTGATGATCCTGAAAAATTTAAGTCACTAAATTTACATTGGGCAGAAATAGAAGAAGCCTCTCAAATTTCAGATTCATCATTCAAACAATTACTCGGCAGGCTCAGAAATACATACAGGGGCAAAAACTGGGTAGATTTCAGGTACCGCCTTTTCGGTCATACAAATCCGCAGGGAGATAAAGGATGGATATGGCAAAGATTTGTTGAACATTCAAAAGAAAACTACAGACTAATCATTGCTCCGACAACTAATAACATTTACCTTCCGCCGCATTTTATTCAATCGATGAAAGAAAGTTATGATGAAGAATACTATCGGATAAACGTTTTAGGAGAATTTGGGAATTATTCTTCAGGACTTGTTGTAAAAGGTTTTGATGAAGAAAATAAACTCTATTTAAAATATAATCCGAATTTACCACTTCACCTCACTTGTGACTTTAACGTTGATCCTATGTGCTGGGCACTGGCTCACAAAGATATTAATGATGTTTACTTCTTTGATGAAATTGTAATTGAAAATACATCCACCCAAAAATGTATCGAAGAATTTATTAAAAAATATCCGAATCATAAAGCTGAAATTATTATTAACGGCGATGCATCAGGTGATAACAGAACAACACAAAGCGAATACACAAACTATGCAATTATTAAAAATGCTCTGAATTTACACGGCTATAAAAATGTAAAATTCAGACTCAGAGATTACAATCCGCCTATAATGAACAGAATTTCCGCATTTAATGCAAGAGTTAAAAATTCAAAAGGTGAAAGACATTTGTTTGTTGATCCAAGAAGATGCAAATGGATTCTGTATAACATCTATAACCTCTCTTTTAAAGAAGGAACATCAGTCGTTGATGTTCCGACACATACTCAGATAAAATCTAACCGCGAATTTAAATTCCTTGAACACCCATTTGATGCAATAAGTTACCTTGTGGAATACTATTGGAGATTAAAATGCTAGATTAATTTTATCCCATCTGATACACCACATTCCTACATTCCCCATTAAAAAACATGCAGACAGATAATTCAAAATAAAAAAATTTCACCCCTTCCATGTTTTTCAAAAAGGTGTTAAAATTTTAGTATAGTGTTAAGGTGTTTAATATGGTTACTGCATTAAGTGGCGGGAATATTAATCAGTATGCATACGGCAGTGTGCAACGCAGCGGAACTCTGCCTAACGGCAGAATTGTGTATGACGTTACTGATTCAGAAGGAAATAAAGCAGGTAAATTCTCTATCCCAAAAGAACAAACGGATACATTTGAAGCCTCATATAAAACAATAATGGAAACCGCACCAAAAATTAAAAAATATGTTGATGAAAATTCTTCCGACGAAGATCTCCGCAGGCGGAGAAGTCTCGGAAGAAATATAGTAGCAACATGCGGTGCAATAGGTGCAGCTGTGCCGATTCTTTTATTATGGAAAGCAGGCTCCATGACTAAAAAAATATTAGGAACCGTTGCAGGTGTTGTCATAGGACTTGCTGCCGGATTCGGAATCTCACTTTCAGCCACAACACCACCGGGTTCAAAACAATTCGCAAGAGCAAGCAGAACTATATCTAATCTTGATATAGAACCGGTACTTGATGAAAAAGTATAAATAATTTAAAAAAATTCTGCATCAATTTTATATTAAAAAGGGCGGGCTGAACTTCGTTCAGCCCGCTTCTTTTTTACCATGCCGGAATATAAATTTTAACAATCGCTTAATAATTCTTAAAATTTTAGCAATTTTTATTATGATATATACTTTTTATATATAGTAGTATAAGATATGAGGACATATTATCATGGCATTAAGCATTTCGTGGAGTGATTTGGACACAAATGCCGGTACTAAAGGATATCTGGACAAAACTGAAGTTGAAAAAGCAAAGAAAATGGGTGTTACCAATGTTTTTGAAAACATGATACAAGCAGAATACGAAGGTACACTTGATGTTGATACCATAAGAGAAAAATATGACCACGGTGCTAACGGAAAAAGATTACCAATATACGGAAGTGAAAAACAACGCAACAACGTCATTAAACTCTACCGAGAGTTTACCGTTCTCAAATGCAAATATGAAAATTTAAAAGAAGAATTTGATAAAAAATACGGAATTGTTGATGATTTGAAGGATTTATTATCAAAAATCAAAATATTTAAATCCGACACTGAATACAATTCTTATAAATCAAAACTGGAAGAACTGAAAGCACAAATGAATCTGAAAGAAAAAGAATTAGATTCGTATATAAATGATGAATTTTATCAAAAATATTCAATGCAGGATCCGGATACTATAAGACTTACTGTTTATACCGCTTGGAATCAATAGTCTGAATTCTGACATTTTGATTTATAATTCCAGCATCATCAATTTTTCATCCGCAAAAGTATTATCCTGATACTTCATTGCTTTCGGAACAGTGCCAATTGTCTTAAATCCGAAACTTTCGTACAAACTTATTGCACATTTATTATCAGATATTACACCAAGTTCAATCTGAGTAACATTTTTATCCCGGCACCAATCAATACATTGCTGCATAAGTATTCTGCCTATTCCCAGCCCCCAATATTTTTTTAATATCACAAACGTAACATCTGCTCTGTGGCGGTAACGTTCGTATTTCCGCACCAATCCGACAGAACAATGACCGACAATTTTACCGTCATATTCGGCAACAAACCAATCTGTATCACTATCATTAAGAATATTACTGATAAAAACCTTTTCTTCATCAGCAGTTATACAAAATTCTCCCGGATTTCTCGCCAGAAAATTTGTTTCTTTATCTGCAGCAGAAATAATATTTACAACAGCTTCCGCATCATCAACTACAGGTTTTCGTATTATTACCGTTTGTCCGTTTTTTAATTTGTATTCCATACTAATACATTATCAAAAAATAAGTTATTACGCATATTATTAATTTGGTTTACTGAAAAATAGCAATTATTAAAAAGAAAAATACTTTATATAAGTAAGGGGAAAAAGTATTATATATGGGATTAAAAAGAGTCGGACTGAATATACTCCAAAAAATCAGAAAGGGAGTTAATACAAATGCATTAACACCTGCAACTAATACTGTTTTCCGGACAGAAAGACAAGCTGCCGGTGACACTTTTAAAGCAATTTCAAAGATTACATTTGAAGATTTATATAACGTTATAAAATTGAATAACGGCAGGATAAGAATTATTCCGAAGATGTCAGAATTTAACGGAAGAAACCTGATTCCGTTTGAAATGCCGGAATATTTATATCATATTACCTCTGAAACAAACATGAACCTGATTCGTTCATCGAATACACTAAAAGTTTCTCCAAATGAGCAATTACCCGGAGTGTATTTGCTTGATAAAGAAAATTTCTTAACCAGATACCTTTGTGTCGGCGATAAAAAACGGAATTTATGCAAATCAATATTAACCCATGCCAATGACACAAATAAGGATAGTTCAAATTTAGCAGTAATAAGGATTCCCGTTGAAAGTTTATTAAGAAATGGAAAGTTAAGAATCAGAACACAGGAAGATTTTTTCTATTATCAGGATTTAGTTTATAGATTACAAAAAGGCTTAAATAAAAAATTCAGCCTCAGAATGTTATATAACGATAACTACAGAGCTCAGTTTGAAAAATATATTTTGGATAACGGTCTTATGACAAAACAGGAGCTTGAGCAACTTATGCAGGAAATGAAACAAAAAATACATTACGGATATAAATGCAGTCAACTTACGCAGCTTGAAAAACATAATGCTGTTGAGTACATTTTTAACCACGATATCAGTCCGGATACAATAAAAGGCATTAAGTGCAAACGATTTTCAATAGATGAGTGTATGGATTCAAAAACAGGAACTATAAACATTGAAGCCCTGAAAAGAATATTAGGATAAATAAAGTTTTTACATAGTAAAGTGCAAATAATTGTACCACGCAACCCCAAATAACAAATTATATTTTTATGAGTTTTATAATATAATATAGTTTGAGAAAGGGATATAAAGATGCAAGTACAAAGAATCCAAAACAACAACTGCAATCCGCATTTTAGAGCAAATACCATTAAGATTGATATAAAACTTAAAATGACGGATATAATGGACTATTTAAAGAAGAAAAAAATACCGGAAGCTGAATTAAAATCCGCTGATTTGAATGATATGTTCATAAAGGCAAATACAGATAATAAAAATGATGAAAAAGTTGCAATTCTAACCGGAAATGAAATTTATGAATTTTTTGAAATGGCATGGAAGAAGTTTGGAGAAACCTATCAGGATATACATTTCGCAATGCAGAATTTAGTCCGCATTAAAAGAGAAGAAATGTGGAAAAGTATCGAAAGAGATTTAACTCCCGAACAAAAAGTTCAAATGAAAGATTTGGTAAAACTTCAGAAAAAACACTCTAATGATATGACTAAATATGCAAGAGAAATGACCCGTTTAAAGCAAGATGATTCCGGTAAAGTAACCCCGGAACAAATAAAGAAAGCAGAAGAAGGATATGATTTGGCCGCAAAACAATACCATGCAGTTGGTGATGAAATATATGATTTAAAGTATGACAAAACCAAACTGGATACAACAAAATATGTTGATTTAGAAAATAAATAACGGAATTATCCCCTCTCGCACACCTGATTAAAATCAATTAATTTATTTCTTGTACAATTCTATTTTACGAACAGAATAGGTCGGGTTTTAACCCGACAAAAACTTATTGTATAATACAAGAATGAATTATAAACGCTATTTTATACCGAATTCGATGGTCTTTATCACGATTGTCACATATAATCGAAAACAATTCCTTTTGGATTATATAGATTTGATTAAAACTTCAATAACATACGCAAAAACAAAAATTTCATTTAATATTGAGGCTATTGTAATTTTAAAAGACCATATCCATTTTATCATACAACCAGAAAATATTGATGATTATCCAAATATTATTAAATATTTTAAAACATATTTTTCCCGTAATATTAATATCGATAATTCAGATTTGACAGAAGGTAAAAAGCATAAAAAAGAAAAAGGTGTATGGCAGAGCAGATATTGGGCTCATATTATTTTGGATGAAAATGATTTAAACAAACACATTGATTATATTCATTATAATCCAATGAAACATTATAACATTGCACCCAAAGACTGGGAATATTCAACTTTTAAAAAATATGCTAATAACAATTTATATGATATAAATTGGTGTAACTTTGATGATAAATACAAAATATCAGAATTAGATTTAGAATGATTAACAAAGTTTTTGTCGGGTTAAAACCCGACCTATAAACTATAAAACACATGTCCTTTTTATATTGTTTTCTGAAAGGACATCAAGTATTTCCGAACGTAAATCAATATATGTATCAACGTAAGGAGAATATGCTATCTCTATAATAGAAGCATCTTTCATTACAAATTGCATATATCCGCACCCTTTGTAACTTTTACGTTCTTTGTATTCCGCTATTTCTGCTATATTTATGTTGTATTCTTTATTTCTCAAACTGAAATATCCGCCTTTAAAAGCAATATTAATATAATTGTCGTAATATGAGAATATAACTTTTTTATATGCTAAAAGGTAACCCAAAACCGTTG
This sequence comes from Candidatus Gastranaerophilales bacterium, assembly GCA_016280955.1. Lineage (GTDB taxonomy): Bacteria > Cyanobacteriota > Vampirovibrionia > Gastranaerophilales > Gastranaerophilaceae > CAG-196. The sequence goes on along the minus strand of JAEEHV010000093.1, from coordinate 7,273 downwards.
CTGTTGTAAGTATAAAAAGAACAAACAGTAGTGTCTGATTTTCTGACAAATCATTTTTATAAAAAATTGCACCAAAAAGAATTGGTATAATTAGCAATAAATATACGTAGTAATTTTTTCCAAAACTAAATTTGAATTCTTTTTCATAATTTGTCATATGATAAAACTCCCTGATAAAACAAAAGGCTTGTAGTTATATTTACAAGCCAAAATGTTCTTTTCTTTTTTGCCTACTTTTTTCTTTTTAGTAAAGAAAAAAGTATGGTGGGCATGAAGAGACTCGAACTCCCACGCTTTCGCACTAGTTCCTAAGACTAGCGTGTCTACCATTCCACCACATGCCCTTGCTTTAAATCAGTAGTAAACAATACCAACCGAGATTATTTACCCCTGCCATTATTTAGTTGTCAAAACTGATTATCCTCAATATATCAAGAGCAATACGGTTTGTCAAATCATGAGGGTTAGCCGGGGTGTGCTGCAGAATAATCCAAATATTAGCCACCTTGCCGATATGAATCAAAAGTTGTTTTGGTTTAAATATAATTATTAAATCTTTTTCATACTTCCAGCTATTCTTAATTCTTAGTGGGATAAATATTAATTTATCCCCGTTTTTATTATATAACCCTGTTTATCCCTCTTCCCTGAGCAGCAATATTGCCTTATTAAGCTCCTCTTTCAAATACTCAAGTTGCTGCTCTATATTTGCAGGATTATATATTGAACCGCTCTCCTGATATGCTAAATACCGCTGATATGTTACCGCCTCTCTGCGTAATGTCATTATTGTTTTTGTATATCGGTTTACCTCTGATAATTGCCTGTATGATTCGTAATATCCCTCCGGCTTACCGTTATATTTTTCAATAAAATAATCAAGATTTGTGGTTAAAACATTCGCCTTGGAAACAAACAACTGCAAGCTTTCATTATTATCTATACAGTCATACAATTTTTCCAGCATTGGTATAATATTATTTGAATCGTTTGTATATTGTGAAGTCTTATCCTTTTTCTGAATTATATCAATAAATGCCGGATTGTCCTTAGGAACGGGCTTTAAATCCGAAGGATTATCAAATCCGTCACTCGGTGTAAAGACAGGTTCCGCAGCTTTTGGTTTTGACTTTTGTACTTTGCTTTCAATATCAGGCAATGAACCTGCATATCCTTTACCCTGAAGCTCTTTTTCAAGTGCTTTGTTCTTTTTGTTCCAGAAAAAAGCCTGTGAAGGTAATGCAAAACTCAAAACTATTAATAATGCCACTAATTTTTTCATAATAATATTATAGTGATTATTTTATAAAAATCAAAATGTTATCGTCTTAATATATGATTAGAGTAGCGCAAATGTTCTACTTCACGATTTTTATCTTCCAAATCGGCTGCATTGATTCTGTTTACATGTTGCAGCCATTTATTATTCTTTTTAAGATTTTCAATATCGTGTTCTGATTCAAATAATGCACGTCTTAAATTTTTTATCTCATCAACGAGTGCTTCTAAAATATCATTACTTTTTTCTGACTTAAATCCAAACTCATCTTTGATTTTGTCAACCAGAACATCAGTTTTATCCCAATACCCCGGTCTTTTTATATTTTTATTAATAAATTTCTTTCCCTTTTCGCCTGTGAATATAGTTGGTTTCTGTACTTGTAATGTTACCTGCATCCTATAAACTCCTTTGTATTATAATTCCCTTCTGCCCTCAATAGCTCTTGCAAGTGTAACTTCATCTGCAAATTCCAAATCCGCCCCGACAGGAAGTCCGAATGCTATCCTTGAGATTTTTATTCCGAAAGGTTTAATCAGTTTAGTCAGATACAAGCTTGTAGCTTCACCCTCTACGGAAGGAGAAAGTGCCAAAATCACCTCCTGGACAGTTTCGTCGGTTAATCTGGTTAATAATTCTTTTATACGTATATCTTCTGCCCCAATCCCGTCAATCGGAGAAATTAAGCCCTGCAATACATGATATAATCCTCTGTATTCGTTGGTTTTTTCTATAGCTATCAGGTCCTTTGTTTCCGCAACAACACAAATTACAGACCTGCTACGATTATTTGATGAACATATCTCGCAAGGGCTTTGGGTAGAAATGTTATAACAAACTTCACACGTTCTGGCTGAGCGCTTTGCCATAATTATTGCATTAGCAAACTTTTCCACTTCACTCAGCGGCATCTTTAACACCTGAAAAGCCATCCGTTGAGCCGATTTAGGACCAACGGACGGAAACTTTTGAAATTGCTCTATTAATGTCGCTATTGATTTTGGATAAATCATTACGAATACTCTTTTTTAACTCTAGAATAATCCCGGAATTGAGATTCCGCCGGTTACAGCTTTCATTTTTTCTTCCATTACTTTCTGTGCTTTTCCGGAAGTTTGGTTGATAGCTGCCGTAATCAAATCTTCAAGCATCTCTATTGTATCTTCGGATACTGAAGAAGGATTTTCGGGGTTGATTGCTTCAGCACTCAGTTTTATTGATTTAAACAAGCCCTTGCCGTCACAAATAACCTTAACGGAACCGTTTCCTGCTTCGCCTGATATTTCCATTAAATTTAAGTCATCCTGAGTTTCTTTTAATCTTTTTTGGATGTTCTGAGCCTGTTTCATCATATTCATCATATTCATCATAATTAAAATCTCCTTATGTACTTATTATATTTGTTCTTCTATCTTTGACATTAAATCATCATCTATATCAAAGTTTGCATATACATTCTGAACATCATCATGTTCTTCTAATCTGCCTAATAATCTCATTATATTAACTGCCGTCTTTTCATCAGTTATTTCAATCGTGTTTTGAGGTACTCTTGTAAATTCAGCAGTTACGGATTTGAATCCTTCTTTTTCCAAACCTTCCGCTATCGGCTGAAGATTCGGAATTGATGTATATACCTTGTATTCGTCTTCTTCTTCAACAATATCATCCGCATCAAGATTTATTGCAGCTTCAAACAATGCATCAAAATCAACTGAATCTTTTTCGAATGTTATACATCCTTTTTTGTCAAACATATAACCTACACAACCTGTTTCACCAAGGTTGCCGTTAAATTTTGTGAAATAACTTCTGATATCGCCTGCCGTCCTGTTTTTGTTGTCTGTCATAGCCTCGATTACTACTGCAACACCGCCTGCTGCATATCCTTCATAAGTCATCTCATCATAGTTTTCATTATTTCCTGCACCGGAGCCCTTCTCAATTGCTCTTTTTATATTGTCATTCGGAAGTCCTGCCGCTTTTGCTTTTTCTATTGCTGTTCTTAATCTGAAGTTACCTGCCGGATCCGATCCGCCAAGTTTTGATGCTACAATCAGCTCCCTTGAATATTTCTGAAATTCTGCCGCCCTCAGAGAATCCGTTTTTGCTTTCTTATGCTTGATAGTTGACCACTTTGAGTGTCCGCTCATACTAAATATCCCTTTCCGTCTTTCTGCTTTTAAATTGTATCGGAAATAATACCAAATATCAATAGGGGAAGGGCAAATTTATTTGAGGAGGTTGATTTAATCGGGATAATTGGTAAAATCACGAAAAGATGCTGATTGGCTCTATTTTTTGTATTGTATCGGATGCCAGAGAATATCCTTTATGGCACATTCCGCTTCATAAGGAGTTAATTTAATCTCTTTAACCTGTTTCTTATCACAAGGAATAATAAATGTTATTTTATCTGCCGTAGATTTTTTATCTTTTTGCATATACTTAACAATTTCTGCTGGTGAAAATTTTTGTTTCAGCGGTGCAAATCCGTATTTTTCCAGAAGTTCATTTATAAGTCTGAAATATGAATAATTAATATACTCCTGTTTATACGCAAATGCCGTTATAAAAAACAAGCCGTAAACAACTGCTTCACCATGAGTATATTTTGAATATTTAGTTATACTTTCCAGTGCATGAGCGAGCGTATGTCCTAGATTAAGAATTTTTCTGAGTCCGCATTCTTTTTCGTCCTGAGCAACAACTGCTGCCTTTAAGTTTAAGCAATATTCTATCAGCCGAACCGTTGTCAAAGGTTCAAGCTCCATTATTTTTTCATAACCCAAAGTTAAAAACTCAAACAGGAACTGAGGAACTCTGTATTTACAACTGTCTTCTATCAGGGCATATTTAATAACTTCCCCCATGCCGGACATAAACTGTTTTTTATCCAATGTACCAAAAAAGTTTATGTTTATAAAAACTTTCTTGGGCTGATAAAAAGTACCTATTACATTTTTGTTACCGGCATAATCTATTGCCGTTTTACCGCCGACAGACGAATCAACTGCCGAAAGTATTGTTGTAGGCACCTGAATAAAATCAATCCCACGCATATATGTTGATGCCGCAAAACCTGCCACATCACCGACAACACCGCCTCCTACAGCAATTATTACATCTTTTCTTGTCAAACCAAGCTCTATTGCTCGCTGCATTATTCGCAAATAATTTTTGTAATTCTTTTCTTTTTCGCCGTCAGGAAAGATAAAAATTTCATCGTCTTTGAATAATAAACTGTCAGAATAAAGTTTATATACCTTCTTAGACATTACAATAAGACGTTTCTGACCTTTTGTATATTCCGAAATTTCCTGATTAAATTTTACAAAATCAGAATCCGATATTTCTATCAGGTATTCTTTTTCATCACTTATTTGAACTTTGAGTATCTGCCTCATTTATTATTATCCTGACTATTTCTTGTGGTTCCGCACTTCCGGTATCAATGATACAATGTGCTTTTTTATAATTATCTTCCCGTCTTTTAAGCATCTGCTCGAGCACAGCTCTTGGATTTTCGGTTTGAAGCAAAGGACGGGTACTGTCCTTTGATATTCTATAATATAATATATCAAGGTCTGATTTCAAATAAAAAACTTTTCCAAACCCGAGAAGTATTGCTCTGTTTCCCGGATTCTCAAATGCACCGCCGCCGATTGATATAATTTTATTCTTTCCGGTACATACCATTTTAATAGTTTCATATTCAAGTTTTCTGAAATAATCCTCGGAATATCTCCTGAAAATATCACTTATACTCATTCCCTGAGTTTTTTCAATCAAACTGTCCGTATCAATAAGTGTAAAATCCGGTAATTCTTCATTTAACAGCTTTCCTATTGTTGTTTTACCGCATGCCGGCATTCCTACAAGAATAATATTATTCATACTTTCCTCTTAATCTAATTGAATTTTAGCTGTTTAAAACTTTCCCGTAATTCATCAATATTATCACCGCCCAGTTTTTCCAACAAGGCATCCGCCAGAATAATTGCAATCCTTGATTCTGCTACTACCGCACAAGCCGGAACCGCACAGGTATCAGAGCGCTCAAAATGTGCCGAATCCGGAGTTTTTTCCTTTATATCTATTGTTGCAAGCGACTTGCGCATTGTAGGTATCGGCTTCATTGTTCCTTTGATTACCAGTGTCTCTCCGTTCGTCATTCCGCCTTCCAAACCACCCGCATTATTCGTTGTTCTGTACACATTTTTATTCTTTACAAAAAGTTCATCATGCATTTGCGAACCTTTTAAAGCCGCACTATCCACTCCTGCACCGACCTCTACAGCCTTTACTGCCGGAATACTCATTATTGCCTGTGCAATTCGTCCGTCTAATGCTCTGTCCCAGTGTACATAAGAACCAAGCCCTATCGGCAGATTCCCGTATATAACCTCAAATTTGCCGCCCAAGGTATCACCTGCCTGCGAAGCTTCATCTATTGCATTACGCATTCTGTCCGAAGTTAAATCATCAGAACATCTGACATCGGATTTTTCTGCTTTTTCTTTTATCAAAGTATAAGTCTTGGGATAAAAATCAAGTTTCACATTCCCTATCTGAATAACATGTGAAAACCCTTTTATACCAAATTCCATTAAAATCTGTTTTGCTACCGAACCTACAGCAACTTCTATCGCTGTTTTTCTGGCACTTGAACGTTCCAGTACATTTCTCAAATCGGAAAAATTATATTTTATTGCCCCTGCATAATCGGCATGTCCGGGACGGACAGTTGTAAATGTTTTTTCCTCTATTTTTTTCAGAACCTCCTGACTTGGTGAATTCAGAGCATCTGTTTCCATAACATCACGCCAATTATCATAATCTTTATTCTTTATCTCCAAACATACAGGAGCTCCGGTTGTTTTACCAAATCGTACACCGGACTTAATCTCAACGGTATCATGCTCTATCTGCATACGACCGCCCCTGCCGTATCCTACCTGTCTGCGGGATAAGTCCTCATTTATAACTGTACGTTTTATCCGAAAGCCTGCAGGAATACCTTCTATTATTGCGTTAAGGCACTTCCCATGGCTTTCTCCCGATGTTAAAAATCTGAAATGGTTCATAACTTGTATTATATAACAAACCATTTTCAAATGTAAAAATATATAATTTTAGAGCATTACAGTCTATGCTTCACCATTTATCCAGTTTTCCATTTCAGATGGTTTAACAGAACGCTCATAAATTGCATACCCCGTTTTTACTACAGAATCAGGGCAAAAATTCTTGATATCACTGAAGGTTTCCGCAGCTCCGCCACCGCCGTGAGTACAAAACGGAATTATAACTTTTCCGGAAAAATCCGCACCCGCAAGAAATGATTTTATCGGAGTAGCAAATGTATACCACCATACCGGAGAGCCGAGATAAATTTTATCATATGCTGAAATGTCCGGCATTTCTACAAGCTGAGGTTTATAATTTTCTGCTTTTTCTTTTTTGGCAAGATTTATAACTTCATTATAATTGGCAGGATACTTCTGTACGGTTTTGATTTCAAATAAATCACCACCTACAATTGAATGAATTTTTTCCGCAACACTTTTTGTATTGCCGGAATATGAATAATATGCTACTAAAACTTTACCTGCCATATAAACTCCCTTTCTGTTAAAACTACTATATAAATATAACATATATTGTACCGATACTGCAATAATATATCGCAGATAATTATAATAATTCATTAACCTTATTCGCCTGATACATCCATTTTGTAATTTCACCAACCAACTAAAATACATTCCCCCCCAACCTTTGAATTTTGCTTCAATGGCTATTCGCATTAATCTTGTACTCTGTTCAACCAACCAAAATATATTTACCCCCCAAAAAAAAGCTTGAGTTTTAACTCAAGCGGAAAAAGGGAAAAGGGATTAAAAAGGGAAATCTTCATCTTACATCTTATGAGAATATACCGAACGTTCGTTCGATATTATCACTTATTACTTTCTTTACGGACTCGTATTC